>DJIW01000136.1 GCA_002433805.1 Competibacteraceae bacterium UBA6584 | reverse complement strand
TTGTTCGACATGCAGGATGTGCTCGGTTTGCGCTGAACCGACCGCGCGCGGCTAGAGCGGCGCGGCGCAATTTGGTAGACTCGGCTCCAGTTTAGCGACATCCTTAAATTGCACCGAGCCAAAGGAGCGGAATGTCCTCCGCTCCTTTCTTGTGTGCGTCCGTTCTGGAGGCTCTCTTGAGGAAACCCGCGCTTCTGGCTCTAGAAGACGGTACTCTGTTCCGGGGCGAGTCCATCGGCGCCGATGGCTACGCTCAGGGCGAAGTGGTTTTTAACACCTCGATCACCGGCTATCAGGAAATCTTGACCGATCCGTCTTACTGCCGGCAGATCGTCACCCTGACCTATCCGCACATCGGCAATGTCGGTGTCAATCCGGGCGATGAAGAAGCCGACCGGATTCACGCCAGCGGCTTGGTGGTGCGCGATTGTCCGCCGTTGTATAGCAACTGGCGCGGCCGGCAACCGCTGGATCAGTACCTGCGCGAGCGCGGCATCGTCGCCCTGGCCGGCATCGACACCCGTCGTCTGACCCGCCTGTTGCGCGAAAAAGGCGCGCAAAACGGCTGCATCATGGCGTGCGAAACGCTCGACGCCGAACAGGCGGTGCGACAGGCGCGCGCCTTTCCCGGCTTGAAAGGCATGGATCTGGCGCGGGTGGTGAGCGCCGCCGAACCTTATTCCTGGAACGAGGGCGTTTGGCGGTTGGCCGATGATGGTTTTTCGACCGTCGCCGACACCCGCTATCATGTGGTGGCCTACGATTACGGCATCAAGCGCAACATCTTGCGGGAGCTGGCCGAACGCGGTTGCCGGCTCACCGTGGTTCCAGCCCAGACCCCGGCGCGCGAGGTGCTCGCCCTGAATCCCGATGGCGTGTTTCTGTCCAACGGCCCTGGCGATCCCGAGCCGTGCGAGTACGCCATCGCCGCCATTGGCGAACTGCTGGATTGCGGGCTGCCGATTTTCGGCATCTGCCTCGGCCATCAATTGCTGGCGCTGGCCAGCGGCGCGCGGACCGTCAAAATGAAATTCGGCCATCACGGCGGCAACCATCCGGTGCTCGATTTGGACAGCGGCCGGGTGATGATCAGCAGTCAGAATCACGGCTTCGCGGTGGATGAGGCCAGCTTGCCGGCCAATCTGCGTCCCACCCACCGCTCTCTGTTCGACGGCACCTTGCAAGGCATCGCCCGCACCGACCGGCCCGCGTTCAGCTTTCAGGGCCATCCCGAAGCCAGCCCTGGCCCGCACGATGTGAAACCGCTGTTCGACCGGTTTATTGCCTTGCTCGAAGCGCGAACCGCCGCGCGGTCTTGATCGGCTGTTCGAGCCGTCCGCCGCGCCCACGGATTCGCCATTAGGATTTGTCATGCCCAAGCGCACTGATTTAAAAAGTATTTTGATTATCGGCGCCGGTCCGATCGTGATCGGCCAAGCCTGCGAGTTCGACTACTCGGGCGCGCAGGCCTGCAAGGCGCTGCGGGAGGAAGGCTATCGGGTGATCCTGGTCAATTCCAACCCGGCCACCATCATGACCGATCCCAACATGGCCGACGCCGTGTATATCGAGCCGATCCATTGGCGGACGGTGGCCCAAGTCATTGCCCGCGAGCGCCCCGAGGCGCTGTTGCCGACCATGGGCGGCCAGACCGCGCTCAATTGCGCGCTCGATCTGTTCCGCCACGGCGTGTTGGAACAGTACGGCGTGGAGATGATCGGCGCCGCGCCCGACGCCATCGACATGGCCGAGGATCGCGACCGGTTCCGCAAGGCGATGCACCAGATCGGCTTGGCCACCCCACGCTCGGTCATCGCCCACACCATGGAGGAGGCGCTGAACGGCCAAGCCGAGATCGGATTTCCGACGATCATTCGGCCCTCTTTCACCCTGGGCGGCAGCGGCGGCGGGATCGCCTACAACCGCGAGGAACTGGTGGAAATCGTCGAGCGCGGCCTCGATCTGTCGCCGGTCAGCGAAATTCTGTTGGAAGAATCGGTGCTGGGCTGGAAAGAGTTCGAGATGGAAGTGGTGCGCGACCGGGCCGACAACTGCATCATCGTCTGCTCCATCGAAAACCTCGATCCGATGGGCGTTCACACCGGCGACTCCATCACCGTCGCCCCGGCCCAGACGCTGACTGACAAGGAATATCAGATCATGCGTGATGCTTCCTTGGCGGTGCTGCGCAAGATCGGGGTCGATACCGGCGGTTCCAACGTCCAGTTTGCCATCAATCCCGATGACGGGCGGATGGTGATCATCGAAATGAACCCGCGCGTGTCGCGCTCCTCGGCGCTGGCGTCCAAGGCCACCGGTTTTCCCATCGCCAGAGTGGCGGCGAAGCTCGCGGTCGGCTACACCCTCGATGAATTGAAAAACGAGATCACCGGCGGGCGCACGCCGGCCTCGTTCGAGCCGAGCATCGACTATGTGGTGACCAAGGTGCCGCGGTTCAACTTCGAAAAATTCCCGCAAGCCAACACCCGCTTGACCACCCAGATGAAATCGGTCGGCGAGGTGATGGCGATCGGCCGCACTTTTCAGGAATCGCTGCAAAAGGCGCTGCGGGGCCTGGAAATCGGCACGGACGGTTTCAACGAAATCCTCGATCCCCAGCATCCCGATCCGGAAGCCTTGCTCAAGCAGGAATTGGGGATGCCAGGGCCCCGGCGGCTGTGGTATGTGGCCGAAGGGTTCCGGGCGGGCTATTCGGTGGAAGCCTTACATGAACTGACCTGGATCGATCCTTGGTTTTTGAGGCAAATCGAGGAGCTGGTGGACATCGCCGGAGAGCTGCGCGCGCTCGGTCCGTCCGCCTTGCGCGATCGGGCGCGATTGGTTTTGTTAAAACGCAAAGGTTTTTCCGACAGCCGGCTGGCGGCGCTGACCGGCCTTGAGGAAACCGAGGTGCGCCGGTTGCGCGAGCAGTTGGACGTGCATCCGGTCTACAAGCGGGTCGATTCCTGCGCCGCCGAATTCGCCACCAGCACCGCCTATCTCTATTCCACCTACGAGGAAGAATGCGAGGCCGAACCGACCGACCGCGCCAAGATTATGGTGCTGGGCGGCGGTCCCAACCGCATCGGCCAGGGCATCGAATTCGACTACTGCTGCGTCCACGCCGCGCTCGCGCTGCGCGAAGACGGCTACGAAACCATCATGGTCAACTGCAATCCCGAAACGGTGTCCACCGATTTCGACACCTCCGACCGGCTTTATTTCGAACCGCTGACCTTGGAGGATGTGCTGGAAATCGTCCGTAAGGAGCAACCGCGCGGGGTGATCGTCCAATTCGGCGGGCAAACGCCGTTGAAACTGGCCCGCCCGCTGGAAGCGGCCGGCGTGCCGATCATCGGCACCAGTCCGGACGCCATTGATCGCGCCGAAGACCGCGAACGCTTCCAACAAATGATCGACCGGCTAGGCTTGCGCCAGCCGCCCAACCGCACCGCCCGCGAGCCGGAAGAAGCGGTGCGGCTGGCGCGGGAGATCGGCTATCCGCTGGTGGTGCGCCCTTCTTACGTGCTCGGTGGCCGGGCGATGGAAATCGTCCACGCCGAAGAGGATTTGCGCCGCTACATGCGTGAAGCGGTGCAGGTGTCCAACGATTCCCCGGTGCTGCTGGATCACTTTCTCGATGACGCGGTCGAAGTCGATGTCGATGCGCTCAGCGACGGTCGAGAAGTCATTATCGGCGGGATCATGGAACACATCGAGGAAGCTGGCGTGCATTCCGGCGACTCCGCCTGTTCGCTGCCGCCGTTCTCGCTGGCGCCCGCTATCCAAGACCGGCTGCGCGAGCAGGTGCGGGCGATGGCGCTGGAGCTGGGCGTGGTCGGCTTGATGAACACCCAATTCGCCATTCAGGGCGAGGACATCTTCGTGCTGGAGGTCAACCCGCGCGCCTCTCGCACCGTGCCCTACGTCTCCAAGGCCACCGGCCGGCCGCTGGCCAAGATCGCCGCCCGCTGCATGGTCGGACAACAGTTGGCCGCGCAACAGGTATTCGGCGAGGTTATTCCCGCCTATTATTCCGTCAAGGAAGCGGTGTTCCCCTTCGTCAAATTTCCCGGCGTCGATCCCTTGCTGGGGCCGGAGATGAAATCGACCGGCGAGGTCATGGGGGTGGGCCGCAGTTTCGGCGAGGCGTTCGCCAAGGCGCAATTGGGCGCGGGCGACCAGCTGCCGCGCGGCGGTCGCGCCTTTATCAGCGTGCGCGACAGCGATAAGGCGAAAGTCGTGGCCGTGGCCCGCGAGTTGGAGCGGCTCGGTTTCGGGCTGGTCGCCACCAAAGGGACGGCGCTGGCGCTGCGCGCCGCCGGGTTGCGCTGCGAGACGGTGCACAAGGTCGGTGAAGGACGCCCGCACATCGTGGATCTGATTAAAAACGAGCAAGTCCATTTCATTATCAATACCACCGAGGGCAAACAGGCGATTGCCGATTCCTTTTCGATTCGCCGCGAAGCGTTGATGCGCAAGATCAGCTATACCACCACCATCGCCGCCGCGCGCGCGACCTGTCAGGCCTTACGCGAAATTGACAACGGCAGCGTAAATTGCCTCCAGGATCTTCACCGGGAATTACATGCATGACGATTAGAGTGCCGATGACCACCGCTGGGGCCGCCAAACTGCGGGCGGAACTCCACGAGCTGAAAACCGTGATGCGCCCGCGCATCACCGCCGCCATCGCGGAGGCCCGCGCGCACGGTGATTTAAAGGAAAACGCTGAATATCATGCCGCTCGGGAACAACAGAGTTTTAGCGAAGGCCGCATCGCCGATATCGAAAACAAACTGGCCAACGCCCAAATCATTGATGTAACCGCGCTGCCGCGCTCGGACAAAGTGGTGTTCGGGGCGACGGTGTGGCTTAGCGATGAAGAAACCGAGGAGGAGAGCCGCTATCAGATCGTCGGCGAGGATGAAGCCGACATCAAGGAAGGTAAGATTTCCTTTGGCTCTCCTATCGCCCGGGCCTTGATCGGGAAAACCGTGGGGGATGTCGCCGAGGTCCAGGCGCCCGGCGGCATCAAAAGCTACGAAATTATCAACGTTCAATATATTTGAGTGTGTTAAGACGCCATGATGGATAGGATGCGGCGCGGCGATCACACTCGCTTGGCGCGATGGGCGGCGGTGATGGTGACGATGCTGGTCGCCGCGCCTGCCCGATCCGCCGAGTTGGCGGAGACGGTCGCCAAGATCAAGTCCAGCATTGTGGCGGTCGGTACGGTGCAACCGGCCCGGCAGCCTTCGGCTCAGTTCCTGGCCACCGGTTTCGTGGTCGGCCAAGGCGCGCACGTCATCACCAACGCCCATGGATTGCCGGACCTGCTCGATCCTCAAACCAAGGAAACGCTGGCGATTTTTATCGGGCGGGGCAAGCAGATCGAATCGCGGCCGGCCACCAAGTTGGCCATCGATCCGATCCACGACTTGGCCTTGCTGAAATTCGAAGGCGCGCCGCTGCCACCGTTGCGTTTGGGTCAATCAAAACCCTCGCGCGAAGGTCAGGAAGTCGCCTTTACCGGGTTTCCACTCGGGGTCGTGTTGGGGCTATTTCCGGTCACGCATACCGGGATTATTTCCGCGATCAGCCCGATTGCGATACCGGCGGCGGAGGCGGGGCTGCTGGATGGCTACACGCTCAAGCGCTTGCGGCAAGAACCTTACGATGTTTTCCAGTTGGACGCCACCGCTTATCCCGGCAACAGCGGCAGCCCTTTGTACGAGCCGGGGACCGGGCGGGTAGTGGGCGTGATCAATAAGGTCTTCGTCCAACAAAGCAAGGAAGCCGCCCTGGAAAAGCCGAGCGGCATCACTTATGCGATTCCGATTCAACATGCCCAAACGCTGCTCAAGCGGGCTGGAGTAACGGCGCGATAAACGGGGTTGATGAAGGGAAGTGGAGGCGCTTCGGTCGAGCGTCCGGCGCTAGCGGCCGAAGCGACCAACGATGGGTTCCAGCCTGCCTTGAGACTTGAACGCGCTCCCTTAATTGAGGCCGTACTTGCGGCGGAAGCGGTCCACGCGCCCCGCAGTATCCACGATCTTCTGTTTGCCGGTGTAAAAAGGGTGGGAGTGGCTGGAAACTTCCACCTTGACCAACGGGTATTCCTTGCCGTCGGTCCATTTGATTTTGTCCTTGGTGCTGATGGTGGAACGAGTGACAAAGGCGAAATCGGTGGAGATGTCCTGAAACACGACTTCGCGATACTCGGGATGAATGCCTTTCTTCATGACGGCCGGACCTTCCCAATCAAACTGTTAGCCTGCCCACGCTGTCTGGAGGCCAACGCGCGGGACCAATACTTGATAGAATGCTGAACTGCATAATATACCGAGTTTTAAACCGTGCTCGCAAGCAGCGGTCCGATTTGGCAGAGCCTCAGTTTGGAAATTTTTTTCCCAAAATACTTTCTATCAAGGCTTTAACGGCGTGGAATTTCAAACTGAGGCAGCGCCCCCGATTTTGAAAAACGGCCCCCCTTGCGGCCAAGCTTTAGAATCAACCCTGATCGCGGGCTGTTCGTGCGGGTGAAGCGAGAGCGGACCCGGTCGAAACCGATACCATCACCATGTTGATCAGCTCGTCCGCGAGACCTAGAAATGCCAGTAAAGCAAGAACCTAAAATCGGTTTTGTCAGTCTCGGCTGCCCGAAAGCCTTGGTGGACTCCGAACAAATCCTCACGCAGCTGCGGGCCGAAGGCTATGGGGTGGCGCCGAGCTATGCGGCCGCGGATTTGGTTGTGGTTAACACCTGCGGCTTTATCGACGCGGCGGTGGCCGAGTCGCTGGAGGCCATCGGCGAGGCGCTATCCGAGAACGGCAAGGTGATCGTCACCGGTTGCTTGGGAGCGAAGGGCGATCTGGTGCGCGACCTGCATCCCAGCGTCTTGGCGGTAACGGGGCCCCACGCCTGCCAGGAAGTCTTGGCGGCGGTGCATGCGCATCTGCCCCGTCCGCACGACCCCTTTTTGGATTTGGTGCCGCCGCAGGGCATCAAGCTGACCCCGCGCCACTACGCTTATCTCAAGATTTCCGAAGGCTGCAACCACCGTTGCACCTTCTGCATCATCCCCCAGATGCGCGGCGGTTTGATCAGCCGGCCGATCGGCGAGGTGTTAAAGGAAGCGGAAACCCTGGTCCGAGCCGGCGTGAAGGAATTGCTGATCATTTCCCAGGATACCAGCGCTTATGGCGTGGATGCGCGCTATCGAACCGGTTTTTGGAACGGCCGGCCGATCAAGACGCAGCTGACTCCGCTGGCGGCCGCACTCGGCGAACTCGGCGTGTGGGTGCGGCTGCATTATGTTTATCCCTATCCGCACGTCGACGACCTGATTCCGTTGATGGCGGAGGGGAAATTGTTGCCCTATCTTGACGTGCCGCTGCAACACGCCAGCCCGCGCGTTCTAAAGGCGATGAAACGGCCGGCCAACACGGGCGATACCCTGGCCCGAATCCGGCGCTGGCGGGAGATTTGTCCGGATATCACCCTGCGCAGCACCTTTATCGTCGGATTTCCCGGTGAAACAGCGGCGGATTTCGACCGGTTGCTGGCGTTTCTGGAGGAAGCGGAATTGGATCGGGTCGGCTGTTTTAGCTACTCGCCGGTGGCGGGAGCCGCCGCCAACGACTTGCCCGACCCGGTGGCCGAGGAGATCAAGCAGGCGCGTCAAGAGCGCTTGATGGCGCTGCAAGCGACGATCAGCGCCGGACGCTTGCGCCGCAAGCTCGGTCGAAGCTGTACCGTGCTGGTGGACGCCATCGAGGAAGACGGCACTGCTGTCGCCCGTTCCTCGGCCGATGCCCCGGAGATCGACGGCGCGGTTTATATCGAGGCCGGACGCGATTTGCCGGTCGGCGAGTTTGTTCGGGTACGAATCGTGGACGCCGACCAACACGATTTATATGGCGAACGGCTTTAACAGCGTTGCCTTCCGTCTTGGCCGGCGTTCGTTCGATACGCTTAAAATTTGCTTGTCAAGGGCTATTGAACTTTTAATACTCGTCCCCATCTTAGGAAATAAGCGTAAGCCCTTACGCCTGTCCGCTTCCCTCCCTGAGCGGGCTATGTCCGGCCAGAAAAGCCGGATAGCACATTTCGCCCCGGTTCCACTCCCCCTTGTAACCGGGGCTTCTTTTTGGGCGGCGACCGCTCGAAGGTTACGCCGGCCGATCCGGACGGGTAATCGTGTACAATCCAGCGTAACAGCAAGAGGCACTTCTATGGACTCGATGCATGGCACCACGGTCTTGGCCGTGCGCCGCAACGGCCGGGTCGTCATCGGCGGCGACGGCCAGGTGACATTGGGCAATACCGTGATGAAAGGCAACGCTCGCAAGGTGCGCCGCTTATACCAGAACAAGGTGATCGCCGGTTTCGCCGGCGGCACCGCCGATGCCTTCACGCTATTCGAGCGCTTTGAAGGGAAGTTGGAAAAACACGGCGGCAATTTGACTCGTTCGGCCGTGGAACTGGCGAAGGACTGGCGCACCGACCGGCTGCTGCGGCGGTTGGAAGCGTTATTGATTGTCGCCGATCTCGGCACGACCCTGATTTTGTCGGGCAACGGCGATGTGATCGAGCCAGAACGCGATCTGGCGGCCATCGGCTCCGGGGGGAGCTATGCCCAGGCCGCCGCTCAAGCGTTGCTGGCGCACACCGAACTCGACGCGCGCGCTATCGTCGAACAAGCCTTGAAAATCGCCGCCGGCATCTGCATATACACCAACGAGAATTTGAGTTTTGAAGAACTGGCGGGCGCGTGATCCGATCGTCGGGACCGGCGCGCCCGCCGTCCTGTTTTTGCCTTTTGCCCAGACGGTAGCCTCGCCATGTCGGAGATGACCCCCCGAGAAATCGCCCAGGAATTGGACAAGCACATCATCGGCCAGGACGCCGCCAAACGCGCCGTGGCCATCGCGTTGCGCAACCGCTGGCGGCGGATGCGGGTGGATTCTGATCTGCGCAACGAAATCACCCCCAAGAACATCCTGATGATCGGCCCGACCGGCGTGGGCAAGACCGAAATCGCCCGGCGGCTGGCCAAGCTGGCCAACGCGCCTTTCATCAAGGTGGAGGCGACCAAGTTCACCGAGGTCGGTTATGTCGGCCGGGATGTCGAATCGATCATCCGCGACTTGATGGACAGCGCGGTGAAGATGATCCGCGAGGAAGAAATGCAAAAGGTGCGAAATCGGGCCGAGGAAGCCGCCTTCGAGCGGGTGCTGGACGCGCTGCTGCCGCGCCCGCGCGGCGTCGGTTTCGCCAACGAGCCGCCCGCGCCGGATCTTTCGGTCACCCGCCAAAAAATGCGCGAACGCCTGCTCAAGGGCGATCTGGACGACCGGGAGATCGAAATCGAGGTGTCGGTCCGGCCGGTGGGCGTGGAGATCATGGCCCCGCCCGGAATGGAGGAAATGACCAACCAGCTTCAGAGCCTGTTTCAGAATCTGACCAGCAACCGGACCCGCAGCCGCAAGCTCAAGGTCAAGGATGCGTTCAAGCTGCTTCAGGAAGAAGAAGCGGCCAAGATGGTCAACGAGGAAGAACTCAAGCTCAAGGCGCTGGCGGCGGTCGAACAAAACGGCATCGTGTTCATCGACGAAATCGACAAGGTGGCCAAGCGCGGCGAATACGGCGGACCGGATGTGTCGCGCGAGGGCGTGCAGCGCGATTTGCTTCCCTTGGTCGAGGGCTGCACCATCTCCACCAAATACGGCATGGTGCGCAGCGACCATATCCTATTTATCGCCTCCGGCGCGTTTCATCTGTCCAAGCCTTCGGATTTGATTCCGGAATTGCAGGGCCGGTTGCCGATCCGGGTCGAATTGAACGCTTTGAGCACCGAGGATTTCGTGCGGATTTTGACCGAACCGGACGCCTCGCTGACCGAGCAATACGCCGCGCTGATGGAGACCGAGGAGGTCAAGCTGGAATTCGTGGAAGACGGCGTGCGGCGCATCGCCGAGATTGCCTGTCACGTTAACGAGCGCACCGAGAATATCGGCGCGCGGCGCTTGCATACCGTCATGGAACGCCTGCTGGAAGTGATTTCCTTCGAAGCGCCCGACCGCGCCGGCCAGGCCGTGACGGTGGACCGCGCCTATGTCGACGCCCATTTGGGCGAATTAGTCAAAGACGAAGATCTAACCCGTTATATTTTGTAAGGACCGGCCATGAGCATCCGCCCCACTGAAATCAAATTGCATCAGGCCTCCCGCGTTCTGGAAGTCGCCTTCGAGGACGGCAGCCGCTTTCAGTTGCCGTGCGAGTATCTGCGCGTGTTCTCGCCGTCCGCCGAGGTGCGGGGCCACGGTCCAAATACCGCGACCTTGGTGACCGGGAAGGAAAAAGTCAATATCGAGGCAATCGAGCCTGTGGGTAATTACGCCGTCAAGCTGGTGTTCGACGACGGTCACTCGACCGGCTTATATTCCTGGAACGTACTGCACGATTTGGGCGCGGATCAGGAAAGCAACTGGCAAGATTATTTGCGCCGGCTCGCCGGAGCCGGCTACCAGCGCCAAGTCTGATCTTCGCACCCGCAAGGCCCGATCATGGAACAGCCCGAAACCACGCATTTTGGCTACCAAAAGGTGGCCGCCGAGGAAAAAGCTCGCAAAGTCGCCGGCGTGTTTGATTCTGTCGCCGGCAAGTACGATTTGATGAACGACTTGATGTCGCTGGGCGTGCATCGCTTGTGGAAGCGCTTCGCCGTGCGGTTGAGCGGCGCGCGCTCCGGGGAGCGGGTGCTGGATCTGGCCGGCGGCACCGGCGATCTGACCAGCCGGTTGTTGCCGCGGGTGGGCTCGAAGGGCATGGTGGTGCTGTCCGACATCAACGCCAACATGTTGGCCGAAGGACGGCGGCGCCTGGTGGATGAGGGCGCGGTCGGTAACGTGGCCTATGTCCAGGCGGACGCCGAGCGGTTGCCGTTTCCCGAGCGCAGCTTCGATTGCATCGTGATCGCCTTCGGCCTGCGCAACGTCACCTACAAGGAGCGGGCGCTCGCCACCATGTATGCCGCCCTCAAGCCGGGCGGGCGGGCGGTGATCTTGGAATTTTCCCATCCTGGCGCGCCGGGCTTGAAGGCCGCCTACGACCTGTATTCGTTTGCGGTCTTGCCGGTGCTGGGCAAGTGGGTGGCCAACGACGCCGCCAGCTACCGCTATCTGGCCGAGTCTATCCGCATGCACCCGGATCAAGAAAGCTTGTTGGCGATGATGGCGTCGGTCGGTTTCGAGCGCTGTCAGTATTACAACCTGACGGGCGGTATCGTGGCGGTGCATCGCGGCTATAAGTTCTGATTGCGACAACGTTCAGCTCTTCCCACCGGATCGACCGGATCGGTTGGGATCGAATGGCTATCCCGAGGATTCGCGCGTGATGCTTGCTTTCATCGCCACAGCTTTGGAAACCGCGCTCAATTATTCGCTGCGGCTCGATCCCGACAGCCTGCCGCGCTTGGTCGGCTTGGACGGCAAGGTGGTCGCCGTCGATCTTGAGGGTCTGGGGCGGCTCTACGTGTTGCTCAGATCTCAGTATGTTCGGGTAGTGGATCGCCACGAGGGCGAACCTTCGGTATGGATTCGCGGCGCGCCCGCCGCGCTGTTCCGGCAGTGGCGGGGCGGGGCGGCGGCCGCCGAACCCAATATTGTCATCGAAGGCGACGCCGCGCTGGCTCGCGAGTTTCAGACCTTGCTGGCGCGTTTGGAGATCGATTGGGAAGAGCAGTTCGCGCGCTGGTTTGGAGACGCCGCCGCGCATCAACTGGGCAACCTCTGGCGCGGTTTTCGCGGCTGGGGCCAGCGGCTGTCTGGGGTCTTGGCGCGCAACAGCGGCGAATATCTCCAGCAGGAATTAGCGGTATTGCCGCCGCGCCATGCCGTCGAACGGTTTATGAACGAGGTGGATCAGGCGCGCGAGGGCGCCGACCGCTTGACGGCGCGGATCGAACGCCTGCGCCGGCGCGTGGCGGTCGGCGATCCAAGCTGACATCCTCGGTCAAGGCGCGAATACGGCATGTTCGGTCCCGCCCAACTGTTGCGGCTGCTGCACATCAATCGAGTGCTGGTGCGGCGCGGCCTAGACGAGATCGTCTTCGCCACCCATTTGTTCCGACCGGTCGGGTTCTTGCGCCATCTGCTGCCTTGGAACTGGCTGCCCCGCCACCATCTCGATCTGCCGCGCGGCGCTCGCATCCGGCTGGCGCTGGAGGATTTGGGGCCGATTTTCGTCAAGTTCGGCCAAATGTTGTCCACCCGGCGCGATTTGCTGCCCGACGACATCGCCCTGGAACTGGCCAAACTGCAAGATCAAGTGCCGCCTTTCCCCGGCGAGCAGGCGCGGACGATCATCGAGCGCGCTTACGGACAGCCGTGGGAAACAGTCTTTGAGGATTTCAGTTTCCAGCCGTTGGCCTCGGCGTCCATCGCGCAGGTTCACGCCGCCCGGCTGCGCGGCGGGCGCGAAGCAGTGGTTAAGGTGTTGCGGCCCGGCATCGAAAAGATCATCCGTCGGGACATCGACCTGTTGTACATCATCGCCACGCTGGCGCAGCGGTATTGGAAGGAAGGCCGTCGGTTGCGGCCGCTCGAGGTGGTGGCCGAGTACGAAAAAACCATTTTCGACGAACTCGATTTGATCCGCGAAGCCGCGAACGCCAGCCAGCTGCGGCACAATTTTAAAGATTCCCCGATCCTCTACGTTCCGGAAGTGTTCTGGCCGGAAACCCGGCGCAACGTGTTGGTGATGGAGCGGATTTACGGCATTCCGGTCGGCGACGTCGCCGAACTGCACCGCCGGGGCGTGGATATGAAAAAGCTGTCGGAGCGGGGGGTAGTGGTTTTTTTCACCCAAGTCTTTCGCGACAGCTTTTTTCACGCCGACATGCATCCCGGCAATATCTTCGTCAACGCCGAGGATCCGGACGACCCCCGTTATATCGCGGTGGATTTCGGCATCATCGGTACGCTCAGTCCCACCGATCAACATTATCTGGCCGAGAATTTTTTGGCCTTTTTCCAACGCGACTACCGGCGAGTGGCGGAGTTGCACATCGAATCGGGCTGGGTGCCGGGAGCGACCCGAGTCGATGAATTCGAATCGGCGATCCGCACCGTCTCCGAACCCATCTTCGACCGGCCGCTCAAGGAAATTTCCTTCGGCGGCTTTTTATTGACCTTATTTCAGACGGCCCGCCGCTTCAACATGGAGGTGCAGCCGCAACTGGTGCTATTGCAAAAAACGCTGCTCAATATTGAAGGTTTGGGACGGCAACTCGACCCCGACCTGGATTTGTGGAAAACCGCCAAACCGTTTTTGGAAAGTTGGATGCGGGATCGAGTCGGTCCGTGGGCGGTCATCAAGCGCATCAAATATTTCATTCCGCGCTGGGCCGATCAAACGCCGGATTTGCCCAATCTGGTCTACGGTTTGCTGCGCAAGGCGAATGCCGGCGAGCTTGCGGTGCAGTTGCACAAACAAGAAATGGAACAACTGCGACGGGATCTGCGGCGAGCCAACCGGCGTAACTTCCACGCCACCGTCGGCGCGGCGCTGATTGTCAGCGCCGCCTTGCTGTTTAGCTTGGGGATTCCGCAACCGGTCGGTTTTTGGCCCGCCCCGCTGCTGGCGTGGGTGCTGGCGGGCCTCGGCGCGGGCTTGTTGCTCGGCGCTTGGCCGAAGGATGTTTGAGGTTTTACGCGCCTTCGGCTTGCTTTTTGGTCCGCGCGCGCCGTTTTAGGAACGCTGCAGCGCTTTTTCCACTTCATCGCGCGTTGCGCGACCGCATAAAAGATCGATTAGAGCCAGCGCGAAATCCATCGCCGTGCCCGGTCCGCGCGAGGTGATGAAAGTGCCGTCGCGCACCACGGCGGCGCTGCTGAGACGAATTTCCGTCTGGCCGTCTAGAATGCCGGGATACGCGGTGGCTTCCCGATAATTTAGCAATCCGGCGCTGGCCAGAACCTTGGGCGCGGCGCAGATTGCCCCGACATAGCGGCCTTGTTCGGTCTGGCGGCGCAACAGCGCCGCGATCCGTTGGTCGGCTTCGAGCCGCTGAGCGCCGCCCAAGCCGCCCGGCAACACCACCAGATCAAAGTCTCGATCCAAGACGGCGTCTAAAGTTACTTCGGGCAACAATACCACGCCGCGAGAGGCGGTGACCGGACCGTCCTCCAAACCCGCCACCACCACGGTCACGCCGGCGCGGCGCAGCAAATCGATGAGGGTGACTGCTTCTAATTCTTCGCAGCCTTGAGCCAGGGGAACGAGAACGGTGGCCATCAGTCATTTCTCCTCTATCAAAAAAGACCCTAATCAGCCACTTTTGCGATTGTGCAGCAGCGTCATGCCTTTGAGCAGATTCAAAGCCTCATAGAGTTGATAATCGTTTTGAGCCAGATCGCTTTCAGGGGCGGGGAGCTTTGCCGGGTCCGGCGGGCTGGTCGAACCGGGAGCCGGCGGCTCGGTCGGGGGGGGCTCCGGTTTGTCGGAACGGTCGTTGCGCAGGTGGCCGGTCAGATCGGCTTCCTTAATGAAATCCGATTCGGAATTCTCATCAGCGCCGACTTTAAGCGGCTTGAGTTTGATATCGGGTTCGATGCCGGCGGCTTGGATGGAGCGACCTTTCGGGGTGTAATAGCGCGCCGTGGTCAGTTTGACCGCCGTGCCGTTGCCGAGCGGCAAAATCGTTTGCACCGAGCCTTTACCGAAGGTGCGCTCGCCCAGAATCAGGGCGCGATGATGGTCTTGAAGCGCCCCGGCGACGATTTCCGAGGCCGAGGCCGACCCGCCGTTGACCAGCACCACGATGGGCGCGCTTTTCAACAGATCGCCGGGAGTGGCCTTGTAGCTTTGGTCGGAGCCGTTGCCGCGTCCCTTGGTTTCGACGATCACACCGTCGTCCAGAAAATCGTCCGCCACGTCCACCGCGCCGTTCAAAACGCCGCCCGGATTGTTGCGCAGGTCCAACACCAGGCCCTTCAAGGGCGCTTTGTTTTGCTGTTCGAGCGTTTGCAAATCTTGTTGCAGGCTCTGGGCGGTCTTGGCTTGAAACTGCGTGACCCGCAGATAGCCGAATCCCGGCTCCAACAAGCGGCTCTTGACGCTCTTGACTTGGATGACCTCTCGAACCAGTTTCAACTTTAAGGGTTTTTTGATCCCTTCCCGAATGATGGTAAGGGTAATCGCGGTATTCGGTTTGCCGCGCATCTTTTGAATGGCATCGGACAACGTCATTCCTTTGACCGAAGTATCGTTGAGCCGGATGATCAGATCGCCGGGACGGATGCCCGCCTTGGCGGCTGGCGTGTCGTCGATGGGCGCAATCACCTTGATAAAGCCGTCTTCTTGGCCGACTTCGATTCCCAATCCGCCAAACTCACCGGACGTGCCGACCTGCAAGTCCTGAAAAGCTTCGGCGTCCAGAAAAGCCGAGTGCGGATCGAGATTGCTCAACATGCCGCGAATGGCGTTTTCCAGCAGATCCTTATCCTTGACCGACTCGACGTAATCCTGTTTTACGGCGTCGAGCACGCCGGTGAAGGTCCGCAGTTCTTCCAGCGGCAGCTTGTTTTCCGTCGGGGGCGTTGCCTCGGCGCGGGCTGGATGCGGTGCGGTCAGCGCGACGCCGGCCAGTAAACTCACAGCCAGCGCCAGACCGGGTCGGGTTGCAGCACTCATCGTTCACTCCAAACTGCTTTTATTTACAGCAAAGGGAATAAAAAAGCTTGCGATATTCGCTTGAATAAGACAATCGCTTAAGCCTGAAAATTGCGCGGCTTAAAAATTCTGGGGGCGGCGTGATGGCGGAGCGTTGAATCCGGCGTCGGATCGGTTGCGCCAACGCCGGACGATATGGAAAGC
>DJIW01000134.1 GCA_002433805.1 Competibacteraceae bacterium UBA6584 | reverse complement strand
CCGCTTCGTCGACCGTCAGCCGCAAACGACCTGGAACCGGGAAGGGCCCGACGAATACGGCTTTTACGCCAACGTCAACCCCGCGGTCGATCACCCGCGCTGGAGCCAGAAGCGGGAGCGGCGGATCGGGGATTTCTTCAAGCGGGACACCTTGCCGTTCAACGGCTATGCCGATCAGGTCGCCGGCTTGTATGCGGGGATGGATCTGCGGAAGCATTTTTGAAACGGGGCGCGGGCGAGGCCGGACGGTGAGTTTCAGTGCGCCGTGAAATAAATATCGCCATACCAAGCGCTGGCGCGCTGGCCGCTGTTATCGGTGTCGGTCATCAGCGCCACGGCGTCGACGGCGTCGATGTCCCGGCCGAACAAGCGCTGGAAATCGGCGCGGATGTCGCGTTTTTCGCTGACCCAGCGCCCGGCGTCTTGGGTTCCAGAACGCAGCGCCATAACGCGGGCGTTATCGGTAAACGCATTGTTCCAGGTCGCGCCGACGGGCTGGTTGCTGGACCAGACGTAAACCAGCGAGCGGGTTTTCCAAAGCGCCGCGCCGCCGGACGCCACCACGTAAACCCGCGCCGGATAATCGTCGCCGTCTTTGCTGCGTTCGTCGGTTCCCTTCAAGACCTGATCGACCCGCCAGGACCAATTCAACCAGGGAGTGCGTTTGAGATCGATCCGAATTTCTCGGTATAACCCCGAAGCCGCGCCTTGGCTTTCCGCGAATAGCGCGGTCTGGCCGCTTTTGGTGTCGAAGCGGTAACGGGTTTTGCCTAGAAAGGATTTGGATTGCCAATCCGTGAGATCGCCGCTGGAAAAACGGCCGACCGCCAGCGCCTCGTCCGCCGCGCCCGCAGCGCTTGAAACGGCCAGCAATGCTGTCGCCAGCAGGATTTTGCGCATCATCGTGTTTTTTAGGTGATTGTTTTAACGGGACTTGGTCAGGTTTACGTGCTCGCGTGGTTCGATCCGCTATCCCGACCGGCTACAATGATGAAGCAGTCTTGAATGGAAGAAAAGATGCGCGTTTATTTGCTTTCGACGGCGGTGGCGCCCCTGGGCTCCGGTTTGGGAGGCGGAGTGGAGCACATGGTGATCAGCGCCGCCCGCCAGCTACAGGCACTCGGTCACGCCGCGCAGGTCATCGCGCCGGTGGGCTCCGAGGCCGAAGTGCCGGATTTGCGAGTCTTGCCGGGCCTGCTGGCTCCGACCGCGATGGCGTTGGTCTATAACGATCCGCTGCCGATTGAGGCCGAATCGTTCCTGAGCACCGCCTTGCGCGATCTGGCGGCGCGCGCGCGTCCCGGCGACGCCATCCTGAATTTTTCCTATGACTGGCTTCCTTTATTCGCGAGCGATTTTTTATCCTGTCCGCTGGCTAGCCTAGTCAGCATGGGTTCCGTGAACCGTTCCTTGGATGCCGAGATCCGCCGCCTGGCCGCCCGTCGGTCGGAGCGGCTGGCGTTTCTGAGCGCGGCGCAGGCGGACAGTTTCGGGCTGGTCGATCCGGTTCGGCTGATTTCGCCGGGGCTGGATCTGACGCGCTATCCTTTCAATTCCCAGCCCAGCCGCACGCTCTGCTGGCTGGGTCGGATCGCGCCGGAGAAAGGTTTGGATGATGTATTCGCCTTTTCCGCCCTCACCGGGCAAGGAGTGACCGTGTTCGGCCCGATGCAAGAGCGCTTTTATTGGGAGACGCTGGTCCGGCGGCATCCCGATGTTCCGGTCAGTTACGGCGGTTTCTTGCGGATGCCGGTGCTGGCGGAGACCGTGAGCGACTTTCGCGCGGTGCTGATGACGCCGAAATGTCTGGAAGCCTTCGGGGTGATCGGCATCGAGGCGCTGGCGTGCGGAACCCCGGTGATCGCTTACCGGCGGGGCGGCCTTTGCGAATACGTGCTGGACGGCGAGACCGGCCGGTTGGTGGAGCCAGATGACATCGAAGGATTGGGCGAGGCGGTGGAGCGGGTGGAGCAGATCGACCGCGCCCGCTGCCGGCGGTTGGTGGAGGAGCGCTACACGCTGCGGCATTACGGCGCGGCGCTGGTGGATTGGCTTGGCGCATTGACCACGGGTGCGACGCCGTGAGCGAATTCGAGCAACGGCGGTGGAAAATTCACATCCGCAAGGACAATCTCAAGTTTTCAGCGGCGCACATGACCGTGTTTCCCGATGGCAGCAAGGAAGGCCTGCACGGCCATAACTATCAGATCGAACTGGAAGTGGAGCTGGCCGGCGAGCCGGCGCTGGCGCGGATGCTGAGCTATCAGTCCTTCAAGCGGGCGTTGCGGTCGGTGTGCAAAGCGTGGGATGAAAAAGTGCTGGTGGCCGGCGCTAACCCCTGGTTGGAGGTTCTAAGCAGCGACGAGGGCGATTACGCCTTTCGGTTGTGCGGCAAGCGCTACGTATTGCCGGTGGAGGAGGTGGCGGTGCTGGAGGTGGATAACATCACCGCCGAGAATCTGGCGCGGGTGTTTTTCGAGCGGTTTTGGGAGAAGTTGACGCGGGATCCGTCGATTCCTTGGCGGGAGTGGATCGCCGCCGCCAGCCTGCGAGTCGAGGAATCGCGCGGCCAAGGCGCGACCTATTCGGTCCGTTGCCACCGTTAAGCGCGCGCCGATCCGAGGGCGCGGTTCGCCAGCGGCAATGCGCCGGTCGCGTTCTCGCGCCTGGAACGCTGGCGGGATGACGGCCGTCAGGCTCCGGTTAAGGCCCGATCGACTTTGCTCGCCCAAATCCGCGCTTCATCCTGAGTCAATAATAGGATTTGCACATTGTTGCGGTAATCCTGCCAGGACTTTTCGACGCATTCGTTCACCGCGTCGGCATAGCTGGATACCGCTTTTTCGGGCGGGTCGCTCAGACGGGCGTTTTTGACGTAGTCCGCGCTGTGCCGCAGCCAGAGCAAATAGGTGTCCAAGCTTTTGCGCACGGCGCTGATAGCGCTGATGCCCAAAAGCCCGCTCACGCGCATCGCCCCTTGCCACGCCAGCAGGTTAGCGGCGTGCTGGCGTTCGAGCATGATGTTGGTCTTCATTTTGTGATCTCCACCCCGGTTTATTATTGCATCGCATCATATTTTTAGACCGTGGTCAAGCGAGATGTTCCCGTGAAAACGATCAATGGGATTCGCCTTCGTTTTCAGTCGGCCGGGTGCGTAGGAGTTGGATAAACGGGTCGCTCACCGTATGGTCCTGGGTGTCGGCGGCGTGGTCGATCAGCCGCCGTTCCAGCGCTCTAGCGTCATCCAAGGGCAGAAGTCGGGCGAGTTGCAGGTAGACGCCGCGAAACCGGGCGTCCCCCAGATGCTTTTCTGGCTTGTCGTTGGCGGGTCCGAGAAAAGCCTGGACGATGAAAAAGTCCACGATCTTGTCGTGCCGGAAATGCCATTCGGTGCGCGATTTGCCGCCTTCGTCCAGCGGA
Source organism: Competibacteraceae bacterium UBA6584 (assembly GCA_002433805.1). Lineage (GTDB taxonomy): Bacteria > Pseudomonadota > Gammaproteobacteria > Competibacterales > Competibacteraceae > Competibacter_A. Next base: position 14,103 of record DJIW01000134.1, on the reverse strand, counting down.
CGGCTCACCGCCATTTTGTGACGCTCCAGGCATTGCAACTCATCGGCAAATTCGCCAACGGGCAGCGTGTCCTCGTCTTTGAGGCGCATCTGATAAACCGCTTCGGCGAATTTGTGCAGCGGAAACTCGTGAAGTTGGGTCCGCTGATAATCCTTGGCCATGATCCGATATTGTTGCTGCTGCAAACGGAAAAGATCGGGGTTTTCGCCGCGCGCCAGCATGGCGGCTACCACTGTCAAGTCCATCGGGTTGGACAGCAGTTGGCGCATGGCCGCCAGGGTCTCCGGGGGTTGCTGGGGATCGAGGGTGGCGGACAGATAATCCCGGCAGGTTTTTTCGTAGTCTTCGCCCGTAAGCTGGGCATCGTTGGGGAGCTTGTCTTTATGGGTTAATAAAAAGGTTTCGATTTGGCTCTCGGCAAGGGGTTCGAGAATATAGGTTTTGGCCGTCCCCGGTGGCGTCCATTCCAGCGGTTGAGTGCTCATCAAGATGTTGCCCTTGAAGTAGCTTTCGACGAATCCAGTGATTTTGGCGCGAGCGTCCGCTGAGACTTCGTTGAGGCCGTCAATGCAGATATCGAGCGCGCCGCTGTAAATCAGGTTACGGAGGAAGGCGGGGTCTTGAGCGGGACCGTGCAGTTTGGCCTGAATCGCTTCCAGCACCCCGCCCACGCATTTCTTCGCGGGCAAATACACCACCACGCGCCGGGCGCGTTTGACCAGCAGGCGCAAGAACATCGTCTTGCCGATGCCCGATTCGCCTTCGAGAACGATCTGACCGCGAATGGCGGGGATCGCATCGCGCAGCGGTTGCTGACGCCCCGAGGTTTTCTCCCTAACCGCCGAGTTGGGGAAATACGCCGTCTCGTCGAAGCTGTCCAAGGCAGCGTCGGCCATGAGCGAGGGCTTGAACGGCGCGAACAATTTTGCTCGCAGAAACGGAATCCAGGTGAGGGCGAAACCGACATAACCCAGTCCGATAAAGCGCCGCACCCAGGGATTCCAGAAAAAAAGGGCCTGCACGATGCGGGAGCGGGGGTAAACCGCGATTAAGGTCAGCCAGAACAGCGCGTGGATCAGCGCGACCTTGGCGATGGTGCGTGAATAGTCAGTTGCTTCGACCGAGGCGATGACTTGCTGTACCGCCGCCGCGTGAGTGGAACCGACTGCTTCGAGATTGGCGGCGTGGGTTTTGAGCAGAGGTAGATCATCGGTTTTCCACTGACCATTTTGAGCAACAGTGGCAATCTGGGTTTCCAAGTCACGGCGCAGCTTGGGAAAGGGTTTGCTAAAGGGCCAAGCTTGCGCGAAGACTTTGAGGGTTTTGACGGCTAAGTCGTGATTTTGGCCGATTGGGGCAGTGGGGCGAGTCATCGGGTCGGCAAGCCAGGCGGTGATTATCTCAGTATGAGGTTCACCACCGCCGAGAAAATGCGCTAAGAACCGCACTTCGCCCACGCGGGAGCTATTGTCGTAAACGATAGATAAGATGCTTAGGATTATCCTCAAATTAAGAGGCTCTTCGCCCTGCACATTCATCAGCGCTGCCACCAAAGAGGGGTGAGGATAGATGTGCAACAGCTTGACCAGTTCGGGTATCTGGTCCTTTGCGGCAGGGCCCATCGCCCCTAACGCTTGAACCGCCGCCGCGACGATAGGCAGGTTGGAATGTTGCAACAGCTTGACCAGTTCGGGTATCTGGTCCTTTGCGGCAGGGCCCATCGCCCCTAACGCTTGAGTCGCCGCCACGACGATGTTCAGGTCGGGAAGTTGCAACAGCTTGACTAGTTCGGGTATCTGGTCCTTTGCGGCAGGGCCCATCGCCCCTAACGCTCGAACCGCCGCCACGACGACTGCTGTTTGGAAATATGGAAGCGGCTTGATCGTCTTGGGTATCTGATCCTTTGCTACAGGGCCCATCGCCCCTAACCCTTGAGCCGCATAGTCGGCCAGGATAGAAAGTTGCAACAGCTTGACGAGTTCAGGTATCTGGTCCTTTGCGGCAGGGCCCATCGCCCCTAACCCTTGAGCCGCCGCCGCGACGATAGACAGGTCGGGATGATGCAACAGCTTGACCAGTTCGGGTATCTGGTCCTTTGCGGCAGGGCCCATCGCCCCTAACGCTCGAGCCGCATAGTCGGCCAGCATAGGAAGTTGTAGCAGCTTGACCAGTTCGGGTATCTGGTCCTTTGCTACAGGGCCCATCGCCCCTAACCCTTGAGTCGCCGCCGCGACGACGTACGGGTCGGGATGATGCAACAGCTTGACCAGTTCGGGTATCTGGTCCTTTGCGGCAGGGCCCATCGCCCCTAACGCTCGAGCCGCCGCCGCGACGATGTGCAGGTTAGAATGTTGCAACAGCTTGACCAGTTCAGGGGCATGCTCCTTCGCACCTATCGCGCCTAGCGCCCTGATTGCCTCATAAAAAACAAGTGGATTGGGATCGCGAAGCAGCGCGGCCAGTTCGGGGGCGTGCTCCTTCGCGCCCAGCGCGCCCAGCGCTTGGGCAACCTCCACGCGGACACGCTCGTCAGGATCGCGCAGCAGCTCCGTGAGTCGGGGTATCAGGCTCTTCGCTCTCTCGCCTAGCGCAAGGAACAATTCCCGTGTCTTGACTGCTTGCTGGGTTCCAGCAATCACCTGTACATTTTCGTCGATTTCGGCCCAATATACTTGACCGATTCTGGCGATCACCTGTGGATTTTCGTCGTTTAAAGCGGCCCAAAAACCTTCAACTTGCCAAGCAGGAAGAAGACTGTCCTTTTCAGCGGCATGGCTGAAATTGAACGCGGCCATCAGACAGAAAAGGCAAAATCTGTTCTTAATCCCCATGTCGATTCCCTCCGCACAAGCGTCGCCAGCATCAAAACGTCACTGTTATTTTAGCTCCTTCGGTCAGGCAATCCGGCCAGCTCCCCAAGCGGTCGCACTGCTTCCTTGAAAATTCGGATATCAACTCCGAATTTTCAAGGTAATAAACAAACATCTTAAAATTGAATGGCTTGACTGCGAACGTGACCCTAAACCGCCACCGGCGCCTTGATTGCCGGATGCGATTGATAGCCGGCGATCTCGAAATCCTCGTACCGGTAATCGGCCAGGGATTCCGCGCGCCGGTGCAGAACCAAGTGGGGAAGTGGAAAAGGCGTCCGGCTCAATTGCAGGCGAGCTTGGTCCAGATGGTTTAAATACAAATGGCAATCGCCGCCGGTCCAAATGAACTCGCCGACCTTGAGATCGGCTTGTTGCGCCACCAGATGAGTCAGTAGCGCGTAGCTGGCGATGTTGAACGGCACGCCGAGAAACAGATCGGCGCTGCGCTGGTACAACTGGCAGGACAACTCCCCGTTGGCGACATAGAACTGAAACAGCAGATGGCAGGGCAACAGCCGCATTTGCTCCAATTCGCCCACGTTCCAGGCCGACACCACGATCCGCCGCGAATTCGGATCGCGTCGGAGCAAATCGATGGCATTGGCCAATTGGTCGATGTGGCGGCCGTCCTTGCTTTCCCAATCGCGCCATTGCTTGCCGTAAATCGGCCCCAGATCGCCGTTTTCGTCGGCCCACTCGTCCCAGATCGTGACCCCGTGCTCGCGCAGATAAGCCAGGTGGGTGTCGCCGCGCAGGAACCATAACAACTCGTGGATGATCGAGCGCAAATGCAGCTTCTTGGTGGTGACCAGCGGAAATCCCCGCCGCAGGTCAAAACGCAATTGCGCGGCGAAAACGCTCAGGGTGCCGACGCCGGTTCGATCCTGCTTGCGGACGCCGCGATCCAGTACGTGCCGCAGCAGATCGAGATAGGCTTGCATGGCGGCGGGCGGTCTCTGGCGGCTAGCGGACGCCGCCCGACGGCAGGCGGACGGAAGGATGTTTTTCAATCACGGCGCGGGTTTGCCCGGCAGATCGACGATGAACGAAGACCCTTGACCCGGTTCGCTTTCCACCCAGATGCTGCCGCCGTGGTGCTCGACGATCTTCTGGCTGATCGGCAAACCCAATCCGGTCCCCTTGGGTTTGCCGGCGTGCGAGTCGGTGACTTGATGGAATTTTTCAAAAATCAACTGATGTTGGTCAGCGGCGATGCCGGGGCCGTTGTCGATCACCACCACCCGCCAGCGGCTTTCCACCGGAAACAGTTGAATGGTGATCTTCCCGTCCTGGTCGGGACAAAACTTCACGGCGTTCGACAGCAAGTTGATGATGACTTGGATCAGCCGGTCGCGGTCGCCGGCGATGATCACCGGTTTATCGCCCAGTTCTTCGTTTAAAGTGACCGCCTTGTCACGGAACAGCTGGCTGGTGGAGTTGATGGCGTCCTCAACCAGCGCCCGCAGGTCGATATCCTCGATGTGCCAGTCGATCCGGCCCGAATCGATCTTAGCCATGTCCAGCACTTGATTGATCAGCCGGGTCAGCCGCTCGCTCTCCTTGACGACGATCCCCAGAAACTGACTGCGCTGTTCGACGGCGACTTCGGGATTCGACAGCAGGATTTCCGAAAACGCCCGAATCGAGGTCAGCGGCGTGCGCAGCTCGTGGGTGACGGTCGAGATGAATTCATCCTTCAGCTGATCCAACTTTTGCATTTGGTTGTTGGCCTCGCGCAACTCGGCGGACGCCGCTTCCAGCTCGCGCGATTTTTGCTCCAGCCGGCGGCTGTATTCGATCACCTGGGTGCTTTCATCGAGGATGGTCATGACCTCCTCGATGCTCAGCACCTCGCCCATCACGATCGAGGAAATCATCACCCGCGCCGAAGCCGCGCCGATCGCTCCGGCCAGCAAGCGCTCGGTGTAATGAATCAGCCGCGAGTCGGCTTCGAGCGGATAGCCGTCGTGTTCCCGAGCGTACTGATCGAACGCCTCGCTGGCGCGTTGGGGGCCGAGAAAGCGCGCCAGCAGATCGTAGAGGTCGGTGGTTTCCGCCACGCCCCGCCACAACAGAGAATCGCCGTCGTGGCGGTCTTGTTCGAGCACGTTGACGAACTGGCTGCCTTGCACCTGTTCGATGGGGTCGGGCCGGCTCAGCATCGAGCCGAACACCAGCCCGCCGATGTTGACCAACATGCTCCAGAACACCGCGTGCATATAGGGGTCGAGATGATTGATCCCCAGCAGCGCGTAGGGTTTGAGCAACTCCAGCCCGTAGGGGCCCTGTTCGATGAAACTGGCGTCCAACCAGCCGGAACGGGCCATGGCCGGCAGCAGCAGGGTGTAGGCCCAGATCACAAACCCGCCGCTCAAGCCGATCAACGCCCCGCGCCGGTTGGCCCGCTTCCAAAACAGGCCGATCAGAATCGGCGGCGCGAATTGGGCGGCGGCGGCGAAGGACACCAGACCGCTGGTCACCAAGGCGTAGGATTCGCCGATAAAGCGGAAATACAGATAGCCCAACAGGATCAAAATCGCGATGCCGGCGCGGCGGATGATCAATAACAGCCCCGAAAGGTCGGCGCGCTGGGCGAGCCAAGCCGGATTGGCGCGCAACAGAATCGGCATGACCAAGTCGTTGCAAACCATGGTGGACAAGGTGACGGTTTCAAACAGGATCATGCTGGTGGCGGCCGACAAGCCGCCCAGAAACGCCAGCAACGCCAGATCAGGCTTGTGTTCGGCCATCGGCAGCGCCAGCACGAACATGTCGGCGTCGACCTCGCCGTTGGGAAAGGTCAAGCGGCCGCCCAGGGCGATGGGCAGCACGAACAGGTTGATCAAGAACAGATACAGCGGAAACAGCCAGATCGCCTTGCGGATGTGCGCCTCATTGACGTTCTCCACCACCAGCACTTGAAATTGCCGGGGCAGGAAAATGAAGGCCATCATCGACAGGAAGGTCAGCGACAGCCAGCCGCCGTAGCCGCCCGGCACCACCTGGAAGCGCATCAACGCCGCCAGTTCGGGCTTCTCGGCCGCCTGGCGGAACAGGTCGCTCGGCCCACCGAAAACGCCGAAGGTGACGATGGCGCCGACCGCCACGAACGCCACCAGCTTGAACAGCGATTCAAAAGCGACCGCCGCCACCATGCCCTCGTGGCGTTCGGTGGTGTCGATATGGCGGGTGCCGAACAGGATGGCGAATACGATCAACACCAGCGCCACATAAAAGGTGGTGTCGGCCCAGAACGAATGCTGGGTCGAGACGGCCGCCATCGACACCTCGGGGTATTGCCGCAGCAGGCTGAAACTGGTGGCGATGGCTTTCAATTGGATCGAGATGTAGGGCAGGATGCCCAGCACCACGATGATCGTGACCAGCCCCGCCAGCAAACCGCTTTTCCCGTAGCGCGAGGCGACGAAGTCGGCGATGGAGGTGATGCGGTGGATTTTGGTGATGCGCACGATCCGCCGCAGCACGAACCAAAACAGCACCGCCATCAAGGTCGGACCGAAATAGACCGGCAGGAAATCCACGCCGCTGCTCGCCGCCAGGCCGACGCTGCCGTAGAAGGTCCAGGCGGTGCAGTAGATCGCCAGCGATAAGGTGTAGATATAGGGATTGGCGATGATCGAGCGGCCGATGTCGGCGCGATGATCGCCGTAATAGGCGATGCCGAACAGAACCCCCATGTACGCCAGCGCGCTGGCAATGATGATTCCGTCGCCCAACATCAGATCCTACGCTCCGAGTCAGCGTCGCCCGCGCCGGCGCGGTCGGCGGGCCGCGGTCGCGGCGGCGCGGTCGGCGGCGGGGGACGCTGCTCGGGTTCGCGGACTTCCGAATGCTCGATGACGGCGATCAGCAGCACGATGATCACAAACCAGAACAGATAGAGGTAGAAGTACAACAGGGGAATGCCGAGCGGCATCCAGGCGGTGTCGAAAAGATCCAGAAACGGATAGTTCAACGCCATCACGCTGACGATGAACAAAATGACGATGTATTCCTTGGACTGTTGGCGCATGGCTCAAGTGGCGGCACGAGCGCGGGGCGGGGGCCGCCGCGATGTCATCGGGCCTGAAATTAAAAGTTAGCCTGAGTCTTGCGAATTGCAACCATTTTATCGGACGCCTCCAACGCTTGACCGAGGGTTTTGACGCCTTGTGCCTCCAGCAAATCCAGCAGCTTGAGAAACACGCGGGCGGTCACCAGCGAATCGCCCAAGGCGTTGTGCCGGTCGTGCACGTCCACGCCCAACCGGTCGGCGATGGCGTCCAGGTTGTGATCGTCGGTGTAATCGTGCAGGTAACCCGACAGCAGCAGGGTGTCGAGCACCGGATTGGCGAAGCGCGGGCCGCCTTTTTGTTCCTTGATCTTGAGGAACTTCATGTCGAACGCCGCGTTGTGGGCGACCAATACGGTTTGATCGCCGCCGACGAAAGCGTGGAATTGCGGCAAGATCACCTCGCCGCCGGGCTTGTCCTTCACCATCTCGTCGGTGATGCCGTGAAAGCGGATGGTCGCCTTGGGGATGGTCTTGCCGGGGTTGACCAACTGATCGAATTGCTCGCCTTCCAGCAAGCGCCGGTTGACGATGCGCACGCCGGCGATCTGGATGATCTCGTCGCCTTTGGAAGGGGCCAAGCCGGTGGTCTCGGTGTCGAACACCACGTAGGTCAGCGCCGATAAGGGATAGTTGACCAGCTCGCCCCACTCGGCCCGTCCCTCGTCGCCCAGCGAAAAATCGTAAAAATCCGGCCGTTCCGGCAAGGCGGCGGCCGGTTCCTTCCACTGGTTGGCCGAGGCCGGCAGCGGCAAGCGCAGCAGGGCGCGGCCGGGCCGGCGATGGGCTTGGCTCCACAGTTCGCTGTTGTGCCGTCCCAGCACCTCGCCCACGGTGTTGGCGCCGACCAGATCCTGGACGTGTTCCTCCAGCCAGCTTTCCAGCTCGTCGGCCGGCACCGGCTTGCCCGACCAGGTAATGTCCAGATAAACCCGGCGGTTGCCCAGCAGGCATTCGATTTCGAAATCCTGGCCGATCCGGTCTTCGTGCAAGCGCGCGATCAGAAATTCCAGCAGCAGGGTGATCGAGTGATTGTCCACGTGCAGCCACAGCGGCGCGCCGCTTATCTCGACCGTCAAGCCGTCGCGCTGCTCCAAATGCCGGACGACGCTGCCGATGAGATCGGCGGAGTAGACGTTGTTCATCGGCCAGCGGTTGGCGTACAAGGCGCGCAAGTCGAGGGTCAGTTCCTGCAAGCGCTGGCTCAGGCGCTCGCTTTCCTCGACGATGACGCGCTGGAAAGCCTGCCGCTGGGCCAAGTCCATGTCGCCGAATTGCAAGACGGTTTCCGCCGCCGCGCGCAGGCTGGCCAACGGCCGGCGCAAATCCTCGGTGCGGGTCTTGATCGCGGAACGCTCCACTTGCTGGGTCACGTCGCGGAAGGTCACCACAAACGCCGCGCCTCGGTCGGAGGCCCCCGGGAACAGGCTGATCCGGCAATGAAACATCGCCTGATCGTCCACGGTGGCGCAGACGAATTCGGCATCCCCGGCGGTCTTGTCCTCGGAATGCTGCTGGCGGTACTGGAGCAGTTGCAGCGTGCTTTCGATCGGCGCTCGGGTCCAGAGTTCGTAGAGCGAGCGGCCAAGACCCAGCATCGCGCGGTTGGGCAACAATTTCGCCGCCGCCGGATTGTAGAGCAGGATGCGGGCGGCGGCGTCGCAGACCAGCACGCCCTCGGACAGCTCGCGCAACACGGTTTCCAGGCGGGTCTTTTGCGCTTCGATTTCCTGGGTGGCGGTCGCGGTGGCGGCGGCCACGTCGCGGCGGGCGGTGTGCAGGGCTTCGCCCAGCTCCAGCAGCATCGGCGGAAACTCGCCCAGCCAATGCTGCTTGGGCAGTTCCAGCACGTAACCGGGGTTGCTGCGGGTGATGATGCGCGCCCCGCGCGCCAAACCGCCGAGCGGAATGAAAAAATGCCAGTCCAGCAACGCCCAGATCAGAGTGGTGGCGCCGATTAGGGAGAACGCGGCCAGCACCAGCCACAGCAACAGCGGATCGCGCTGCTCGGGGTCTGGCGCGCCCTGGGCGATCCGCCATCCCACCCAACCCAGGGAGACCACGGTGAGGGCGACCGGAACCAGCCACAACAGCCAAAGCTTCGTCCGGTACTTCATGGGATCAGCCGTCGGCCGCCAGCAGCTCGCGCACCCGTTCCACCACCTCCTGAGTGGCGAACGGCTTGGTGATGTAATCGTCGGCTCCCAGCGCCAGTCCTTTCTCGCGCTCGACTTCGCGCCCCTTGGCGGTGAGCATGATGATGCGCACCGCTTTCCAGTCCGGATTGGCGCGGATCGCCTGACAGACTTCGTAACCGTTTTTGCGGGGCATCATCACATCGAGCAATACCAGATCGGGCGCTTCGGCCGCCATGGCCGTCAGCGCCGCTTCGCCGTCCGAGGCGGTCCGCACCTGAAACCCGGCTTGCTTCATTAAAAACTCCAAGGACAGGACGATGTTGGGCTCATCGTCCACGACCAGTATCTTATTCGTCATAACACCCCCGGTTGCCCAGCGTTGTCGTTCACGCGCGTATTATGACGATTTTTTGGCTCCGTTTCGCGCCGCCTCGCCGCGCGCTCCGGCAGCGTCGTCGGCTTTTTGCTCGCCGCCGTCCTTGGGCGCGCCGCTGGCCTTGGCCACCGCTTCCCAAAATTTCTGCACCATCTCCATCGAATGCAATTGGACCGGCAGCAGCGGTTTGAAGAACTGATTGAACGATTCAAAATTGATCGAACCGCGCTTAACGTTATCGCGGATAGATTGCATCATGTCATCGTGCAAGGGCTGGATATTCGGCAGCCCCAGGAACTCGCGCATTTCCTGAGCGGTGGCCTCTACGCTGACATTAACTTTCATCGATGGTTTTCCTTGTGGGCGGGATGGTGTGGGCCTTGGGGCCAGAGGTCCGGCTTATAGAGGCCGTGCTTGACTAAGTCAAGCATAGCAGGAAAACGGATTGAGGCTTTCAACCGATCGTCGGTTGAAGGTGGCTAGGCCGCCCGATCCGTATCGGCTGGCTTGAACCCGGCGGACCTGTCTTGACGGCTGAGGGAGGGTTTTGGCGAGTCCAAAAATTGGCTTAGAAGCTCGGCAAGCTGGGCTTGGTCGAAGGGTTTGCTCAAGTAATCGTCCATGCCGGCCTCCAGGCACCGCTCGCGAAAGCCTTTGACGACGTTGGCGGTCAGGGCGATGATCGGCAGGTGAACGCCGCTAGCTCGTTCGCGGCCGCGGATTTCGGCGGTGGCCTCAAAACCGTCGAGCACGGGCATCTGGCAATCCATCAAGATCAGATCGTAAGATTGCTGGCTGGCGGCTTCCACCGCTTCATGGCCATCGGCGACGATATCCGCCCGACATCCTAAAATCTCCAACATCGCCCGAGCGACTTCCTGATTGACCGGATTGTCCTCAGCCACCAGCACGCGGGCGTTGAAGCGGGCGCGAGGCGGTAGGAAGCGCGCGGTCCTCGGCTCTCCGGCGTCGGCGGCCGGCCGCGCCAGCGCGATCCGAAACCAAAAGGTCGAGCCCTGGCCCGGCGTGCTGTCGAGGCCCATTTCCCCGTCCATCAACGCCACCAGTTGTTTGCAGATCGCCAAGCCCAGGCCGGTGCCGCCGTAGTGGCGGGTGACGGCGTGATGGGCTTGGGCGAAGGCGTCGAAAATGTGGGCTTGAGCTTCGGGGGCGATGCCGATGCCGGTATCGCTGACCTGAAAGAGCAGACGGCCGGCATCGCCCGTCATCGATTCCAGATCGACGCGGACCGAAACCCGGCCTTGGGCGGTGAATTTGATGGCGTTGCCCAGCAGATTGGTCAAAACCTGCCGCAGCCGGACGGGATCGCCCCGCCAGCGCGCCGGCGTCGCGGCCGGGATGATCCGCTCCAGCACGATCGATTTGGCGAGCGCCCGCTCGCCGAACAAATCGATCAGCTCTCCGAGCAGCCGATGCACGTTGAAATCGACTGACTCCAGCGCCAGTTTGCCGGCTTCGATTTTGGAAAAATCCAGGATGTCGTTGATGATCTCAAGCAAGGAGCGGCCGGAATGCAGCACCATTTCGGCGAACCGGCGCTGTTGCGGGTCCAGATCGGTGCCGAGCAATAATTCGGTCATGCCGAGCACGCCATTGAGCGGGGTGCGGATTTCGTGGCTCATGGTGGCTAGAAATTCGCTTTTGGCGCGGTTGGCTGCTTCGGCCTCGTGCTTGGCGTGCGCCAGCGCCTGTTCCAGCTGCTTGTGTCGGTCGATGTCGCGGCTGACGCCGATCAGACCCAACATGTTACCGGCGGGGTCCAGATAAGGCGTTTTGAGGGTCTCCATCACGGCGCGTCGGCCGTCGGGCTGGTGGAGCCACTCCTCGTCGCGCCGGGGTTGGCCGTCGGTCAGGACCTGTCGGTCGATGGCGCGGTAGGCGAGCGCCGCCGGTTCCGGGAATAGCTCCGCGTCGGTTTTGCCCACGATGTCTCGTTCGTGGCGCTGGAGCGAGGCGGCGAAGGCGGTGTTGCAGCCGAGATAAACGTCGGCGGTATCCTTGTAGAAGATCAGGTCGGGAATCGAATCGATCAGCGAACGCAGCAGCGCGCGTTCTTGCGACAAGCTATCCTGAGTCGCCAACAACGCCCGGTTGCTCTCGCCCAAGCGCCGCCCCATCACGGCGAGGGAACGGACGGATTCATCCAGCTCTCGCACCGGAAAGTCCGGCGGAGCCAAAGCGTAATCGCCCGATCCAATTTGTTTGGCCATGGCGTTGATCTGGGTCAGCGGTTCGGCCAGAAAAGCGCTCATCCGCCGGGCGCGCAGGTACAGCACCCCGAAAAACCCGATGTAAAACAGAATCAAACCGCAGACCAGCCACAGGCTAAGCCGTTTCAGCCGCTGGTTCAGTTCGATGGCTTGGGTGTAGATGTTCTCGACCGGGATCACCATCAACAGCTTCCACTGCGTTCCCGGCACGGTGTTCCAGGCGGTCAGCTTGTCGCCGGTTTTGAGGGCGATTTCTCCGCTTCCGCTGGTTTGACTTTGCAAGGCGGCGCCCAGTTTGGTGAAGTCGGCGCGTTTGTAGACATTGAAGTCATCGGGTTTGAAGGTGTCTCGCAACACGAACTCGCCGTAGTGATGCTGTTTGAGTTCGGTCAAACCCAAGGCTTGTTCGCCCGCGGGCGGCAGCGCCAGGATAACGCCTTCCTTGCCGATCAGCACGCCGAAACCTCCCCAGGGAATCTGCAACCCCAGGATGCCCTCGACCAGGGTTGACACCGTCACATCCATCCCCACGACGCCTTCCAGGAAGTCGCCGTTGTACACTGGGGCGATGTTGGAAACCATCCAACCTTGCCCGGCCGGATCGACGTAGACATCGGTCCACACCGCTTCCCGTTTGGGATTATGGCTGGCGTCCGCTTCGTAATAGAAGTTGAAGGTGGGGATATCTAGCTTGGGGGAATACTGCTTCAAGACCTCAAAAAAAGGGTAAATCCGGTTTAAGGAATCGAAGGTGTTGAGGTACACCTGTCCGATTAGAGGGTTGCTTTGCTTGAGATCGCGCATCAGAGGATCCAGCCGCGCGGTCCGCAGCGCCTTGTCGCGTTCCCGCTGTCCCACCGGCACGATGCCGCTGTAGAAAAGCGCCGCTCCGCCGTTATCCCGCTTGGAGTAATACACGTCTTTGTCGTAGGCGTAGCGCTCGCTTTCCTCGCTTGGGATTTCGCCCGGTTTCAACGGCGCGGATAACGCGCGCTGGGTCGCGCCGGCGAAAACGCGGGCGCTTTGCGTCACGCTTTCCAACTGGCTGTGCAGGATCGTGGTTTCACGCCGGACGATTTCCGCCAAATGCTCGTTGGCATACTTGCGCGCGGCGTCGATATTTTCGTCCCTGGCCAGATTGTTAGCCAGAAGGAAGATCGCGATCAGGCCGATTTCCACCAGCAGGATCGGAATCAAGGCGGTGCGGAAATAGGAATGCCAGATCCATGTCAGCAGAGGTTCGGCCCTGGAATTGGATAGTCTGCTCATCGTGTGATTTTTTTAATCCGAGCGTGGGTTTTGATTCTCCTTATCGGCCGGTTGCGGAAAAAGTTGATACCGCTCGGATCAATCCCGAAAAACCCGATGCGCCAGAACCGATCGCGCGGCCGCGAGGGTCCGGCGAGCGCTTCGTGGATCGAGCGAGCAGACCAGGGCGGGTCTATCGCCGCGCGGACCAACTATCCCGCGTTGCGGCGCATCCGGCCGCTGCGTTTGAGATGCACCAGCAACAGCGACAGCGCGGCGGGGGTCACGCCTGAAATGCGGCCGGCTTGACCGAGGGTCCGGGGTCGGTGGCGGCTCAGCTTTTCGCTGACCTCGCGCGACAGCCCGCGGACTCCGGCGTAATCGAAATCCGCCGGCAGCGCCAGGTCTTCATGGCGGCGCTGGCGGTCGATTTCATCCCGCTGGCGGTCGATATAACCGGCGTACTTGGCCTGAATCTCCACCTGTTCCGCGACGCGCGGGTCGGCCTCTCCCGGCCCGACGCCGGGGAGGCTCATCAGGCCGGCGTAGCAGACTTCGGGCCGGCGCAGCAGTTCGAAGGCCCGGCTTTCGCGCGCCAGCGGACCTTGCAACACCGCTTGCAACCGGGCGTCGTCGAATGGGCTCGGCCTGATCCACAGCTCGCGCAGCCGCTGGCTTTCCCGCTCGATGGCCTCGCGCTTGGTTTCGAAGGCCCGCCAGCGCGCCTCGTCCACCACGCCCAGCCGCCGGCCGGTTTCGGTCAGACGCAAATCGGCGTTGTCCTCGCGCAGCAGCAGCCGGTGCTCGGCCCGGCTGGTGAACATCCGGTACGGTTCGCTGGCCCCTCGGGTGATCAGGTCGTCGATCAGCACGCCGAGATACGCTTCGTCGCGGTGCGGCCACCACGGCTCCTCGCCCCGAACGTAACGCCCGGCGTTGATCCCGGCTATCAATCCTTGCGCGGCGGCCTCCTCGTAGCCGGTGGTGCCGTTGATCTGACCGGCGAAGAACAAACCTCGGATCGCGCGGGTTTGCAGCGAATAGTCCAAATCGCGCGGGTCGAAGAAGTCGTATTCGATGGCGTAGCCGGGTCGGGTGATGTGGACGTTTTCCAGACCCTGGATCGAGCGGACCAGATCGAATTGCACGTCGAACGGCAGGCTGG
>DJIW01000127.1:6880-7208 GCA_002433805.1 Competibacteraceae bacterium UBA6584 | reverse complement strand
GAACGGATAGAACACCCCATCGCCGTGATGGGCGTCGATATCGACATACGCGATGCGCTCCAAGCCGTAGGCTTGCTGTAAGACCTTGATGGCGACGGCGACATCGTTGAACACGCAGAAACCGGACGCGGTGTTGGGCATGCTGTGATGCAGGCCGGCGATCGGCAGAAACACCCGCCGTAACTCGTCGTTCATCACCTTGTGGGTGGCGTCGATGACCGAGCCGACCACTTTCACCGCATCCTCGTAAACGCCTTTGTAAGCGGGGGTATCACCGTAATCCAATAGCCCCTCGCCGGTTTTGGAGTGATGTTTGACCTTTTCGACG
>DJIW01000127.1:1106-6760 GCA_002433805.1 Competibacteraceae bacterium UBA6584 | reverse complement strand
TCATGTGTCGTTCTACAGTGATGTTTGACCTTTTCGACGTATTCGGCGGTATGGAACAATCGAAGCTGTTCCTCGGTCGCCATGACCGGATGGAGGATGCGGACTTGATCGGCGAGTTGGCGGATGTGCATTTCATCCCAAAACGCATGAATGCGATCCTCGCTGAAAGGGTGATCTTCGAATCCGTAATGGCTGACTTCGTCGCCGGTGTAGACGGCTACTGTTCTGCTGCTACGCGCCATACGCTACTTGGAGCCTCGTCAAGAGATGGGACCGATTGTTCATGCACTATGATAGTGGGGTCCGGAGGTGGTTTGTCGGACAATCCTGTCAAAACCGACCGGAGCGGCTTGGAATTTATTCTATATCGAACCGCGTCCGATCACCCTCTGGGGAATCGTGATGACCGACCTCGAAGCTGACGACCGGGATATCTTCCCCCGGGACCGGCAGCCGACCGTCCGCATTCTGGCGATGCCGGCCGACACCAATCCCAGCGGCAAGATTTTCGGGGGTTGGATCATGGCCCAGATGGACGTGGCCGGCGGCGTCGTCGCCCTGGAATACGCCGGAGGGCCGGTGGTCACCGTGGCGGTCAATTCCATGAAATTCCACAAGCCGGTCAATGTGGGCGATTTGGTCAGCTGCTTCGCCAGCATCCAAAAGACCGGTTCGACCTCGATCACGGTGTTGGTCGAGGTGTTCACCCAGCGGGCGCACGATGGCACGCTGCAAACCGCCAAAGTCACCGAGGCGGTCATCGTGTATGTCGCCATCGACAGCGCGGGCGCGCCGCGCCCGCTGCCGGCGCGGGGGCCGGATCGCGGCCAATATTGGTGATGGCCGGCAACGGCCGCATTCTGGAAAATCGTGGCGCTTTGCGCGCCGCCGGACAGTTGCCCGAACCCGCATCGCCTATACTGAACATTCCGCTTTACTGAGACGCGCGTTTGGAAAATATCGGATGGGTGGCGGCGGCGCTGCTGCTGGTGGCGTTGAACGGCTTTTTCGTGGCCGCGGAATTCGGTCTGGTCAAATTGCGGCAGACCCGCTTGAGCGCGCTGGCCAAGCATCACGGCTGGCGCGGGCGGATACTGACCGCGGTGCATAGCCAACTCGATGCGTATTTATCCGCCTGTCAGTTGGGGATCACCCTGGCGTCGCTGGCCTTGGGCTGGATCGGCGAACCGGCCTTCGCCCGGCTGCTGGAGCCAGTATTCAACCAGTTGAATGTCACCTCGCCGGAATTGATTCACGCCATTTCGATTGTCTTCGCTTTTTCCCTGATCACCTTCCTGCACATTGTGATGGGCGAACAGGCGCCCAAATCGCTGGCGATCCGCAGGCCGGAGCAAGTTTCGCTTTGGATCGCCATCCCGCTTTATCTGTTCTATCGGGCGATGTTTCCGGCGATCTGGATTCTGAACGCCAGCGCCACCGGCGTGCTGCGGCTGGTCGGCCTGGATGGCGCGCAGGGCCATGAAACGCATTATTCGTCCGAGGAACTCAAGCTGATCTTGCGCGGCAGCCGTCCCTCGGAGCGGATGAGCCGGGACGAGTTGCGGGTCGTGGCGCATACCCTGGATTTCAGCGATTTGGAGGTGTCGGAATTGATGCGGCCCATCGGCGAGGTGGTCGGGTTGCATCAAAGCCGCCCGCTCGCCCAAAACCTCGACACCATCTATCACAGCCGCTACAGCCGCTATCCGTATTTCGCGAAGGACGGCGAGACGGTGTTGGGCATCATTCATTTGAAAGATTTATTTCTGGCCGAGCAGCACGACAAACCCGTTGAGGACCTCAGCGAGTATTTACGCCCGGCGCATTACGTCGCGCCCAACATGCCGGCGTTCGAGCTGTTCCGACGGTTTCGAAAGGGCGCGCCCCATTTCGCCATCGTCGGGCACAAGGGCAGCAAAGCCGACGGCTTCATCACCTTGGACGACATGCTCGGCGCGCTGGTCGGCGGTATCCGCGACGAATTCCGCCAAAGTCAAAACGATTGGACCCGGCTTGATGATGAGACGTTGATCGGCAAGGGCAGTTTGCCGATTTTTTCCCTGGAGCGGGAATTGGGCATCGAAATCGAAAATGAAAGCGTCGATTCGATTGGGGGCCTGGTGATGTGGAAGCTGGGCGATGTGCCGCGTGAAGGGCAGAAAATCGAATTCGATCAATTCGATGTGGTGGTCAAGAAAATGAACGGCCCCCGCATCATGTTGGTTCGGGTTTATCCGAAGGTCTCGAAGGTGGAATGACGGCGTTCGGGCCGAGATCGCCGAAACCGCCGCCGCCCGGCGTTTCGATCAGGAAAATGTCGCCGGCTTGCAGGGTTGTTTCAGCGGTTCCGGGCAGTTCCTCGGTGGAACCGTCGGCCCGTTCGATGCGGTTGCGTCCCGTTTGACCCGCTTTACCCCCCGCTAGCCCGTGCGGCGCGACGCGGCGGCGGTTGGAGAGAATCGCGGCGGTCATCGGCTCCAAAAAACGGATGCGGCGGATTGCGCCATCGCCGCCGCGCCAGCATCCCGCGCCGCCGCTGTTTTGGCGGATGCGAAATTCCTCCACCCGCACCGGAAACCGCCATTCCAGCACTTCGGGATCGGTCAGCCGGGAATTGGTCATGTGGGTTTGCACGGCCGACGCGCCGTCGAAACCCGGACCCGCGCCCGCGCCGCCGCAAATCGTTTCGTAATACTGGTGGCGCTGGTTGCCGAAGGTGAAGTTGTTCATGCCGCCTTGCGCCGCCGCGAGCACGCCGAGCGCGCCGTACAGCGCATCGACGATGCACTGCGAGGTTTCGACATTGCCCGCCACCACCGCCGCCGGCGGCCGAGGATCGAGCAAGGAGCCTTGCGGGATGACGATCTCCAACGGCCGCAGGCAGCCGGCGTTGAGCGGAATATCGTCGTCCACCAAGCTGCGGAATACATAGAGCACCGCCGCCAGGCAGACCGCGCGCGGCGCGTTGAAGTTGTGGGGTTGCTGCGGCGAGGTGCCGGTGAAGTCGATCTTGGCCGCGCGCCGCGTTCGATCCAGGCTGATCGCGACTCGGATCGACGCGCCGTTATCCAACTCGCAGCTAAACAGGCCGTCGCGCAGCCGATCCAAAACCCGCCGAACCTGATCGGCGGCATGATCTTGGACGTGCCGCATGTAGGCGTGGACCACCTCCAGCCCGAAGTGCGCCGCCATCCGCCGCAATTCTTGCCCGCCTTTTTCGTTGGCGGCGATTTGGGCGCGCAGATCGGCCAGATTCTGACGGGGGTTGCGCGCCGGCCAAGGGCCGTCGGCCAACCGCTCCAACAGTTCCCGCTCGCGAAACCGGCCGTCGCCGACCAATTGAAAATTGTCCAACAATACGCCTTCCTGGGCGATGATCGTGCTGTCAGGCGGCATCGAGCCGGGCGTGATGCCGCCGATGTCGGCGTGATGGCCGCGCGAGGCGACATAAAACAGCAGGTCGCGGCCGGCATCGTCGAAAACCGGGGTGATGACCGTGATGTCCGGCAGGTGGGTGCCGCCGTTGTGGGGCGCGTTGCTGGCGTAAACCTCGCCCGGTTGAAAACGGCCGGCTTTGGCTTTCACCAGCGCCTGGACCGCTTCGCCCATCGAGCCGAGATGGACGGGGATGTGAGGCGCGTTGGCGATCAACTGGCCGTCTGGATCGAACAGGGCGCAAGAAAAATCCAGCCGTTCCTTGATGTTGACCGAGTGCGCCGTATTGGCCAGGGTCACGCCCATCTGTTCGGCGATGGCCATGAACAGATTGTTGAACAGTTCCAAGCGAATGGGATCGACTTCGGCGCCGAGGGCGCGTGGTCGGGGGCGCGGTCGGTGACGGCTCAACACCAGATCGTTGCGGGCCGTGACGTCCGCCCGCCAGCCCGGTTCGATCAGGGTGGTCGCGCCCGCTTCGCTGATGATCGCCGGCCCTGGAATCTGGTCGCCGGCGCGAAGGTCGTCGCGCCGGTAGAGCGGCGCATCGGTTTCAGCGCCCGCGACCTGCAACCGGACTGCGGCGGCGGCTTGCAACGGCTCCACGCGCGGTTTCGATGGCGGGACCGCTTCGTCCGCGCCGGCGTTCGAGCCGATGATCTCGACCGTCGCCGCTTCCACAATCAGCTCCTTGTCGGGCATCACGAAGCCGTAGCGCTGGCGGTGCAGACTCTCGAAGCGGGTTGACAAGCTCGCCAGTTCGGCGGCGTCGACGGTCAGGGCGGCGTCGCTGCCGGCGTAGCGCACGCGGGCGGCGCGCAGGCTGCGAATGTCGCCAACAAGCTTTTCCCGCGCCGTCAACCCCGCGCGCCCGCGCTGTTCCATCTCGGTGAACAACGTTTCCAGAACCGGAAAAAGAGCGGCGGCGAGCGGTTGTTCGACCGCTTGTTCCTCGATCGATCGGACGTCGGCCAGCCCCATGCCGTAGGCCGACAGCACGCCGGCGAGCGGATGAATCAAAATGCTCGGCATTCCCAGCGCGTCGGCCACCGCGCAGGCGTGCTGGCCGCCCGCGCCGCCGAAACAGCACAGCGTGTATTCGGTCGTGTCATGGCCGCGCTGGGTCGAAATTTGTTTGACGGCGTTCGCCATGTTCTCGACGGCGATGGTGAGAAAACCTTCGGCCAACGCGGTCGGCGTATAGGGTTTACCGGTGGCGGCGCGCACCTCGGCGCTCAGGGCGTCAAACCGCCGGATCACGATGTCTCGATCCAGGGGCTGATTTTGATGGGGGCCGAACACCTGAGGAAAGAAAGCTGGCTGAATCCGACCCAACAGCAAATTGCAGTCGGTGACGGTCAGCGGCCCGCCGCGCCGGTAACAGGCCGGCCCTGGGTCGGCTCCGGCCGATTCGGGACCGACCCGCAACCGGCCACCATCGAAGCGGCAGATCGAGCCGCCGCCCGCCGCGACGGTGTGGATGTGCAACATCGGCGCGCGCAGCCGCACGCCGGCGACCAGCGTTTCAAAGGCGCGTTCGTATTCGCCAGCGTAGTGGGCGACATCGGTGGAGGTGCCGCCCATGTCGAAGGTGACGATCCGCTCGAAACCGGCGCGGGCGGCGGTGCGGGCCGCGCCGACGATGCCGCCCGCCGGACCGGACAGGATGCTGTCCTTGCCTTGAAAATAACGGGCGTCCGTCAATCCGCCGTTGGACTGCATGAACGCCAAGCGAGCATCCCCCAGTTCGCCGGCGACTCGATCGACGTAACGGCGCAAGATCGGCGATAGATAAGCGTCCGCCACCGTGGTATCGCCGCGCCCGATCAATTTCATCAACGGGCTGACCTGGTGGGAGACTGAAATCTGGGTGAAACCGATCTCGCGGGCCAGCGCGGCGGCTTGGCGCTCGTGCTCGGGATGGCGATAGCCGTGCATGAAAACGATGGCGACGGCGCGAATGCCGGCTCGATAAGCGTCTTCCAGAGGAATGCGCGCGCTGTCGGGGTCGAACGAAAGCACGATTTCGCCTCGGGCGGACACCCGCTCGCGGACTTCCGCCACCCGTTCGTAGAGCATTTCAGGCAAAACGATCTGACGGGCGAACAGTTTGGGCCGGTTTTGATGGCCGATGCGCAGCGCGTCGCAAAAACCTTGAGTGATCAACAGCAAAGTTCGGTCGCCCTTACGTTCCAGAAGGGCGTTGGTGGCGACCGTGG
>DJIW01000127.1:0-901 GCA_002433805.1 Competibacteraceae bacterium UBA6584 | reverse complement strand
AAGGGCGTTGGTGGCGACCGTGGTGCCCATTTTCACCGCCGCGATGCGCTCGGCTGGAATCGGTTGATCGGCGGGGACGTCCAGCAGATCGCGGATGCCTTGCAGCGCGGCGTCGGGGTAGTGCTCCGGGTTGTCCGACAGCAGCTTGCGCGCCCGCAAGCGACCGTCCGGCGCGCGCGCGACGATGTCGGTGAAGGTGCCGCCCCGGTCGATCCAGAATTGCCAGCGGGCGAGGTTGGGATCGGTCGTGTCAGTCACGGTGCTGTTTCACGGTAACGGCGGCTTGGGTGGGGAACGGCCGAAATGAACCTTGATCAGTTCATTTTGATTGCCAGCGGGTTTGGATTTTCTCGGCCTCATCAATGAAAAAATCAATTATGATTCAAATAATTGGATTCTTATCGAGCTATTTAAAAAACCTGGCACGAGATTTGTAATTCCTCAAAGTGTACTGCTTTAGTGGGTTAAGTTGAGCGAGGAGAATGACCATGATGACCATGCAACGAAGCGAGATCAATATCGAGCAGACTGAGGAACCCATCGAGCGGAGGGTGCTGGGCGGTTATTTGAGTGTTCGATCAGAACATGAGGCTGATGCTGGGGAACGAAGCTCGACTTTCAAGGAGAAGTGCAATCAGGGTGTGGCCGCATTGAAATGGCTTAAGGAAGTGATCAGCGCGCTGAGTTCGATCAAAACCTTTGTCGCTTCCGCGCTTGGCATGGGGCTATTCGCTTTTTCCACTTCATCGCAGGTCAATTTGCTATCCGATCTCTTTCCGCAGATCAGCGGAGGCAAACAGTTTTTATGGTCGGCTCCGGATGGCGCGGTCAAGGCGGGATTCGAGAGTGGTTGCGCGCGGCCGAGTTTGGGTAATGCGTTTGGTTTTTTAGACGTTTCGTC
>DJIW01000029.1 GCA_002433805.1 Competibacteraceae bacterium UBA6584 | reverse complement strand
GTCCCTCGCTGTGCGCCGCCGCCTCCAAGGGCGCGAACGGCGGTTGGGTGGAATATCAATGGACCAAGCCGGGTGCTGACGGCAATCATCGCAAGGTCAGCTACGTGAAGCCGGCTGGCAATTATGCGGTCGGCGCGGGCGTTTATGACGACACGCCGGTTGCGACCCTGGAAGGCAAGACCAAGTAATCCTTCCTCATCTCCGTCGTGCTTCGGTTTTGGGATCGTTTCTCGATCCGAACGCCAAGCACGGCGGGTTGACAATCTAGCGGTTTTTCATCCCCCAGATTTTTCCTCTGTTGGCTCCTCCCACGATTCGATCTCGTTTATACTGATGCTTTAACGAGAAACTGATGGGCTAGGAGGATGCGGTGATCCACGCTCTCGGCGACCGCAAGGTCGAATTTCACGGCGACGATTGGTTTATCGCGGATAACGCCACCGTCATCGGCTCGGTGGTGCTCAAGCAAAACGCCAGCATTTGGTTCAACGCCGTGGTGCGCGGCGACAACGACGTCATCACCATCGGCGAAAATACCAACATCCAGGACGGCTCGATCCTACATACCGACCCCGGCATCTTGCTCACCTTGGGCCGCAACGTCACCGTCGGCCATCTGGCGATGCTGCACGGCTGCACCGTCGGCGACGGCAGCTTGATCGGCATCAAGAGCCTGATCATGAACCGGGCGGTGATCGGCAAGCATTGCCTGATCGGCGCGAACAGCTTGATTCCTGAAGGCAAGGAAATTCCGGACGGCTCGCTGGTGATGGGCTCGCCCGGCAAGATCGTGCGCGCTCTCTCCGACGCGGAAATCGAGCGCTTGCAGCAGACCGCCGGCCGCTACGTGGAGAATTTCAAGCGGTTCAAACGCGATCTGCGCCGGCAGGACTGAGGTGGCGAGTCCTATCGAAGACCGTTTGGACTTGGCGATCCGCCAAGTCGGCTCGGTCATTTTGGGAAAGGAGCGCGCCATCCGGCTGGCGCTCAGCTGTTTGTTGGCGCGCGGCCATTTGCTGATCGAGGATTTGCCCGGCATGGGCAAAACCACCTTAGCGCACGCTTTGGCGCACAGCCTCGGCTTGCACTATCAACGCATCCAGTTCACCAGCGACCTGCTGCCGGCCGACATCCTCGGCGCGGCGGTTTACGAGCGCCAGCGCGAGACCTTCGTTTTCCATCCCGGCCCGATTTTCGCCCAACTGATTTTGGCCGATGAAATCAACCGGGCCACGCCCAAGACCCAGAGCGCGCTGCTGGAGGCGATGGAGGAGGGGCAGGTCACCATCGAGGGCGAGACCCGGCCGCTGCCGGAGCCGTTCTTCGTGATCGCCACCCAAAATCCCGCCTATCAGATCGGCACTTTTCCGCTCCCTGAATCGCAACTGGATCGTTTCCTGATGCGGATCGAGTTGGGCTATCCCGACGCCCAGGCCGAACGGGCGCTGCTGGAGGGCGAAGACCGCCGCGAGGTGCTGGCGCGGCTGCCGGTCGCGATGACGCCCGCTCAGTTGCAGGAGGCGCAGGCGCGGGTGAACGGCGTGCACGTCGCCCCGCCGCTGCTGGATTACGTGCAAGCGCTGCTGGGATTTTCCCGGCAATCCAACCGCTTTCGCGGCGGTTTGTCGCCGCGCGCGGGCTTGGGTTTATTGCGGGCGGCGCGGGCGTGGGCGCTGTTGCACCGGCGGGCTCACGTGCTTCCCGAAGACGTGCAAGCCGTGTTGACGGCCGTGGTCAGCCACCGCTTGCATCCGGGCGAAGACAGCTTGGAGCAATCGTCCGCCGAATTGGTCCACCAGTTGCTGACCGCCGTGGCGCTGCCGGCCTGAGCGCCGCGCGATGTCCCAGGGCTGGCGGAAGCGGTTCGAGACCTGGGTGACCCGCCACCATCGTCCCTCGCGCGAGCCGATCCGGCTGGATCGCCGCCGCATCTACATTCTGCCCACCCGCCAGGGCTACGCCTTCGCGCTGTTGCTGTTTTTGCTGTTTCTGTGGTCGATCAATTACAGCAACAGCATGGGTTTCGCCTTCACTTTCCTGCTGGCGGCGGTGGCGCTGAACACCATGTGGCAGGCCCATGACACTCTGTTGGGTCTCGTCATCCATGCCGACGGGGCCGAACCGGTGTTCGCCGGTCAGGACGCGCGGTTTGCGTTTCGCCTGGAAAACCCGCGCCAGACGCCGCGTTACGGCGTCGCCTTGCAATGGCGGGATCGGGAGCCGGCCTATGTGGATGTTCCGGCGCGCGGTTCGGTGTCTGTTAGGGTGTTGGTTCCCGCCGAGCGGCGCGGTTGGCTGCGGCCGGGCCATATTCGAGTGCTGACTCGCTTTCCGCTGGGTTTGTTTCAGTCCTGGAGTTGGGTCGCCTTCGAGACCGCCGCGCTGGTCTATCCGCGACCGCGAGGCCGGCGGCCGCTGCCGGCGGCCTCGGCCGGTCAATCGGGCAGCGGTTTGAACGAATTGGGCTCGGGCAGCGAGGACTACGCCGGCTTTCGCCCGTATGCGCCCGGCGATTCGCCGCGCCGGATTGCCTGGAAGGCGGCGACTCGAACCGATCAGTTGTTGGTGAAACGCTTCATCGATCAAGCGCGGCCGGAATTGTGGTTGGATTGGCGGCTGCTGGACCCCGAGTCCGTGGAACCGCGTCTGGGGCAACTCTGTCAGTGGGTATTGAAGGCCGAAAACGATGGCCATCGATACGGTTTGCGCCTGCCGGGCGTGAAAATGCCGCCGGATCGCGGCGAGCCCCAACGCCGCCGCTGTTTGGAAGCGCTCGCTTTATTTAACCACCACGATGTGAAGCCGGTTGATGAAGTACTGGAGTCGAAAGCAGAAGCCGAAGCGGGATCAGTCGGGCGCGCCGCCGGTTGAGCCGCTGACGCTGCCGGCGTTGCTGTGGTTGCAGGCGGCGCTGGCGCTGGCGGTAGCGCCGCACGTCTGGGAATTGCCGGTGTGGTTGACGGCGGTGTTCTATGGCATTGCGGCTTGGCGCGGATTTATCGCGCTGCGGGCTCGACAGTTGCCGCCGCGCGGGCTGGTGCTGATCGTGGCGGTGCTGGCGGGCGGCGCGGTATTCGTCGACTTTCGGACCCTGTTCGGGCGCGACGCCGGAGTGGCCTTGTTGGTGGCGATGACCGCGTGCAAGCTATTGGAGACGCGCGGCTTGCGGGATGGCGTGGTGCTGGTGTTTCTCGGTTATTTGCTGGTGATGAGCAACCTGCTCTACAGCCAGGAAATTCTGCTGGTCGCCTACTTATTGGCGGTCGTGCTGCTGATGCTGGCGGCGCAGGTGCTGATCCACCGCCAACACGCGGGGTTCAAGGCGCTGGCCCCGCTGCGGTTGACCGGCAAGATGGCGTTGCAGGCCATCCCGGTCATGCTGATCCTGTTCGTGTTGTTCCCGCGCATTCCCGGACCGTTGTGGGGCTTGCCGAGAGACGCTTACAAGGGCCGCACCGGATTGTCCGAGGAGATGACGCCGGGGACGGTCAGCGAATTGAGCAAATCCGACGACGTGGCGTTTCGAGCGCGCTTCACCGGTTCCATCCCCCCGCCGGATCAACTGTATTGGCGCGGTCCGGTGCTGTGGAATTTCGACGGACGGCGCTGGAGCTCTGGCGACAAGGCTCCGAGAACGACTCCCGTTCCGTTTACGCCCGAGGGCGAGGCGCTGGAGTACACCGTGATTTTGGAGCCGAGCAACCGGATTTGGCTGTTCGCGCTCGATCTGCCGGCCATCTTGCCTGCGCGGTCCGGCATGACGCCTTCGTTTCAATTGCTGCGCCAGGAGCCGGTCAACGAGGTCTACCGCTATGAGATGCGGTCCTATCCCCGCTATCGGACCGGCGATTTGGAGGCGGCGGAACGGAATCGCGGACTGTGGTTGCCGCGTTCGGGCAATCCACGGGCCCGCGAGCTGGTGGCGGAATGGCGCGCCCGAAACCTACAGCCGGATGCGGTAGTTCGCGCGGCGCTGGCGCTATTTCGGGAGCAGGCGTTCTATTACACCCTCAATCCGCCCTTGTTGGGGAGCAACAGCGTCGATGAGTTCCTGTTCCGCACCCGACAAGGCTTTTGCGAGCACTACGCCAGCGCATTTGTGTTTCTGATGCGCTCGGCTGGAGTGCCGGCCCGCGTGGTGACCGGTTATCAAGGCGGGGAGCGCAATACCTTCGGGGATTATCTGATCGTCCGCCAATCCGACGCCCATGCTTGGGCGGAAGTTTGGCTGGAAGAGCGGGGGTGGGTGCGGGTGGACCCCACTGCGGCGGTGGCCCCGAATCGGATACAGCAAGGACTCTACGCCGCCGTGGCGGATACCGAGGATTTGCCGTTTTTAATCCGCCGTGGCGATAGCAGGTGGTTGCGCCAACTGGCCATGGGATGGGATTCGCTGAACAATTCCTGGAATGAGTGGATATTGGCTTACGGTCCAGACCGGCAGAAGGAATTTCTGTCGGGGCTCGGTTTCGGTCCAGTGGACTGGGCGGACATGACGGTGGCGATGACGGTGGCGCTGGGCGGATTTAGCCTGGTGGTCGCCGGATTGCGGTGGCGGGATCAAGGTTCCCGCGACCCGGTGACGCGCGCGTGGCGGCGGTTTTGCGCTCGTTTGGCCCGGCGCGGGTTGACGCGCGGCGCGCACGAAGGGCCTTTGGCGTTTGCCGAACGGGTGGCCGGCAGCCGGCCGGAGCTGGCGGAGTCAGTTCGGGAAATCGGGCGGCTTTATGCGGTATTGCGTTACGGACCCGTCGTTTCGCCGACGGAGGTGCGGATGTTGCAGCGGCTGGTGCGGGAGTTCCGAGCTTGATTGACGAGGCGCATGAAGCTCAAGATTTTTTCGAAACCGCCATCGCAAAATGAACGCATCGTTCGGACCTGCTTTCCCCTGCTCGTCATGCCTGGAGCCCTGCTTTGCCTTTGCGGTTGACATTTTTAAAGTTTGCTGATTGAAGCGCGCAAAAAATTTTGCAACGCAACATTTTTTCTGTTAAGATATATCCCATTCCAGTGGCACTATTAGGGTTTCAGTGCGTGTTTTTATTTTAAGGTTTAGTAAGTATCCCTCTAGTGCGAAGGTAAAGTGCTCTATTTTTGAGCATTGAGGCGCGGGCCTCTCGCTGGAAGGCGGCGCTTACAAGGCGGGGCGGTTTAATCGATAGCACACTAAAACCGCCCAAAATTGAGCTTCTAGCACCTAAAAATAGAGGACGTGCGTGGTCTTCGTTCCGAGCGACGGAGTTTCCACGCCGTAGTGATCATGAAAGACCTAGTTAAACTCGTGGCATTTGCTGTTCTGGTCATCGCGCTGGCCCCGTTCGCAGGTTTTTGGATCGTGGCCCTCGTCGGCGCGGGGTTGTTGGCGCTGCCGCTCGCGGCGGTGATCTCCAAGTTCTTTCCGAATGCGTGGCGGCATCTGGAAGAAATCTTTGTGAGTAAAACCCACGTCGTGCCCCTGCATTGATCGGTTGATACAGCCTGGAAAAGCCCGGCTGGAAGCCGTTGAGCGGAAGCCGGGGCCGAGCACGCTGAACCTTGGGGATCGAGCACGCGGTCGACAGGAGCGATGGTTTGAGGTGCTGGCGGGGGTGTGCGCCTCTCGCGATCAACTTGAGATGGATTAAGAACGGGAGATGCCGTTGCGGCATCCCCCGTTTTTTGCCATGACGCTCGGGTTTTTTATTTTTGCTTCCAGCCGCCGCCGTCTTGAATGAAGACAAGGCGTTCCGGAACGGCGTCGATTGCGGCTTTGAAGGCTTCCTTGCCGCCGATGGTGACTGTCACCTGAGGCTCGTCGGTGAGAAAAAGCGTGGTGCCCACGGGGCTGGTGGTAAGTTCCGGGCAACCGCTGGCTTTGACCGGCACGCCGCTCACGCCCTTTCCGTCAGCGCCAAGCAATTCGACAATGAATTTTTTCGCCATACGTTAAGCTCCTGAATTTAAAGCGTTAAAGAAAAATCTTTTCCTGTGAAAGCATGATAAAAACACCGTGCAATGCTGATTGATCCATCCGCTATCCATCCATCCGAGCGGTCAGTAGGCCCGATTCCTTGGTTCCAACGCCCGTTCCGTCCGAGAGGTTCGATCCAGCGCGTTTTGCGCGTCGGCTCGAACCCATCATGCGGGAGTCCATCATTCGTTAGTACTCGCGACCTCTGGATCCCACGCGAGCCCCCATCTATGAATATTTTCAAACCAGGCACTAAAAAATTTTACGACGCAGCATTGAGTTCGCTAAAAGCATAGTTCAGTCCAGAGGCATTATAAGGTTCTAAGTATAGATTCGTAGTTTCCACCAATAAATAGTTTAATCTGTTAAAGCGCACCATATGATTTGATTGGTTGACGTTCGAATTTAAATAAGGCGCTGAAGCATGGCGCTAGCTCGTGGAACGCTTGATCCAAGGGCGCCGTGTTCTGACCGATTGCTGATGGTTTGGCGATTGTTACCGAAGCTCGGCGCGACCGGGCTTTGTTAGTGAGGCTTGATGGCGCTCCTGCCAAAGCGGTATGACGGGGCGGTGCGCGCGCCAGGGATGATGGACAAATAGCGCGCTTTTCCTACTATGCTTGGCTGGAGAGGCGTCTGATTCCACCAAGCGCTCCGCTAACGAGGCAAGCAAACCCGCGATGTCCCATACCGCTCATCACGAAAGTCGGGTAGTGGCGGTTTCCGTCGAACGGATGTTCGACATCGTCGCCGATGTCGAGCGCTATCCTGAATTCGTGCCGTTGGTCTACAGCGCGAAAGTCATCGGCCGTCAGGCAAAGCATTACGAAACCGAACAAGTCATGGCGTTGGGGCTGTTGCGGCACCGGTTTCGCACCCGCACCGAACTCGACCGGCCGAACGCCATCACCGTCACCTCGACGGATCGAAGTTTTCGACGCTTCGAGATTCGCTGGTCGTTCGCGCCGACGCCGGAAGGGTTTTGCCACACCGAATTCAGCCTTGAATGCGAGGTGCGTTCGCTGCTGCTCAAACCCCTGGGCGAGGCGCTGATGACCCAAATGGCGGCGACCATGGTCAACGCCTTCGCCGCGCGGGCCCGCAAGCTTGAGGCCGCCGGACGTTGAACCGGCGTTGCGCGGCCCATTTGGCCGACGATCCGGCGACCGGCTTCAGACCGTAATCACCACCTTCTGATAAAGTCCGCCGAAATAGGTCTGTTTGTCGATCTTGGCGCCGCGATAGCGTTCGGGCAGCCAGTCGGTGATTTCCCGACGCCATAAATCCATGGCGAAGGGTTCCAAGGTAGTGAGGATGGGAATCATCACATAGCGAAACGGGTTAAACGCGCTCGGCCGGTGATAATCGACGAAGACCACCTTGCCTCCCGGTTTGACGACCCGCAGCGCTTGGGCGACGGTTTGGGCGCGCACCGCTTCCGGTTGTTCGTGCAACAGAAAAAACACCACCACGCAATCATGGCTGGCGTCCGCGAAGCGCAGATCGGTCGAATCCTGATGGTGGATTGAAATGCGCGACGGGTCGGGCAGCTTGTTTTTCAGATTTTCCAATTGCACCTGCGCGACATCCACCACCGCCAGCCGGGCGGTCGGATCGAGCCGCCGGATCAGATGTTCGGTGAAATTGCCATACACGCAGGCGACTTGAAGAATATCGCCCCGAACCGAAGCGCCCAATTCATCCAGGGCGAGATCGCGCAGCCGGTTGAAGTTGCCCCACAGAATCAAATTGACCAGCCACTGCCGTTCGAAAAAGCGCACCGCCGCCGGATGGACATACGCCCACCAGTAGGTTTCTTGCAGATAGAGCGGTACCTGCACCGGGGGATGGTCAAACTCCTGGCGGGGATCGTCGAGCGCGACTTCTTGCGCCGTGTTCGGGTTCTCGATTTCGGGGCCTGCGGCGTTTTCCAACGGAAGCGGTTGGGCCAAGGTGGCCGCGCCTTGAACAGGTTGGGAACTCATTCTTATTTACCTAATCACCGTGTATGCGAGGCGTTTTCGCCAGGGTCCACCCGTCGGCGCGAAAAGCGTGCTGGCGTCCGCGACATCACGCGGAGGCACTCCATCGGCAACGGCTGAGCGATGCAGCGATCGTCCGTTACAAGATCGGTGGCGTTCGATGCGACGATCCCGCGCGCCGCGCGGTCGGCGGCGCGCGGGATTTCGCGGCGCGAGAGGATAACGCGAAAGCGCGATCCCCGTCGCCCCTCAGATGGACAACAGCGAAAAAATCGTCGAGACCGTGCCGATCGCCGCAATCATGTACAAGATCGTGGCCACCACCAGATCGGCGCGCACGCCGAAATCGAACAGGGTGATGCGGAAGCGGTGTGCGGCGTGCCACAGCGACAGGGTGATGACGCCGAAGATGATCAGCTTGCCCAGCCAGTTAGACGCGAAGGCGTGCATGCTGGCATAGGTGAACATGTCCGGCGAAAAGCGCATCGCGGCGAACAGCGCCAGCAGCGTGAGCACCGGAGTCAGAAAGGCGGTCACCGTCCCGCCTGCGGCAAACGGTCCCCAGACGATGGGTTTATTGGATTTGGACATGGTCAGATCCCCATAAACAGTACGATCAGCGAAACCACCGCCCAAACCGCGTAGTGCGCGCCGACGATCATCTTGCCGGGAACGAACTCCTCGCCGCGCTGGATGGGCATGGCTTGCGGCGTGACGTTAAACCACGAGGTGCTGTGATACACCGCCGCCACCAAGGCGGCCAGACAAAACAGCACGCCCCAGGGGCCGCGCAGCGCGTCCAAAAAGCCCTGAAAAGCCTCCGGGCCCTCCGACAGGCGCTTGAGGCCCACCACCAACAGCAGGCTGAACGCGCCGATGAAGAAGGAAGTCACCTCCCGCGCCATGTAGCGCATGTAGCGCGGCTGGCGGAAAAACCAGCTGGTCTTGGGAACTTCGCGAACGTAAGGGTTGCGGCTCATTTTTTACTCCACGGCATCAAGTGTTCTTTGTACCAGTCGATGGTGCTCGCCACCTTGACTTGCTGGAGCGCGCCGGCGGGGTCTACGTGCTTGGGGCAGACTTCGGAACACGCGCCGACGAACGAGCATTCCCAGACCCCTTCGTGAGAGGCGATGACCTCCTGGCGCTGGTCCCTGCCGCCGTCCCGCGAGTCCTGATTGTAGCGGTGCGCCATGGAGATCGCCGCCGGGCCGAGGAATTCGGGCACTAGGCCGTATTGCGGGCAGGCGGCGTAACACAACATGCAGTTGATGCACAGGGTGTATTGCTTGAACTTCATCAGTTCCGCCGGCGTCTGCTTGAATTCCCCGGCGCTGACCGGTTTATCTTCCTTGGGAATCAGATACGGCTTGACGCTGGCGAATTTGGTAATGAAGTCCTCGACCACGGTCACCAGATCGCGCTCGATCGGGAAATGCGCCATCGGCTCGACCCGGATTTGATCGGGGTATTCATGGATGAACGCCTTGCACGCCAGCTTGGGCTCGCCGTTGATCATCATGCCGCAACTGCCGCAGACCGCCATGTGGCACGACCAGCGGTAGCTGACCGTCGTGTCCAGGTTGTCCTTGACGTAGTTCAAGGCGTCGAGCACCACCCATTCGTTCAAGCAGGGAACGGTATAGGTCTGAAACCGGGGCTCGCGGTCGGTCTCCGGGTCGTAGCGGAGCACTTCCAGTTGAATCTGGCGTTCGCTCATTTGTGGGCTCCTGAATAATCGCGCACACCGGGCTTGGACTTGGTGATCACCACATCGAGATAGTCGAGGCGCGGCGGCTCCTTGGGATGGTGGTAGGACAAGGTATGTTTGAGGAAATTGTTGTCGTCCCGTTCGGTGAAGTCGAGCCGCTGGTGCGCCCCGCGCGATTCCTTGCGGTCCCGTCCGCCCACGGCCACCGTCTCGGCGCAGTCGAGCATCGAACCCAATTCCAGCGCTTGCAGCAAGTCGGTGTTGTAAACCTTGCTCTTGTCGTGCACCTCGATGTCGGCGTAGCGCTGGCGCAGTTCGGCGAGTTTGGCGCAGGTCGCGGCCAGCCGGTCGCCGGTCCGATAGATGCCGGCCCCTTCTTCCAGGGTGTGCATCATTTCGTTGCGCAACCCCGAGATGGATTCCTTGGCGCCGCTCTTGTCAAACAGGGCGCGAATCCGGGCTTCCGACTCTTGCGCCTTGGCGGCCAGCGCGGAGGCGTTGTTCGAGCCGGGCGCGGACTTCAGGTGTTCGATGGCGCTCATGGCCGCCTTCCGGCCGAACACCAGCAGCTCGGTTAACGAGTTCGAGCCGAGCCGGTTGGCGCCGTTGATGCTGACGCAGGCGCATTCGCCCGCCGCGAACAACCCGGCCACTGGCGTCGCGG
Organism: Competibacteraceae bacterium UBA6584; assembly: GCA_002433805.1. Taxonomy (GTDB): domain Bacteria; phylum Pseudomonadota; class Gammaproteobacteria; order Competibacterales; family Competibacteraceae; genus Competibacter_A. The sequence continues at coordinate 7,007 of DJIW01000029.1, read as the reverse complement.
CGTTGATGTCGGTGTGGATGCCGCCCATGCAGTAATGGACCACCGGGCGGATCGGGATCGGTTCCTTGACCGGGTCCATGCCCAAATAGCTGATGGACAGATCGCGCACGAACGGCAGCCGCTCGTTGATCTTCTTCTCGCCCAGATGGCGCATGTCCAGCAGCACGCAATCGCCCCACTTGGTGGAGACGGTGTTGCCTTTCTGCTGTTCGTGCCAGAAAGCTTGGCTCAAGCGGTCGCGCGGGCCGAGTTCCATGGTTTTCAACACCGGCTGGCCGACCGGGGTTTCGGGGCCCATGCCGTAGTCTTGCAGGTAGCGGCGGCCGTCTTTGTTGACCAGAATCCCGCCTTCGCCGCGACAGCCTTCCGTCAGCAGAATGCCGGTATTCGGTAATCCGGTGGGGTGATATTGAACGAACTCCATGTCCTTGAGCGGCGCGCCGGCCCGATAAGCCAAGGCCATGCCGTCGCCGGTCTTGATCGCGCCGTTGGTGGTGAAGGGGAACATCCGGCCCGCGCCGCCGGCGGCGATGATCACCGCGCCGGCCTCGAAATGCCGGATCTCGCCGCTGCGCATTTCCAGCGCGGTCAAGCCGTAACACCGCCCGTCATCCGCCAGCAAATCGAGCGCGTAATATTCGTCGAAACGCCGGATCGACGGAAACCGTAGCGAGGTCTGGAACAGGGTGTGGAGGATGTGGAAGCCGGATTTATCGGCGGCGAACCAGGTGCGCTTGATCTTCATGCCGCCGAACGGCCGCACCGCCACCGAGCCGTCCGGCTCGCGGCTCCACGGGCAGCCCCAATGTTCCAACTGCAACAGCTCCTTGGGCGCTTCGTTGATGAAATATTCGACCGCGTCCTGGTCGCAGAGCCAATCGCCGCCGCCGACGGTGTCGTTGAAGTGGAGGTCGAGGCTATCATCGGACTTGATGACGCCCGCCGCGCCGCCTTCCGCCGCGCAGGTGTGGCTGCGCATCGGGTAAACCTTCGAAATCAGGGCGATGCGAAGTTTTGGATCGGCTTCCGCGAGCGCGATGGCGGCGCGCAGCCCCGCCCCTCCCGCACCGACGATGGCAATGTCTGTTTGGATGATCTCCATTACCTCTGCTCCTCGGTGTGACGCTTGTTGAATTTCTCAAGGGTTATTTGCATGGAATTGTTGGCTCCAATGGACCATTCCACAAGGCTTGTGGTGGTGCCGGATGGTGGGGTTGTCCCGCTCATGCTCCCAGACTCAGCGAGTTCAGCTAAAAAGTATAGCCTTGGATTCTGGAGATGCCTTTTTAAAGCGACATGCTCCCGATGCGTTTTTGGGCGTTTAGCGCGGTTTAGGATTCATGGCGGGCGGCGAGGGGGTCGACGGCTCGGGGTTTGAGTAGGCCGCCTTGCAACAACGGGTCGGCGCTCGCGCATTGTACGATGAAGTCCATGATTGCGCGAACGCGCGCGACTTGCCGCAAGTCCGGATGTCCGAGCAGCCAGATATCGGTATCGAACAGCGGTTCCGGTTCGGTCAGCCGCAGCAGCGCGGCTTCATGTTCGGCCAGGAAACACAGCAGCGGGGCGATGCCGTGACCGGCCTTCACCGCCGCGATTTTTTGCAGCAGATTATTGAAGCGCAACGCGATCCGTTCGGGGGGAATCTTGCGCTCCAGCCAGCGATATTCAGGGAGATGGGCCAGCGTCTCGTCCAAACCGATCCAAGCCTGCCGGGCGTCATCGAGATCGTGGCCCCGCGCGCTCAGATAGTCCACCGCGCCGTAAATTGCCGAGCGCGCCACGCCGATCTTTCGCCCGAACATGTTGTCGGGCGGTTGGTTGGTGGCGCGGATGGCGATGTCGGCTTCGCGCCGGGTCAGGTTCACCAACTGGTTGGAGCCGAGAATTTGTAGCTGAATGCGCGGATGCCGTTCTCGAAACACGCTCAGGCGCGGGAGGAGCAGCCCGGCGAACAAGGTGTCGGTGGTGGCGATCCGGACGACGCCGGACAAGTGCAAATCCTTTCCGGACAGCCGGTGTTCCACCTCCGCCAGCGTTTGTTGGACGCGCGACAGAGTTTCGCGCAACTCCTCACCGGCGGTGGTCGGGGCATAGCCGGTGCGCAAGCGTTCGAACAACCGGACCCCCAAGCGGGTTTCCAGGCTGGCGATCCGCCGCAGCACGGTGGTGTGATTGACGCCCAGCCGCCGCGCCGCCGCCAGTACCGATCCGGCTTGTTCCACCGCTAAAAAATACCGATAGTCATCCCAGCGCATGATGTGCTTTTTTGCAGATAAAGAAACGCAATCGTGCTACTTCATGTGTTTTAAAGCAGAGGCTATCCTAGCCAACATCATCGTTGGCCACAATCCTTGCCGGGCGGGGTGATGCGGCTGATGGACTCATCAACGCGCTATTTTAATGAGGAGAGATCCCGATGGCGAATCTCGTGATCGTGTATCACAGTGGCTATGGCCACACCCAGAAACAGGCCGAGGCGGTGGGCGAGGGGGTAACAACGGTTTCGGGAACCCGAGTCGAGGTGGTGGCGATCAATGCCGAAGGCGATTTGCCCGACGGCGGCTGGGAAAAGCTAGCGGCGGCGGATTGCCTGATCTTTGGCGCGCCGACCTACATGGGTTCCGTATCCTGGCCCTTCAAGAAATTCGCCGATGCGTCGAGCAAGCCGTGGTTCGCCCAACTCTGGAAGGACAAACTGGCGGCGGGCTTTACCAATTCCGCGTCCATGAACGGCGACAAACTATCCACTCTGCATTATCTGTTCACCCTGGCGATGCAGCATTCCATGATTTGGGCCGGCGCCGGAATGTTGCCCGCCAACAGCAAGGCGGCGCAGCGCAACGACCTGAATTATCTGGGTTCATTCGCGGGCTTGATGGCGCAATCCCCCTCGGATTCCACGCCTGATGAAGGGCCGCTTCCGGGCGATTTGGAAACCGCCAAAACCTTTGGCAAACGGATTGCCGAACTCGCCCGGCGCTGGAAAGCCTCCGCCGCTTGAGCGCCCGCGCGCGCTCGCTTTTCCAACCTTATCATCTGAAGGAAACGTTTATGAAAAAATTGATGGGCAGCGCTTGGCTTGTCGCGACCTTGGGGCTGGGTTTCACGGCCCTCGCCCAGGCCGCGCCCGAGCACTATGTACTCGATAATTCGCATACTTATCCCTATTTCGAAGTGACGCACCTAGGCTGGTCCACCACCCGCGGCCTGTTCCATAAGACCAGCGGCAAGGCGGTGCTGGATTTCGCGGCCAAGACCGGTTCGGTCGAGGTCGTCATCGACGCCGCCAGCCTGGATACCGCCTTCGCCAAGCGCGACGAGCATTTGCGCGGCGAGGATTTTTTCGATGTCGCCAAGTATCCGACCATCACCTATAAAGCGGACCGGATCAAATTCGAGGGCGACAAGCCGATCAAGGCTGAAGGGCAGTTGACCCTGCACGGCGTCACCAATCCGGTCACCTTGACCTTTACGCGCTTCAAATGCGGCGAACATCCCATCGCCAAAAAGCCCTACTGCGGGGCCGACGCCACCGCGACCATCAAGCGCAGCGATTTCGGAATGGCGGCGTTTCCCAACGCGGTCAGCGATGAGGTCAAGCTGTCCATTGCGGTTGAAGCCGCGCGGGAACCATAAACTTTGGGGGCATCGGACAGCCTGGAGGGAGCGCCGCGGCGACATTCAGGCTGTCCGCCTTGACGCGAGGCTGACGATATGAAGCCGGGGAGAGCGACATCTTATACCCGCATGGCGATTGGGCTGCACTGGCTGATGGCGCTATTGATCGTCGTGGCGTTCGGTTTGGGCTGGACGCTGGCCGGCATGGAAAACAGCCCGCAAAAACTGCGGTGGATGGCCTGGCATAAGTGGTTGGGCATCACCGTGCTCGGTTTGACGGCGTTTCGCCTGGCGTGGCGGCTCGCCCATCCCGCGCCGCCGCTGCCGGCCGCCATGCCGGCTTGGCAGAAGATGGCGGCGCAAGCGGTCCATTTTCTACTCTATGGGCTGATGTTCGTCATCCCGCTGAGCGGTTGGCTGTTCAGTTCCGCCAGAGGATTTACGGTGGTTTATCTAGGCGTTCTGCCGCTGCCGGATTTGATCGGCGCGGACGAGCAACTGGGAGACCGGTTGCGGATGGTGCACGAATGGCTGAACTACACTTTGTTGGCGGCGTTTGGCGCGCATGTCGGCGCGGCCCTCAAACATCAGTTCATCGAACGCGACGGGGTGATGGCGCGGATGTTGCCGCAACGTGGCCGAAAGGAGCGATTGAGATGAAGAAGCGGCGGCTGTGGACGCTGGCGGCCCTGCTGGGTTGGGGGCTGGCCGCGATGGACATTCAGGCCGGACAAGTTTTGGCGCCGGAGCAGAGCAGCATCACTTTTGTCGGCAAGCAGATGGGCGCGCCGGCTCAGGGAAAATTTCAGACGTTCGCGGTGGATGCCGCGCTCGATCCGGCCGCCCTCGATCAAAGCCGGGTGAAGGTGGTAATCGACATGAACAGCGTCGCGTTGCCGGCGTCGGATTTCACGACCGAGGTCAAGCGCAAGCGCTGGTTCGACACCGCCGCGTTTCCCGAGGCGATCTTTGAATCCAAGCAGTTGCGCAAGCTGGATGGCGGCGGCTATCAGGCCGATGGCGTTTTGACATTGAAAGGCGTCAGCAAGCCGATCAGCGTCCCGCTGACCCTCAAAACCGAGGGTTCGGATTTGGCGGCGGAAGGGCAATTCGAAATCAAGCGATTGGATTTCAATGTCGGCGATGGTCAGTGGGCCGATACCGATACGGTGGCGAACGAGGTGCAGATCAAATTCAAATTGCGGTTGAAGCCGCAGCCATGACGCCGGCCGGTAAAGCTTTCAACGCGAGCCGGACATATTTTGTCCGCTCGCGCCACCCCCGATCCCGATGGCGACCCTCGGTCACTGGAACAAGGACGGAATCCTATCCGAGGAATCTCTGTTCTGGGACAACGGCAAGTTCATGAAACAGCTCGGCTTGGCCCAATAGCGTTGCGGGTTTATCGGTCGCGCTCGGCAGGCCCCGCTCGGCCGGCAAAACGCTTTTTGAGCCGGAACCCGGTAGTGTCTCAGTTTGAAATTGCTAGCTCTTGACGGCTGTTGAACCGTCTACTCATACTAGCCATATTATGCCTAAACGCTCAAGCAAAGGGCGGCTAGACCTCAACCAGCTAGCCAAATCGATTGTAGGCCAGGCGACCGACGAAGAAGCCGCCGCGCCAGAACAGCCGGAAAAGAACCCGGCTGCGGTGGCGCTTGGACGGCTTGGAGGGAAGAAAGGCGGGAAGGCGCGAGCGAAGAAGCTCACGCCGGAGCAGCGGTCTAAAATAGCCCGACTAGCGGCAGAGGTTAGGTGGAGAAAATCCGATGGCTAGCTGGCTCTTTCGCGCAGTTCAAGCGCTTGAATCTCAGCTACGTCATCTGTGAAGTCAAATAAAACCTGCACAGGATCATGTTGCGCTCTGGTTTCTATGTATACATCCACATCTGTTTGGAGCTGGTAACAATCGCCCACAATTTGCTTGCGACGTTGTACGAACGCTTTTTTCATGTGATTGTGTGGCGCTGACTCCTTATCAGCCCAAAGGCTGATTTGCTTTCCATCTTTTGTAGACCTAACTGCATGTTTTGCACGGTACCGTCTACCTCTATCGTCAGTTCTATACTCTTCCCTAAGCGCTCTAGTTAAATCATCGGCAAAAAGTTTGTGAACATCAGCGGGTTTAGGTCGCCATAATCCATTCTTAATGGCCCAAGCAGCCACCGCTCTAGGCTCAGCAGGAATGGGCATACCTGCTGCCTCATATCGTTTGAAAATATCCTGCATCTGCTCAGAATAAGTAGCCATCCAACTTCTCCTATAAATCAACTGGGGCAATTTCGCCCCAGCCATCAACGACCGCGCTCGGTAGTACGTGTTTTCTAATTGGCTTCAAGTACTTTCTCAGGTAATTAAACTTCCCAGTCCTGTTGTGAATCTGCCCAACAACAAGACCAGGATGGATGCCTAACCTAGCCGAAAAGCCTAAAACATCCCGCTCAGAGATGTAGGGTGCTTTACGCAAGTAAAATTTGTTCATTTCTGTTTGATCAACGCAGAAATTCGCGCCAGCAATATTAGCTACCCGCTCTTGCTCATCCACAGAATCACCTATCCCAGCCCGATCTCCCTCAAGCCCATAATCAATCACTTCTCTGATTTTTCCATGCGCACGAAGGACGTGCTCTATTTCATGGCGCAACACAAACCAGAAATTATCGATACGGTCATATCTCAGAGACATCCCAATAACAGGCGATATATTGTTTATCCAGAAGCAAACACCATCGATTTTAGACGATGGTAATTGTTCAACAAAAACAAGCCTTACACCGCATTCCGACAGCATTTTTGGCACATGGCGGGACTCTTCCGGTTCAACCAAAAGCGCGTTTAAATCTCCCAGTGAATCATTCAGCTTCTTAGCTGAATATTTTGGTACAATAAGCTCTTTCGCGATCTGCTTGACTCGAAAGAGCCAAGCAAGCTGTACTGGCGGCACATCTTCATCTTGCATTTTTTTGGCAGCATGTGGCAGATGCGGCACCCAGCTTATGGAAGAAACCTCAAAAAAACGAGCCATTTGGACTTCAAGCAGATCAGCGTCAGTGTCAACAAGCCAGCCTCTGTTTATCATTTCTCTCACAGGATAATGGTTTTGAAGCGAGGCCCGCCTAGCGATACTGGGGTTCGCGTCCTCTGCTCTGGATAGGTCGTACATCCTCTGCAAATTCAGAAAAAGTTCAGCCGACACATCAAAAGCATCAGCAAGCGATTTGGCCATCTCAGGGCTAATGCCGCGCTTCCCAGACAAAATCACGTTTACTGACTGCGGAGGACAGCCAAGAATATAAGCAAGGTCTGTTTGGCTCCAGCCTCTTGATTCTAACTCTTCTCGAATGAAGATGCCGGGATGTTCAATAAGATCGCAGTTATCGATCATC
>DJIW01000140.1 GCA_002433805.1 Competibacteraceae bacterium UBA6584 | reverse complement strand
ATGTCAAGGTGGTGCTCTAACCAACTGAGCTACGCGCCTGAGCGATTAGGAGCGGAAGGTTAACCAATGCGAGGGGAGGTTGGCAAGAGCGTAACGGTATTTTTTTGACCCGCTCTCAACCGGTTGGGCACGCCATCGCGCCTTCCAACCTGCGGCTCGCCAGCGCGGGGGCCGCCAGCGAGAAACGACATCATGCCTTTGCAGCAGTACGGCGTCTTGAAAGCCCGCCCGGTGGAGCGCCGGCCCGCCACTTCTGAAGACGCGCACTATCACATTCTGGCGGCGGCCGCTCAAGGCCGCTATCGCCTGGCGGTCAGCGTGAAATCGCAACTGGCCCCTTCGGAATTGCAATATTCCATCGCGCCGCGTTTCCAGCATGCCATCACCGCGCCTTTGGAAAGGCTGGCGGCGGGCTGGCATCCTCTGCCCGCGCGACCGGGCGGCCTGGCGTTGGATTATGTCCGCGCCGGGATGGTGGATTTCGCCGCCATGACATCGCTGCCCTTCGACGCGCCGGGGCCGGACAACGATTTGAACGAGAAAATCGACGGCTACGTGCAACGGGCGATCGCGGACCCCGCCGCTTGGTTGTTCGCCTTTGGAGAACCCTGGGGGCCGGAAAGACGACCCGACAAACTGTTCGGTTTCACGCCCCGGCGCGGCCTTCACAACCTGCATATGAATCAAGGGAACGTCGGCCGTTTTATCGAGGATGACGGCGTTTGGCAGGATGGCGGCTTACTGTTTTGTTTTCCTGACTCGCCACAATGGGCAGCGATCTTTCTCAAATTCCAATCGCAAGCCATCGATACCGACGGGGTGACAGGCCATGCCCTGCCCCGCAAACCCGGTGAACCGGCGGAATGAGACCCCAATCGCCGACAAGCGCCGTCCGCCTCCGCGCGGGTCTTGTTAGTTCTCCACCCAGACCGAAACCGAGCCACCCAGACATTGGAATTCAGCCCAGCCGGCTTCGTTGGTGTAAATCGGTTCTTTAATGTTTTCGGTCAGGTCCACGAATTTGGCGTTGGGTTTGCGGACTTCCATCCATTTACCGCCGCCCGCGCCGTCGCTGAGCAGCACCGCCATGGCCTTGGGAAATTGTTCGCTGCCCAAACGGGTCCAGCCGATCCGGTTCCAGTGATCGAAATAATCGTATTGAGCGCCGTGGCCATAGTGGCGGCGGGCGTACAACAATTTATCGATCAGCGCGCGGTGGGCCGGCATGATGATTCGATAACGTTGGCCGTCCCGGCCCTGATCTTCGTAGCCCGCGCCGTAATAATCGGCATGGAACACGCAAGGATAACCCTCGCGCCGCAACAAAATGATCGCGTAGGCCAAGGGCTTGAACCAAGGCTCGACCACCGACTCCAGGGATTGCAACGGCTGCGAATCGTGGTTTTCCACGAAAGTGACGGCTTGATAGGGCCGCTGCTGCATGAGGGTGCCTTCCATAATGCGCCGCATGTCGTAATTGCCGCCCATGCGGCTGGCGATATGGAAGTTATAGTGCAGCGCCACATCGAACAGGGACACCCGCGGGCCCAGCCGATTTAAATACCAGTGCAAGGTGTTCACGTCGGGTGACCAATACTCGCCCACGGCGAACAGTTCCCGACCGCTGTGTTCGATCATTTCATCCAGCCAGGTCGGGAAAAACCAGGCCGCGATGTGCTTGATGGCATCGAGCCGAAACCCGTCTGCTCCGGTGGCGTCGAGATACCACTTGCCCCAGCGCAGCAAGGATTCCCGCGCTTCTTCATTTTGGAAATCGATCGCGCAGCCCATCAGATGGGCGAAATTGCCTTTCTCCAGCGCGACCTGGTGGTCGAAGTGCTTGCCCTCGAACAAATACACCTTGTTCGCTTCACGGGTTTTGGCGTCGTAATCGGCCGCGTCGAAATGCCACCAGTGCCACTCGAAAGGCGAATAGCGTCCCTGACGCCCCGGAAAGTTGAAATGGGTGTAGACCTCGACTTCCCGCGCGTCGCCTCGGGGATGCAAGCGGTCGTCTTGATAGTAGGGCGTGGCTTGGGTGACTTCTGTGGCGTCTCCGCCGATGCGGTAGGTCAGCACGGCGTCGGCGTACACTTGAATGCCGGCGGCGTGGAGCGCGTTGATCGCCTGGAGGTATTGCCCGCGGGTTCCGTACTTGGTGCGCACCGAGCCTTTTTGATCGAATTCGCCCAGATCGTACAAATCGTAGGCGCCGTAGCCGACGTCCTGGCTCCCCTTAATGCCCTTGAAAGCGGGCGGCAACCACAGGGCCGTGAAACCGGCTTGAGCCAGATCCGCCGCGCGGCCGCTCACCTCGTCCCAAAAAGTGCCGTCGTCTGGAGAATACCAGTGGAAGTACTGCATGATCGTGCCATTCAATTCGTCAGTCATAGTCTCTCCTGAGCCATCGGCAATATTAAGGATGTATCGTAGAAGAAAACCATGACTGTCAAGTTGAATTTTTAACCGCTTGTTCCGCCGCGCGCGGCGGGCAACCATTCTCGCGCGAAAACCGCATCCAAAACGCTTGACAAATAAATACGACCGGTCGTATATTAATTCCATGGCTAGACCCCGGCTCAGTGAAAAAACCCGTCAGCGGCTCCTGGAAGAAGGCGTCTCGGCGTTTTTATACAACGGCTTTCACGGCACCGGACTTAAAGAGGTGCTGGACCGAGTGAAGGTGCCGAAAGGGTCTTTTTACAACTACTTCGAGAGTAAGGAAGCCTTCGCCGTGGCGGCTATTCACCATTATGCCGCTTGTTTCGCGGCCAAGATGGAACAGGCGATCAGCGACGCGCCAGACCCCTACAGCGGTCTGCGCCATTTTTTTGAAGCGTTGATGGCCGATTTCGAAACCGCCGGCTATGTGGGTGGTTGTCTGATCGCCAACCTCGGCGGCGAACTCGAAGGGAGCGAACTGTGTCGGGAAAGCCTGGCCACGGCCTTTCGCCAATGGCGCGACCGCGTGGCCGAGGTGTTGCGGCAAAGCCAGCAACGCGGTCTAGTGCGCGCCGATCTGGATGCGGGCGATTTAGCCGATTTGCTGACCGAGGCGTGGGAAGGCGCGGTGATCCGCATGAAGATCGAACGCTCGTTGGAACCGCCGCGCCGGGTGTTAAGTCGACTGCTCGACGATTATTTTCGGCCCTAATATCGATTTTTTTTTTGGGCCTAATTAATAGACGACCGGTCGTTTTTTAATGTTGTTGTTGATACTTATCCATCGGAGAACTTACTCATGTCGAACTCAACCCCTACTGTTATCGTAACTGGTTCCTCCAGCGGCATCGGTCTGGAAGTCGCCCGCCTGTTTTTGAACGACGGCGCTAACATCGTTGCCCATGGTCGTGATGCCAAGAAACTGGCTGCGGCGGCCGCGACGCTGGGCGTCCCGGAGCGAGTGGCCTGCGCGGCGGGCGACATCGGCGAACGCAATACCGGCGAAGTGCTGGTGCGCGTTGCGGTCGAACGTTTCGGCGGCGTCGATGTGCTGGTCAATAATGCGGGCACCTTTGCCCCTAAACCCTTTGTCGAGGTGACGGAAGAGGAGCTGGACCATTTTCTCGACGGGAATTTGCGCGGCACCTATCTGACCACGCAGGCGGTGGTGCGGCGGATGCAGAAGCAGGGTCGGGGCGGCGCCATCGTCAATATCGGCACCGTGCTGATCGATCACGCCATCGGCGGTTTTCCCGCCTCGGCCCCGCTAGCGAGCAAAGGCGGCGTCCATGCCCTCACCCACAGCCTGGCGGCCGAGCTCGCTCCCGACCGGATTCGCGTGAACATGGTCGCGCCCGGCGTGGTGCGCACGCCCCTGCACGCCCAGGTCAATGTCGATGCCTTCGGCGGGATCGCGCTGTTGAACCGGGTCGGCGAAGGGCGGGAAATCGCCGAGGCGGTGCGCTATCTCGTGGGGGCCGAGTTCGTCACCGGGCATATTCTGCCAGTCGATGGCGGCTTCGTCAGCGGTCGGGCTTGAGCGGGAGCACGCTGATGAGCACGATCAACACCACCGCTCAAAGCCGTCCACCGGCCGCGCTTCCGCCGGCGGGCGAAGCGTATCTTGCAGTCATCGAGTCGCTCGGGCGTTATTACGATGCCTTGTATTACGGTGATATCGAACGACTGCGCCGAGCCTTCCATCCGGCGGCGACTTACGCCACCGCCTCTAGCGGCGAACTGTTGCAGCTCGATCTGGACGCTTATTTGCCGGTGGTCGCCGCGCGCGCATCGCCGGCAAGCCGAGGCGATCCTTACGGCTTCGCGTTGGAAGCCATCGAATTCGCCGGCCCGACCACCGCGTTGGCCCGAATGCGCTCGTCGATGCTCGGCAAACGCTTCGTTGATGTTCTGTCTTTGCTCAACGTCGATGGCGAATGGCGGATCGCGGCGAAAGTGTTTCATTACGAAGCGAGCGCAGTCACCGGAGAACCCTGACATGCCCTATATCAACATTAAGATCACCCGCGAAGGCAACGTCACCGCCGAACAAAAAGCCGCGCTGATCGAGGGCGCCACTGAATTGCTGGTGCGCGTGCTCAACAAATCGCCGGTGGCAACCACAGTTGTGATCGACGAGGTGGAGATCGAAAACTGGGGGATCGGCGGGCTGCCGGTCGAGGAGTACCGGCGACGCGCGGTTCTGCCTTGAGGAGGAGAACCCGCAAGGTAGGCTGGAAAGTTCATAGCTAATGGCCGCTGGATTGCGTCACTCCCCGCGCGGGCGGGGCGACGCAACCGGCGGCTTTTAATTTACGCCGCCCGCCCGCACCGTTTCCGCTAAATCAGCCGCCAAGCGGCTCAGTTCGTCAGCTTCGTCCAGGCCATCCAGAAAGCGCGCCGGAATGCGCGTCAAACCGACCTGCGCGCCGACCAAAGCGGCCGTCAGTATCGCGCGCGCCTGATTTTGCCCGCCGCCGTTGACCGCGTGCAGCACGGCCGACTCGAAATCATCTCGAAAGCGCGCGGCCAAATAATAAGCGGCGGGCAGTTGATGATAGATGGCGCAAGGCATTCCATAGACCAGCGAGACCTTCCAGGCCGGCTCGATGCGCAGGTCGGGATCGGCGGCGGCGATAGCCATGTAGGATGGCGTCAGCAAGGCATCGGGCGAGGCGAACAGTCCGGCGCGCGGCGGATCGGGGTCTCCGGGACGCGGCGGCTGCAGCCGGTCGCTGGTCACGGCATGAAACGGCAGCACACCGGCTTTGACCTGCTTCATGAGTGTATTGGACAGGCTGGCATCGAGAGCGTGTCCTTGCACCAATACGCCCAGGACCGCGCCATAGGCGACGGTCATCGCCACCACCGTCTCATCAACCTGGGTCAGCAGGGTGTTCTGGGTGATGGTGAGCGCCAGATTCTGGGGCTCCAGCGCATAGCGAACGGCTAGAGCGAGCGTGCGTTCGATGGCTTCGGTGGTGTCGGCGTGGCCGCCGGTCTGCCCCCACGGCTGCTGTTGCTCCACCCGCCGCCGCCACGCTTCGCGAATCGATTGGCTGGTGTAGCCGCCCGGCCCATTCATCGGTGTGCCATCGAGCAAGGTCAAGAGATCCTCATCCATGCGGCGGCAAAAATCATCTTCGTCATAACCGCCGCAGGCCACCAACGAGCGCAGCGTGAGCGCGAGGATGAATCCAGCTTGAGAGAGTTGACCGGCCTTCAGGCCAGCGTGGTAGCGGCCGGGTTTAGGATCGGTGTAACCGCTGATCCACGGCCCGTAATCGCGGCGCAACTCATCCAGATCGTAATACCAGTGTGGACCGAGCGCGAGCGCATCGCCGATGAAGGCTCCCATAATGGCTCCGGCGGCGCGGTCTTGAAGGGTCGCGTTCGACATGCGGGTTTTCCTCAAAAAATGTGATTTGCCGAAGATAGAGCCATGGCAGGATGGGTTTGCTGATCAGACTAGCTGGAAGAACGGTGCCGTTTTCTCAGTCCTTAAACGGATTTTCGATGGTCAAGCCTTCGATCCGCTGGCCGTCCTGGAGGTCTTCGGAAAGCACGCGCGTGCAACCGGACTCCAGAGCGGCTGCCAGAATTAGGCTATCGTAGAAGCTGTATTGGTAACGCGCTTGCAGTTCGAGCGCGCGGCCGTACAGCGCCGGGCTGGGCATGACGCGCCAGAGCGGAACCAGCACGTTGCGCAGAAAGATTGGACGGTCCTCGGGGCGTACGGCGACCTGAAACTTGCGGCTGATCACCTGCAATGTTTCTTGTACAACCTGAAAGCTGATGATCCCCGTTCGTTGCAAATGCGCTTGCCTCACCAAGCGGCTTGCAACTCCCTGCTTCGCGGGGCTAGCCCCGTCCAGCGTATAGAGCAATATGTTGGAATCGAGAAAATCAACGCCGCTCATTCATTTCCTCGCGGGTAAACTTGCGGCCGCCCGAACTCGCATACCCCCGAATTCGCTCAATGGTTTCCATGGCCTTTTCGACTTGCCGTTTGCGGGCATAGCTTTCCAGCCACAAGCGGAATTGTTCGTTGAGTGTGGTGTTATCCGCTTGCGCGGCCTCGCGGGCTTCTTCGATCAACGCCGCATCGGCGGAAAACGTGATATTTTTATTCATAGAGAATTCTCGTGTTCGCTAGACACGACGAATATACACGAGATCAATGTTCGTGTCGGTCTAACACGCCGCCCGCTTGGTCAGACATCGGTCGATCATCTTGGCGAATTCGCTTTCGACCTTCTTGGCAAAGTCGTCCCGCATACCGTTCGATTTCGCCGGCGGCCATGCGGCGGAAGTTGTCGTCGAGGGCATCGCTCGCTACCAGTTGTTCGCTGTCGATGAGCAGGGTATTGGGGTGCGGCAACGAGCGAGCGGCCATTTTACAACCGTTTTCATCCGGCCTTCGCCTCCAGCATCCCCAACCCAAACCGCCGAATCCTTTCAATCTCATCCCGCAGTTTGGCCGCTTGCTCGAACTCCAGATCGCGGGCGTGGCGGTACATCTCCTGCTCCAATTTCTTGATCTTCTTCATCAATAACGCCGGTGTTTCGCGGGCGTAAGCCGCCGCTTCCTCCGCCACCTTGGCGTATTGCGCGGCCGGCAGCGGCGCGCCGGGATGTGAGTACGCTCCTTCCATGATATCCGCCACCGCCTTTTCGATCCCTCGCGGGGTGATATTGTGCGCTCGGTTGTGCGCCCGCTGCTTGGCGCGGCGGCGTTCGGTTTCATCCAGCGCTCGCCGCATCGAACCGGTAATGTGATCGGCGTACAGAATCGCTTTGCCGTGCAGGTTGCGGGCGGCGCGCCCCACCGTCTGAATCAAGGAGCGGTCGGAGCGCAGAAAACCTTCCTTGTCGGCGTCGAGAATCGCCACCAGCGACACTTCCGGCAAATCCAAGCCTTCCCGCAACAGATTGATGCCAACCAGCACGTCGAACTGACCCAGCCGCAAATCGCGGATGATCTCGACCCGCTCCACCGTCTCGATGTCGGCGTGCAGATAGCGCACCTTCACCCCATTTTCGGCCAGATATTCGGTCAAATCCTCGGCCATCCGCTTGGTGAGCGTTGTGACCAACACGCGCTCCTTGGCCGTGGTCCGCTCGCGGATTTCGCCGAGCAGATCGTCCACTTGATGCAAGGCCGGCCGAACTTCGACCTCGGGATCGACCAGACCGGTCGGCCGCACCACCTGTTCCACCACCGCCCCCGCCGAATGCTCCTGTTCGAACGCGCCGGGGGTGGCGGAAATAAAGATGGTCTGGCCGCTCAAGCGCTCGAACTCGTCAAAGCGCAACGGCCGGTTATCCAGCGCCGAGGGCAGCCGGAAGCCGTATTCGACCAGGGTTTCCTTGCGCGAGCGATCACCTCGGTACATCCCGCCCAGTTGTGGCACGGTCACATGGCTTTCATCGATGAAAATTAAGGCTTCCGGCGGCAGATAATCCAGCAAGGTCGGTGGCGGCTCGCCCGCCTCGCGCCCCGACAGGTAGCGGGAATAATTCTCGATACCGCTGCAATAGCCCAATTCCAGCATCATCTCGATATCGTAGCGGGTGCGCTGCTCCAGCCGTTGCGCTTCCAGCAGTTTGTTAGCGGCGTTTAACTCATTGAGTCGGTCCTGCAATTCATCCTTGATTTGATCGACCGACTTTAGCAACTGCTCGCGCGGGGTGACATAGTGGGTCTTGGGATAGACCGTATAGCGCGGCGTCTTGCGCAAGACCTTGCCGGTCAATGGATCGAACAGGCTCAACGATTCGATTTCGTCGTCGAACAGCTCTACCCGCACCGCCTCGGTATCGGATTCGGCGGGATGGATGTCGATCACCTCGCCCCGGACTCGAAAAGTGCCGCGCGCCAGTTCCAGATCGTTGCGGGTATATTGCAAATCCGCCAACCGGCGCAGGATGGCGCGCTGGTCGACTTTTTCGCCGCGCACCAGATGGAGCAGCATTTTCATGTACGACTCGGGATCGCCCAAGCCGTAAATCGCCGAAACCGTGGCGACGATAATGGTATCGGGCCGCTCCAGAATCGCCTTGGTCGCCGACAAGCGCATCTGCTCGACATGCTCGTTGATCGAAGCATCCTTTTCGATGTAGGTGTCCGACGAGGGCACGTAGGCTTCCGGCTGGTAATAGTCGTAATAGGAAACGAAATACTCCACCGCGTTTTCCGGAAAAAATTCCTTCATCTCGCCGTAGAGTTGCGCCGCCAGGGTCTTGTTGGGCGCGAGCACCAGCGCGGGACGCTGCACGGCGGCGATGACGTTGGCGACGGTGAAAGTCTTGCCGCTGCCGGTCACGCCGAGCAAGGTCTGATGAGTCAGACCATTGTTCACACCGCCGACCAGCGCGCCGATGGCATCGGGCTGGTCGCCGGCGGGCTGGAAATGGGCGCGGAGTGCGAAAGCGTTGTGAGTTTGCATGAGCATTGGTCGAGGCGTGAATTTTCAGTATGATCCGACAGCATATTCAACCCCAGTGTTCAACCTTATCGGTCAATCTTCAGGAGCCGCTGTGAGTACCCCTCTTTCCGAGCGCGTGCAGCGCATCAAGCCGTCTCCCACCTTGGCCGTCACCGCCAAGGCCAACGAACTCAAAGCCGCCGGCAAGGATGTGATCGGTCTGGGCGCGGGCGAGCCCGATTTCGATACCCCCGATTTCATCAAGGAAGCCGCCATCAAGGCGATCCACGCCGGTTTCACCAAATATACCCCGGTGGACGGCACGGCTGGCCTAAAAAAAGCCATCATCGCCAAGTTTCAGCGCGATAACGGTCTCAATTATGAGCCGAAACAGATTCTGGTGTCCTGCGGCGGCAAGCAGAGTTTTTACAATCTGGCGCAGGCCCTGCTGGATAGCGGCGATGAGGTGATCATCCCCGCGCCGTATTGGGTCTCTTACCCTGATATGGTGTTGCTAGCGGATGGCAAGCCGGTGATCGTCGAGGCCGGCATCGACCAGCATTTCAAGATGACCCCGCAACAGTTGGAAGCCGCGATCACCCCGCGCACCAAACTACTGGTGATCAACAGCCCGTCCAACCCGACCGGCGTCGCTTACAGTGCGGCAGAATTAACGGCGCTCGGCGAGGTGCTGCGCCGGCATCCGCAGGTGTATATCGCCACCGACGATATGTACGAGCATATCCAATGGACGGGGGAGAAATTCTGTAACCTCCTCAACGTCTGCCCGGATCTCTACGACCGCACCATCGTTTTGAATGGCGTGTCCAAAGCCTATTCGATGACCGGCTGGCGCATCGGCTACTGCGGCGGTCCCAGGGATTTAATCAACGCCATGAGCAACATCCAATCGCAAAGCACCTCCAACCCGACCTCGATTTCGCAAGTGGCGGCGGAGGCGGCCTTGAACGGCGATCAGTCCTTCATCGGGATGATGACCGATGCGTTCAAGAAGCGTCATGATTATGTTCTTGAGGCTTTGAAAGCGATGCCGGGCGTCAAGGTCGCGCCGGCCGATGGCACCTTCTACATCTTCCCCAGCTTTCAAAAGGTGATCGAGCGGCTAGATCTTGCCAATGACATCGCCTTCGCGGAAGTGTTGCTCAATGAAGTCGGCGTGGCCTTGGTGCCCGGTTCGGCCTTCGGCGCGGAAGGCTGCGGGCGGATTTCCTTCGCCACCAGCATGGACAATCTGACCAAGGCCTTGGAGCGGATCGGCCGGGTTGTCGCGCGGTAATTGCCGATTGACAGCCCCGCCGGGGATACATAGAATTCTTTTTCTTCTATTCCCCGGTAGCTCAGTCGGTAGAGCAAGTGACTGTTAATCACTGGGTCCGTGGTTCGAGTCCGCGCCGGGGAGCCATTAAATCAAAGCCTTGCAGTGATGCAGGGCTTTTTTATTGCCGCCTCGGGCACCAGATCGGGCACCGTCGGCGGAATCCCGCCTTAACTAAGCCGTTCCCTTAGTTAAGGTAGCCCGCGCCGGGCGCGCTGTTTTCGATGGAATTAGCCAAAGCGGTCGCCAGCCTGTTCGTGCTGGCCATGATCGCCAAAATCTTGGCCTGGAGCCTGTTCCTGCGCGAGGTGTATATCGCGGTTCGAAGCGGCACTCACCGGCATCGTTAGACAACCAAGATTTAGCTCGAATCGACCAACGCTATCAAGGCCGATTTCGGCTCGACTCCCGCAACCGTTCTTCACGCTGGCAGCGGGTCTGACGCTGCGTTTCATGGGTGCGTCTGTGCTGCGCTTCGCGCAAGCGGGACTCCCGACGCCATGCGGATTGCGGTCCTTCGGCTTCATCGGGATCGAAAGCTTGCGCCGTCGAGTCGGATGCGAAGGGAAGGGCCGCGACCGAAGCGGCGGGCGATGCGGTAGTCATAAAGCCTCCTGTTTGAGTGGAGGCTTTAGCTTAATCGAGTGTAGCTGAACGCCAGCCAAACGGTTGGCCGGTTTCACGTCAATCATTCGATTGACCCATCCAACCTCGCGGGCCTGTCAAGCTCGACCGGACCTCTATCCCCGAGCGAGCGGTGATCGTAGAATGAATTTCCAGGGTCTCGCCGAGCATAAGCCACGCCTTTTCGACCGACTCGAAAGGCATCTCGCAATCATCCAGGAGTGACGATCATGAGTAAAAGCGCCGACATCAAGAAAGAAACCAAGAAAAAACCGACTAAAACCTTGAAGGAAAAGAAAGCGGAAAAGAAATCGAAAAAAGATAACAAGAGTTCCGCAGAGTAGCGGTAACCGATGCTCAAGCCCGCCCGCGACCTCGCAGCAGCACGGAGCGGGCGGGCTTTCAACCGGCAACGGCCTCGGCTCAAGCCCTCTCATTCTGCTATTTTCCAATGCAAAAACTCGAAAAAATCCGCGAAAGTAACTCCTCGCTGGTAAATTCGCCGGTGATTTCAGCGAGCGCATTTTGAGCCTCTCGCAGTTCCTCGGCCACCAGTTCGCCCGCTTGAAACACCTCCAATTGCTCCGCCGCACGCTCCAACGCCGCCGCCGCGCGCTCCAGCGCGTCCAGGTGACGGCGGCGGGCCATGAATGTCCCCTCGCCGCCCTGATAGCCCATGCAGGATTTCAAGTGCCCGCGCAGCAATCCCAATCCTGCTTCGGTTTTGGCGGATAATAAAATTTCCGGTCCCCAGCGACCCTCCCGAATCTCCGGCGACCGGTCGCTGAGATCGATTTTGTTATAAATCACCGTCACCGGCGTATCGGCCGGCAACCGTTCCCGCAAGGCCGCATCCTCCGCCATCCATCCCAACCGGTCATCGACCACCATCAAAATCCGGTCGGCGGCGGCGATTTCCGCCCAGGCGCGTCGGATGCCCTCCTGTTCCACCGGATCGTCGCTGTCGCGCAGACCGGCGGTGTCGATAACATGCAAGGGCATTCCCTCGATGCTGATTTGCTCGCGCAGCACGTCGCGGGTAGTGCCGGGGACAGCGGTGACGATAGCGGCCTCTCGACCGGCCAGATGATTGAGCAGACTGGATTTTCCAGCGTTCGGCCGACCGGCGATCACCACGGTCATGCCATCGCGCAACAAACGGCCTTGTCCGGCGGCGGCTTGCAAGACGCCCACGCGCTCCCGCAGCGCGATCAGGCGCGCCGCGATGATGCCATCGGCTAAAAAGTCGATTTCTTCCTCGGGAAAGTCAATCGCTGCTTCGACGTAGAGCCGCAACGCGATCAAGCCTTCGACCAGGGCGTTAACCTTGTGGGAAAACTCGCCTTGCAGGGAACGCAGGGCGGCGCGGGCGGCGGCGGCGGTATCGCAGGCGATGAGATCGGCAATCGCTTCGGCTTGCGCCAGATCGAGCTTTTCGTTGAGAAAGGCGCGTTCGGAAAATTCGCCGGGTCGAGCCAGCCGCGCGCCGAGCTCCACGATGCGAGCCAACAACCCATCCATCACCACCGGCCCGCCGTGGCCTTGAAACTCCACCACATCCTCGCCGGTAAAAGAATGCGGGGCGGGAAAATACAAAACGATGCCTTGATCCAGCACCTCGCCCTCACCAGAGCGAAACCGGCGTACGATCGCTTGCCGAGGTTCTGGCAACCGCCCGCAAATAGCCTCGGCGATGGCGGCGCTGCGGGGGCCGGAAACGCGGACCACGCCGATGCCGCCCCGTCCGGGCGGAGTGGCGACAGCGGCGATAGTATCGGTCATCGAGGCGAGAGCGGCCTCCCCGCCACCGGGGAGGCGCGTGGGGAGCAACGCTACTTCTTACGCTTGTCGGGAGCCTTCAACGAATCGGGCAGCGATTGCTTGGCGAGCGTCACCAGTTTTTTGGCCTGCTCGCCCAATCCCGATGTCACCCCCTTGCCCTCCTTGGCCTTGAGCGCGGTGGCGTCGGCCCCCGACTCCACCCGCTTGGTAATCACCCACTGCTGGGCGATGGACAAGAGATTGTTCACCACCCAATACAGCACCAATCCGGCCGGAAACCACAGAAACATAAAGGTGAACACTACCGGCAGCGCCATCATCACCTTGGCCTGCACCGGATCGGGCGGGGCGGGGCTCAGCTTCTGCTGGATGAACATGGTCACGCCCATGATCAGCGGCAGCACGTAGTATGGATCGGGAATCGACATATCCTTGATCCACAGCATAAACGGCGCTTGCCGCAGCTGCACGCTCTCGACCAGCACCCAATAAAGCGCGATGAATACCGGAATCTGCACCAGAATCGGCAGGCACCCGCCCAGCGGGTTGACCTTCTCCTTCTTGTACATATCCATCATCGCTTGATTCATCTTTTGTTTGTCGTCGCCGTACAGCTCCTTGAGACGGGTCAGCTCCGGGGCGAGCCGGCGCATGTTGGCCATGGAGCGGTAACTGGTTTCCGATAGCTTGTAAAACGCCAGCTTGATCAGAATGGTGAGGAAGATAATCGCCCAACCCCAGTTCCCGACGACCCAATGAATCATTTTCAACAACCACATCAGCGGTTCGGCGATGATAGTCAACATCCCGTAGTCGACGGTCAGTTGCAGGTTGGGCGCGATTTTTTCCAAGACCTCCGGCTGCTTCGGGCCCACGTACAAGCGGCTATGGAAATTGCCGCTCGCGCCGGCTGGCACCGCCTGCACCGGGCCGCGCATCCCCACGACGTAGCGGTTGTCGCCGACCGCCTTGGTGTAGAAATTCTCGCTCTCGCCCGCGTTGGGTATCCACGCGCCGAGGAAATAATGCTGGATCATGGCCACCCAGCCATCCTTAACCGTCTGGTTTAACTCCTGCTTGGCGATATCGTCGAAGGAAATTTTCTCGTAGCGCTGTTCCGGGGTCGATACCACCGCGCCGGTGTAGGTGATCACGCCGCTGCCGAAGAAACTGCTGGTCATCTTGGGCGGCGTGCGCTGAAACTGCCGGTATTGACCGCCTTGCCATTCGCTGGCACCGCCGTTTTCGACCCGGTGATTCAATTCCACCAGAAAACTGCCGCGATGGAACAGATAGGTCTTGACGACTTTCACGCCGGAGGGATCGGACCAATTCAAGCGCACTTCCAGCGAGTCCTGACCGTCCGCCAGCCGGTATTCGGTCTGCTCGGGCGCGAAGTTGGCATAATGATTGGGGGCGGGGCCGTCGTTTAGCGCCACCAAACCGGATTGGGCGATGAACAGATTCGGGCCGCTGTCTTGCAATAGCTGAAAAGGCTGATCCGGCCGTTGCACGGAATCCGGGTAGGTCCGCAAGCCGACCCGACGCAAATCGCCGCCCACGGTGTCGATTTCGGCTTCCAGGACATCGGTGGTCACCGCGATGCGCCGGCCGCCGCCGAGGGCCTGCGCGCCCGGAATCGCTACCGCCCCCGGAGCGGCGGTCGGCACATCCTGGCCCGGAACCAGCACCGGCGCGGCGGATGCCGGATCGGCTGCTGTCGCGGCGGTCGGCGGCGCGGGCGGCGGATGCTTTTTGGCCTGAAATTCCATCCAGTTCTGCCAGAGCAGAAACACGACGAACATCAAGGCCGCGAATAGGATCAAACGTTGGTTTTCCATCAGCGGTTCTTCAAGGAAGGTTCGGGAACAGGATCGACGCCGCCCGGATGCCAGGGATGACAGCGCAACACGCGCCGGATCGCCAACGCCAAACCGCGCGGGATACCGTGAAGCTCGATGGCCTCGCGGGCATACTGCGAGCAACTGGGATAAAAACGGCAATGCTGGCCCAATAGTGGGCTTAACAGCAGCTGATAGCCGCGGATCAAGCCGATCAACAGGGAGCGCATGGCCGCGCGAATCTCCGCCAATGCCGTTCGAGCGAGGCGAACAAAACCGCGTTATCCTGCTCGCTCGCCCCCGACCGGGCCATCACCACGCAATCCAGGCCATCGAGTTGGCCCTGGCGCCGGCGGAAGCTTTCGCGTGCGATCCGCTTCAAGCGGTTGCGCGCCACGGCCGACTTAGCGACCTTGCGGGAAATCGCCAGACCCAAGCGCGGGTGAGCCAGATCGTTGGGTCGGGTCAGCACGGTAAAATAGCGGTCGCTGGATTTGGTGGGCTGGGCGAAGACGCCGGCAAAGGCGTTCCGGCCGGCCAGCCGGACGCGGCGCGAAAAACGCGCGTCGCCGGCCGGAGCGTTCAGGGCGTTAAACGGACGCGGCCTTTGGCGCGGCGCGCCTTGAGGACCAGACGGCCGCCCTTGGTGGCCATCCGGGCGCGAAAACCGTGGGTGCGCTTGCGGTGGATGATGCTGGGCTGGAAAGTTCGCTTCATGGCGATTCCTTAAGAACGATGCGGGATAAACAAATTGCGTTATTCAACGAAAACGGCAAAATTACTGATCGGGAGGCAATTTTGTCAAGTGCTTCACGAAAATAGCGCGCCCTGCCCTGTGGATAACCGAGTTTTAAGCCATTAAACTTATTTGTTTCTCCCAAGGCGCCACCAGGAGGATCGTGAGTGGAGCATGCGTTGTGGAAATCCTGTCTGGAGTGTCTGGAACGCGAACTGTCCGAACAACAACTGAGCACCTGGATCCGGCCGCTGCACGCCCGGCAGGAAGGCGATAGCCTACGCCTGCTCGCGCCGAACCGCTTTGTGCTCGATTGGGTCAAAAAACATCATCTGGCGCAAATTCAAGCCGTGCTGGAGCGTCTGAATCCAGAACAACCCGCGCCGGTGCTGCTGGAAATCGGCAGCGGTCCCTTGCCCGACGAACCGGCGGCCGACAGCGAGGAAGAATCCCAGGAAACGCCGGTCCCCGACGCCGCCACCGCCATCAATGGCGCGGAACTGCTGAAAAGCGGGATTTTAAACCCCGATTTCACCTTCGCCACCTTCGTCGAGGGTAATTCCAACCAGATCGCCCGCGCCGCCTGTCTGCAAGTAACCCAGAATCCCGGCAAGGCCTATAACCCGCTATTCATCTACGGCGGCACCGGCTTGGGCAAAACTCACCTCATCCACGCCGTCGGCAACATGCTGCGCGAACGCGACCCCGAGGCGCGAATCGTTTTTCAAAATTGCGAGCACTTCGTGGCCGATATGGTGCGTTCCCTGCAACACAACGCCATCAATGAATTCAAGCGCCGTTACCGGTCGCTGGACGCCTTGCTGATCGACGATGTGCAGTTTCTGGCGGGCAAGGAGCGCTCGCAGGAAGAATTTTTCTACACCTTCAACAGCTTGTTGGAAAGCCGCCAACAGGTGATCCTGACCTGCGACCGCTACCCCAAGGAAGTCGCCGGACTGGAAGACCGGCTCAAATCGCGCTTCGGTTCGGGCCTGACCGTCGCCATCGAGCCGCCGGAACTTGAAACGCGGGTCGCCATCCTCAAGAGCAAGGCCGAGCAGGCCCAACTCGGCCTGCCCGACGAAGTGGCTGTCGTCATCGTCCAA
>DJIW01000042.1:12352-12638 GCA_002433805.1 Competibacteraceae bacterium UBA6584 | reverse complement strand
TTTTAATCTAGTAATGTTTCAAAATAAAAACACATCTACCAATGGAAGTTGTTATATGAAGATCAATACGGAGATCTTGAGATTTAACAATGGGCTCTCCAAGAAATATGTAGGATCGGTTGTACTGACCTTGGGACTCTTGTTCGCCGTCACCGCCATGCTGATCGGGCGGCTGGAATCCGACATGATCCGCCGGTTCGATTCGGAGCTGCGCGCCCTAGTGGCGGCCATGACTCAGGATCAAATCAAGAATTTACAGGACGACCAGCGCTTTAAGATCAAGCAA
>DJIW01000042.1:11723-12198 GCA_002433805.1 Competibacteraceae bacterium UBA6584 | reverse complement strand
ACCAGCGCTTTAAGATCAAGCAAATCACTCAGTTGATGGCGGCGAGTTCCGAACAGTCGTTCGCGAATTACGACTATCGGGTGGTGCAAACTTTCGCCGAGTTGGCGGCGAAGGATAGCGACATCTCGTTTGTGGATTTTCGCGCCGAGGAAGGCAAGTCTGTCGCCAGCGCCGGCAAGCCGGAAGGTCATCCGGCGGATCGGATCGTTCAGGACGAGGTCCACGATGGCGGGCAGAAACTGGGCGAGGTGCGCGTGGGCTACAACATGGATCGAGTGGAGCGGCGGCAGGCCGAAATCTCGACTCAAAGCGCCGAGGAACTGCGACGGTTGGACGAGCGGACCGCCGAAGACCTGCGGCGGATCAGACTGGCGCTAGCGGCGATGATGGTCGCGACCGTCGCGGTTACCGGCCTGCTGGTGCTTTGGCTGTTCCGCAAGCTGGTCTTGGGTCACTTGCGTAAAGCCGTGGCCCG
>DJIW01000042.1:0-11563 GCA_002433805.1 Competibacteraceae bacterium UBA6584 | reverse complement strand
CACTTGCGTAAAGCCGTGGCCCGAGCCGGCGATATCGCGCAAGGCGTGTTGGAAAACCAGAGCGATGAGCGGTACCCGCAAGATGAGATGGGACAGCTGCTGGTCGCGATGCATGACATGACGGATCGGTTGCGTTCGGTGGTCGGCGAAGTGCGGCGCGCGGCGGACACCATCGGCGGCGTCGCCAGCGACATCTCCCAAGGGAACGCCGATATCCAGCAGCGCACGGCCACCCAAACCTCCACGCTTCATGACACCGCCGCCAACATCCGCCACCTGACCGAAATCGTCCACCGCAACGCCGACGGCGCGCGACAAGCCGAGCAACTGGTGGCGGATGCCCGAATTCAGGCGGAACACGGCGGAGCAGTGGTCCGGCAAACCGTCGAGGCGATGGTGGCGGTTAACGACAGTAGCCGCAAGATCGGCGACATCATCAACGTGGTCAACGACATCGCTTTTCAAACCAACCTGCTGGCGCTCAACGCGGCGGTGGAGGCGGCGCGAGCGGGCGAACAGGGTCGCGGTTTTGCGGTTGTGGCCGGTGAGGTCCGCAAATTGGCCCAGCGCAGCGCCGAAGCCGCCCGCGAAATTCGGGCGCTGATCGCCGATAGCGTGAACAAGGTCGAGGAAGGAGATCGCTTGGTCAATCAGTCGGGGCAGACTCTGGAAGCGATCATCGCCACCGTCAAGCGGGCGAGCGACATCGTGGCCGAACTGGCGGCGGCCAGTCAGGACCAGGCGCGCGGCATCGAACAGGTCAATCAAGGCATCGCCACCATGGATCAAGTGGCGCAAGGCAATGCGGCTTTGACCGAACAAGCGGCGGCGGCCAGCGAAGCCTTGAATCGAGAGGCGACCAATCTGGTGGAACAAATGGCGTTTTTTCAATTGGCGGCGCGCCCTCAAACGGCGGCCGCTCCTTTAGCTGCGGTTAATTTGGCAGAGCCTTATGGAGCAACGGTATGAAAAATTTTAGGAAACTGAGGTTGGCCGGCGGCTTGGCGGCCGCCCTGAGCTTGGGTTTTGGCGCGGCGGCCACCGGCGCCGAGGAAATCAAGGTCGGCGGCGGCGCGGCTCCCATCGAAAACATTTTTAAGAAGGTCGAGGAGCCGTTTGAGAAAGCCAGCGGCATGCAACTGACCTTGACCTCCGAGGGGCCGGATCAGGCATTCATTAACGTCGAGAAGGGCGCTGTCGATGTGGCGGCGGCGGGCCTCAGTTTTGAAGCGTGGATGGACCTGATGAAGCAGAAGAGTCATGAGGTCGCCAATCCGAAGGATTTCAAATTCCGCGTGATCGGCCGCGACAAGATTCAGGTTTTGGCCCACAAGGGTTTGGCGGCGGTCAAGAGTTTGTCCAAGGAGCAACTGAAGGGCATTTTCACTGGAAAAACCACCAATTGGAAAGAGGTGGGCGGTCCCGATCTCCCGATTGTCGTGGTATTCCCCACCAAGATGACCGGCACTACCAAGCTGTGGCGCGAGAAAATCATGGACGATGGCGAATGGACCAAGACCAACCTTCAGGAAGTGGCCGAGGCCGCCGATCTGAAGAAGAAGATCGCTGAAACTCCCGGCGCGGTGGGGGCAGGTCCGTTGGCCTCTCAAGATAAGGGCAGCCTGCATTCGCCGGAAACGCCGGAAGTCGGTCGGCCCGTCACCGCGCTGACCAAGGGCGCGCCGTCCGAGAAGGTTCAAAAGCTGTTCGATTTCATCGCCGGCGAAGGCCAGAAACACATCGTGCGTTAAATGCCGTTGCCGTGGAGCCGTCGCGCCGTTGTCGGCGCGCCGGTCCGACCGACGCGGGATGCGCCGCTTGTTCAACCGATTGCATCGGTTGAGATCGGAGAGTTTTCAATCAAAACCGCGCCGGTTTCAGCACGCCCGGTTCGACTTGCAGCGGCACCACGTTGACGCTGTCGAGCCGGGCGCAATAATCCAAATCCTCCTCGCAGCCCAAGGCCGCCAAACCGCGTCCGTGATGGGCGTAGCGCAGCAGTTGCGGCAGCCGGGTTTCCCACCGTTCGAACAGGGCCATGGCGGCGATGGATTCGTCGTCGCCCGCGCAATCGCTGTCGCGCTCGACGCTGAGCCCGCAGGCGATGGCCCCCGCGCAAATGGTGTCCTCCAGCGAAAAGCTCCCGCGCCAGCCCGCCGCCACGATCCAGACGGTATGCGGTTGCGCCCGCATCAAAAACCGCACGACCGCCGCGCGGTTGGTCAAGGAAGCGGTCAGCAGGATCGGCACCTGCTGCACCCGCTCCAACGCGCGCGTGCCGTTGGTGGTGCTCATGAAAATCCGCTTGCCGGCGACTTGATCGGGGGTGCATTCCGAGGGGGAATTACCCAAATCGAAGCCGTCCAATTTTTCGCCGCTGCGCTCGCCGGCCAACAGGCGTTGTTCTTCCGGCCAGCGTTCGCTGACGCGGTACAGCTCGTCTATATCGTCGAAGACTTGAATGGCTTCCGCGCCCGATTGCAAGGCGGTCGCCATGGTGGTGGTGGCGCGCAGCACGTCGATCACGATGGCGCAGGCGGGCATATCGAGGTTGAGACCGCCCTTGCGCGCGTTCTTGCTCAAATCCGGGACCTGATCCGGAGTGTGGTATACGAAGATTTCCATGGTGGTTAGCCTATCGAAGTGGCGTTCCCGCCGGTGAAATTCGATGGGTTCGGCAGAAAAGCCGAGCGATCTAGTTCGCTTCCTATTCGCAAGCTGGACGTTTATGGTGACTATTAAATGTCAACGGTGAGATAAGGATCGAAAGACGCATTTTCGTTCGCGCCATTTTTGGCGTAACCGCGTGGATTGCACAGAACCCGCGTGCCATCGACGGCATAATCGAAACTATCGTGGGTGTGGCCGTGTACCCACAGGCATGCGCGCTGGCCATTTAAAAGCCATTCGGCGTCCGAAACAAAACTGGCGTTGAGCGGCGAGCCCGCAAAACGAGAGTGGATACTTTGCAGGGAGGGCGCGTGATGGGTGATGACCACAGTGAGGCCCGAAAAGGATCGGGCCAGCTGCCCGTCGAGCCAGCGCGCGTTGGCGTCAAACAGCGCGGCGCTGGCCTGCGGCGTCAACAGGGGGTCGGAAGGCGCTGATCCCATGCGGATGCGGCTGAAGTCGCGGTTAAAGGTCTCGGCCTGCGCGATCGCATTCGCTTGCCGCGCGCCGTGACCGGCCGCGAGAAAATCCGTCCAGAGCGTGCTGCCGAGAAAGCGAACGCCCTCCCATTCGAGCGCCTGGTTATCCAGGATGCGGACGGCGGTGCCGGCGGCGAGGCGTCGCAACTCCCGCACGGTAGCCGTGAGATTGGAGCCGTAAAACTCGTGGTTTCCCGGCACATAGATCACGGGTTTTTCAAAACCGAGCGCCCATTCAACGGCCGCTTGAGGCCGGGCGATATCGCCCGCGAGGATGACGGCATCCGCATCCGTCAAGGGCAGGTCCATGTCGCAAACCCCCAGATGCAAATCGGACAGAATGTGAAGCTTCACGCTCAAGTACCACCTCGGAAAACGAAAAATCAGGTCCGCCAAAACAGGCGCGCGGTGGAATCAGACCGCCACGACCGACCAATCCGCCAGCGCCTCCAGCGCCCGCGCGTTGCCGAGCGCCGCCCCGCTCGCGCGATCTGGACGCAAATACGTCGCCGCCACGCGCTTGAGGTCGTCCAGGGTGACCGCCAAGACCTGTTGGCGGAACGCGCGTCGATACTCGGGGGTGCGGCCGAACAGCATTCCGAAAAAGGCGCTGACCGCTTCGCCGGCGGGCGAACCCGGTTTGTCGATGGCGCCAACAACGCCCAGAATGGCTTCTTCCAGGGTTCGCGCCGGATGGTCGGCGCTGTGGAGCCAGTCCAGCGACCGGTCGAAGTCGGCCAGGGTTTCGGTCAGGCGCGGGTCGCGGTAGGAATAGAAGCGGAACGCGCCGCTGTCGGGGTGATAGCTCGCGCCGCCGCCGTAAGCGCCGCCCTGTTCGCGGATCGCCCGATGCAAGTAGCCATTTCGCAGAAAATCGCCCAGCACCTGCAAGGCGGGCGCGTCGGGATGGCCGGACGCGACGGTCGCATAGGCTTTGGCGCAAAAATTGACTTGGGTGTTGACCCGAAATCCCTGGCGAGTCGGCCGGGCGTCGGGCGCGGCGAGCGCGAACGGTTCTATCGCGGCGCGCCCGGCTTGCCAGCGGGCGGCCAGCGCTTCGGCGATGGCCGTTTGCCGTTCGGGTTCGCTGACCACCAGCAATTGTCTCGGCGCGTCGCACAGCCGGTCGCGCAAACGCTCCAGCCGCCCGGCGAAGGCGCGCAGCGCGTCGGGATCGTCGAGACTGTCGTCCAGCGCCTTGAGATTTTTCAAACCCTGCAAGCCGTCCCAACGGTGGTTCAGCGCCGCCACCGGACTCAAGCCGGCGCTGGCGGCGGCGAGCGCTAACATGTGGCCGTGATCGGTGATGCCTTCCTCGCGCTGGGCGCGGATTTGCGCGACCAGTTCGCGCAGGTGCGACAGTTCGTCGAAACGGGCGCCGCGCAAGGTTTCCCATAACAGTTCAGACAGGGCGGCCTGGTTGCGGGCCAACGCTTTGCCCGCCAGCACGAACACGCCCTTGGTTTCCAGCACGTCGGCCACGCCGCCGCGCACGGTGGCGCGAGCGTTGAGACCGCCGGTCGAGGCCGCTTGCAGGGCCTGGGTGGTCCGGTAATCGCGTCCGGCGCTGCCGACTTCGCTCAGGCAGGCGCAGAACAACGGCAATAAATCCAGTTCGTCGGTGTTGAGTTCTGGCAGGTCGAGCACCGCTTGCAGATACACCATGCCGTTGGTGCCTTGCGCGTACCAGTGCGCGGGTACGGTTCCGACCGGCCGGGCGACGCCTTCGGGGATTTTTAAATCGGGTGGCACATCGTCCAGCCCGACGCGGGGCAGCAGTTCGGGGTCGTCCTGTTGTTGCTGGCGTTCGGCCAACGCGCGGGCTTCAAGGGCGATGCGGCGACGGTCGGCCTCGACCAGGGCCGCGCGCAGCGCCGCCAGCCGCTCGCGTTCGACCGTCGCTTGCCGGGCGCTGAGGGTGGAGTCGGGAGCCATGCTCAGCCGGACCCGGTGCGGGTTGTCCAGCAGCAGTTGGCGGACCAGGCGCGGGATAAAGTCGGGGTCCCGACTCTCCGCGCGCAGCTGTTCCAGCAGCGGATCGGTGTTGAGTCCGGTGGCGGGATCGCCGCCGTGAATCGCCGGGGTCAAGGCTTTCATCAGCAGATGAAGGCCGTAAGGAAAACCGTCGCCGGTGATTTCCCGCTCGCTCAATTCCAGTTGGTGCAAGACCGCGTCCACCGCCGCGGGCGGCACGCCCTCGGCCGCGACCCGGCGCAGCACATCCAGCACCAGCGCCTCGACCGCTTCGGCGTGTTCGGGATTCGAGCCTTCCAGGCCGCAGACGAAAGTGGCTTCGCGGGTCGAAGTGTCGAAACCGCACAGCGGCGAGGGCGCGGCCCCGAGTTCGGAGGTTTCCAGGGCGTGCTGCAATGGAGAACTGCTGTTATCCAGCAACACGTCGCTCAACAATCGCGCCCGCAGCGTCGCCAGCGGATCGGTGATCGATCCCAGCAGCCAGCCCAGCACGATGTGGGTTTGGTCGGCCAAATCCTCAGCCTCATCCAGCGGATAGTGGATGGTGTCGGCGACCGGCGCGGAGTAACGCCGCTCGGCGGGGATGGCGAAATCCAGCTTTAGCGCTTGAAATTGGTTCAGCGCGCCGGTTTCGAAGCGCGCCTGATGCTCGGCGGCGGGAATGTCGCCGTACGTCAGAAAGATGGCGTTTGAGGGATGGTAGTGGCGGGCGTGAAAGGCCTTGAGCTGCTCGTAGCTGAGATCGAGAATGGCTTCGGGGTCGCCGCCGCTGTTGTAGTGATAGGTGGTGGTCGGAAACAGCCGGCTTTGCAGCGCCAGCCCCAGGCGCTGCACCGGCGAGCTGAGCGCGCCTTTCATTTCGTTGAACACCACGCCCTTGAACGCCAGTTCCGAATTCGGATCGTCGGGGTCGGCGAATTCCAGCCGGTGGCCTTCCTGGGCGAAATCCCGTTCGTCCAGCAGCGGAAAAAAGGTCGCGTCCAGATAAACATCCAACAGGTTGTTGAAATCCTTTTTGTTCTGACTGGCGAAGGGGTAGGCGGTCCAATCGCTGCTGGTGAAGGCGTTCATGAAGGTGTTGAGCGAACGCCGGATCATCATGAAAAACGGATCGCGCACCGGATAGCGCCGGCTGCCGCACAGCGAGGTGTGTTCGAGAATGTGCGCCACGCCGGTCGAATCTTGCGGCACGGTCAGAAAAGCCACCATGAAGGCGTTGTGCGGGTCGTCGGCGGCGAGGTGCAGGTGCCGCGCGCCGGTGGCGGCGTGGCGGTATTCCTCAAAGTTCAGCTTGAGGGCGGGGACAGCCTGACGGCGTGCGAGTTCGAAGGCGGGATGGCTCATGGTTTCGGTTCTGGAGGGTCGGAGTCGGAATCGGAGGTTGGATCGGGTTCGGCGGGCGGTGTCGCGCCGCGCGGTTCGGTCAAGACGACGAGGATGGTGCCGCAAAAAGCGATCAACACTCCGACCGGCGCCAGTCCCAGCAGGTTCAAAATTCGGCTGCGTTGGCCGCTCCCCATCGAGGCGAAGCCGATGACCAGGCCGGCGAGCGTGAGCGCGCCGCCGATGACGACCATCCAACGCCCCAGCCGCAACGGATTCACGTCGCGCCCGCCATGCCGCCCCAGGCCGGATCGTCGGCGTGGCGTCGCAGGTACCAATCCACGGTTTTGACGATGCCGCTGTCGAAGGTTTCCGCCGGTCGCCAGCCGAGTTCCCGCGCCATTTTGCCGGCGTCGATGGCGTAGCGCCAATCGTGGCCGGGTCGGTCGGTGACGAAGCTGATCAGCCGTTCGTGCGGGGCGTGTTGCGGGCGGCGTTCGTCCAGCAGCGCGCAAATCCGGCGGACGATATTGAGGTTCGCCCATTCGTTGCAGCCGCCGATGTTGTAGGTGTCGCCGGGCCTGCCGCCCCGGATCGCGGCGTCGATGCCCCGACAGTGGTCTTCGACGTACAGCCAATCGCGGATGTTGCTGCCGTCGCCGTAGACCGGAATCGGTTTTTGCAACAGGCAGGAGCGGATCACGGTCGGGATGAATTTCTCGCCGTGCTGGAACGGACCGTAGTTATTGGAACAATTGGTGGTGACCACCGGCAGGCCGTAGGTGTGGAAATAAGCGCGCACCAGATGATCGGAGCCGGCCTTGGAGGCTGAATAAGGCGAATTAGGCGCGTACGGCGTGGTTTCTTGAAAGGGCGGGTCGTCGGATTGCAGCGTGCCGTACACTTCGTCGGTCGAAATGTGATGAAAGCGGCATTCCGCTGGTGCTGGCTTCTCGGACCAAGCCGTTCGCGCCGCCTCCAACAGGGTAAAGGTGCCGACCAGATTGGTTTGCACGAAGGCCGCCGGGCCGGTGATGGAGCGATCCACATGGCTTTCAGCGGCGAAGTGGGCGATGGTGTCGATCCGGTGTTCGCGCAGCAGTCGGTCGACCAGCGGCCGGTCGCAGATGTCGCCTCGAACGAAGGTGTGCCGGGCGGGATCGGGCAGATCGCGCAGATTGTCGGGCGAACCGGCGTAGGTCAGCAAATCGAGGGTGACGATGCGAATGTCGGGATCGGTCGCCAGCCAATGACGGACGAAATTGCAGCCGATGAAACCGGCGCCGCCGGTCACCAGCACGTTGCGGGGTTGATGTGCCATAAAAGTCTGATGGTGAGCGTGTGATTAGTGGGAGTCGCCAGCGAATTCAGCGATGACGGGCGCGTGATCGGAAGGGCGTTCCAACTTGCGCGGTGTTTTGTCCACCCGACAAGCGACGCAATTCGCCGCCAGCGTCGGGCTAATCAGAATGTGATCGATGCGCAAGCCGAGATTGCGCCGGAACGCGGCGGCGCGGTAATCCCACCAGCTAAAGGTGTTCGGTTCTTGAGGGAACAGCCGAAAGGCGTCTTGCAATCCCAATTGCAATAACCGCTGGAAGGCGCTTCGCTCCGGTTCGCTGCATAAAATCTGGCCGGTCCAAGCGATGGGGTCGTGCACGTCGCGATCTTCGGGCGCGATATTGAAGTCGCCCAGCACGATCAGTCGGGGATGTCGCGCCAGTTCCTGTTCCGTCCACAGGGCCAATTGCTTGAGCCAAGCCAATTTGTAGGCGTATTTCTCGGAGCCGACCGATTGGCCGTTGGGGACATACAGGTTCAACACCCGCACGTCGCCGACCGTCGCGGCCAGCACCCGCCGTTGCGGATCGTCCGAGCCCGGCAGGTCGGCGATGAGATCGGCGGCGGGCAAGCGGCTGAGAATCGCCACCCCGTTGTAAGTCTTCTGCCCGGAAAAGACCGCGTGATAGCCGGCGTTGGCGATATCCAGCGTCGGAAAATCCGCATCGGTGAGTTTGGTTTCCTGAAGCGCCAATAGATCGGGCTGTTCGACGCGCAGCCAGTCCACGACGTGCGGCAGGCGCACGTTGAGGGAATTGACGTTCCAGGTGGCGATTTTCAATGGCTTTAACGTATTGTTTCGAGGTGTCGATCATTCTAAAGCAGCGGCGGTCGATCTTCACGATCCGCGCGCTAGAGTCGATGAAATCATTGTCCGATACTTATCTCCATGCGCGTTCCCCGAATTTACTCATCTTCGCCGCTGAGCGCGGGCGCGACCGTGCCGCTCGATGACAGCGCGTTCAATCATGTGGCGCGGGTGTTGCGGTTGAAGCCGGACGCGCGGCTGGTGCTGTTCGACGGCCGAGGCAAAGCTTTTAGCGCGATCTTGACCGAGTGCGGCAAGCGGGCGGCGTGGGCCCAAATTATGGAGCGGTTGCCCGATGAGCCGGAGCCGCCGCTGCGGATCGTGCTGGCGCAAGGGGTCTCGCGCGGCGACAGAATGGATTTCACCTTGCAAAAATCCGCGGAGCTGGGGGCGAGCGCCATCCAGCCGTTGCTGACGGAGTACGGCGGCGTCGGCCTCGACGGCGGACGATGGCTGAAAAAGATCGAGCATTGGCGCGGCGTTCTCGTCGGCGCGTGCGAGCAATGCGGGCGCAACCGCCTGCCGGACTTGCGGGAACCGGCAACCTTGTCGGATTGGCTGAGCCGCCCGGCCGAATCGGGGCCGCGCTGGCTGTTCGATCCTTTGGCCGACGCGGGATTGCGCGAGATGGACGCGCCGGACGAGCGGGTGACCTTGCTGGTCGGGCCGGAAGGCGGTCTCAGCGCCGAGGAAATCCAGCGAGCTCGCGCGGTGGGGTTCGCCGGCGTCCGGCTCGGGCCGAGAGTTTTGCGCACCGAAACCGCTGGGGTCGCCGCGCTGGCGGCGGTGCAAGCGCTGTGGGGCGACTGGCGCTAGCGGGGCCCGCGCGACAGCGGCGACCGACCGAGCAGCCGCTTTCCAGACTGCTGCATGGAAATCGTTGCAAGCCGTGCTTGAACTCGTTGCCTTGCCTGAATTTTTCGAAAATCGCGGCGACAGTGCGGTCATTGGCTAATGCCGGCCATTATGGACCCGAACATCTATCCGGAAACAGAAACACCTGTAAACTAATCTATAAGTTCACAGGGGAAAAATCGTATAAAGTGTGGAGTTGCGAGCAACTGACGAGGATCGCGTTTCATGGCGAGCAAAGATGGAGACGGCGCGCAAACCGGCACGGTGCTCGTCGTGGAAGACAGCCGAGCCTTGCGGGGCTTGCTGGCGTCGTATCTCAGCGATGAGTATGGACTGGCCGTGGTGGGCGTGGGGACGCTGGCTGAGACGCAAGCGCAACTCGCTTGGAATCCCGAGCGCTTTTTTTGCGCCGTGCTCGATCTCAATTTGCCCGACGCGCCGAACGGCGGCGTGGTCGATGTGGTGCAAAACCACGGGATTCCGGCCATCGTCTTGACGGGTTTCATGGATCCCGGCGTGCGAGAGGCCATGCTGGCCAAGCGGGTTTTGGATTATTTCATCAAGCGCAACCTCAGCGATATCGAACAGGTGGCGCATACCATCGGCCGCTTGTGGCGAAACCGCCAAATCAAGGTGATGGTGGTCGATGATTCCCGCAGTTTTCGAGCTTGTGTCCAAAGTTTGTTGGACGGCCACCGCTATCAGATTCTGGCGGCCGCCAGCGGCCAGGAGGCGCTCGATCTGCTCGCGGACCATCCCGATACCAGCCTGGTGATCACCGATGTCAACATGCCAGGGATGAGCGGCCTGGAGTTGATCGAAACCATCCGCCGCCAGTACCGGCGCGAGGATTTGGCGGTGATCGGCATGTCGGACGCCTCCAAGCCCGGTCTTTCGGCGCTCCTGCTCAAAACCGGGGCCAACGATTTCATCGCCAAGCCGTTTCAGGTGGAGGAACTGTTATGCCGGGTCAATCAGAACACCGACATGATGGATTACGTCCGGCGGCTGCGCGAGGCGGCCACTTGCGACTTCCTGACCGGACTGCTCAACCGCCGCCAGTTGCTGGATGTCGGCGAAAAGTTGCACGCCAACGCCCGACGCGGCCATTTTCTGTTGGGGATCGGCATGGTGGACGCCGATTATTTCAAACGGATCAACGATCAATACGGGCATTTGGTGGGCGATGAGGCGTTGAAGGTGATTGCGTCCACCCTGCATACCACCCTGCGCACCTCCGATGTCGTCGGCCGCTACGGCGGCGAGGAATTTGTCTGCATGGCCGTGCTGCAGTCTGAAAGCGACGCCGATCGCGTCTTCGAGCGCGCGTGCGCCGCTGTTGCCAAGATCGGTTTTAGCAACGCCGGCCGGGAAATTCCGCTGACGGTCAGCATCGGATTTACCACCGAGTTGGGAACGTCGCTCCATCAGATGATCGAATGCGCCGACAGCGCGGTTTATCAAGCCAAGGCCGGGGGTCGCAATCGGGTCGTGCGGTGGTCGGCGGTCGACGCTGGCCGCTAAAAATTCCGCGACGCGCCGTTTTGATTGCCCTTTGCAATCAAGTTTTCCCGACTGGATCAAACTTGCCGGATCTGCTTCGAGTGCGGGTTCCGGCGGCTTGGATTTTCGATTCGAGCGCGTTAAATCCCCGCTAATTTGTGACATAAATGTCGGGGTTAATCTTGTCTCCCGTCATTTCAGCGTCTAGAGTTAGACCACGCCACCGCCCCGTGGTGGTGTGTTCTTAAGTTAAGCAACCCAACCAAGGAGCTTTGGAGATGAATAAAAAATTAGTCTTAGGCGTGGCCGCGCTTTGCACTGTGGGTCTGTCCGCCGGCGCTTGGGCCGCCGACGCCGCAACCGCTGATGAAGTCGTCGCCAAGGTCAAGGAAGCCGCCGCCGATGTCGCCGCTCACGGCGATGCCGCTCTGGCGGCTTACAACGATCCCAAGGGTAAGTGGGCCTGGAAGGACACCTACGTATTCGTGATGGATTGCAAAACGGGCGTGATGTCCGCCCATCCTAGCGCTCAGGTCAAGGGCATGAAGCTGGCCGATCTCAAGGGCAAGGCCGGCGAGAGCCTCGGTCCCTCGCTGTGCGCCGCCGCCTC
>DJIW01000041.1:12628-12810 GCA_002433805.1 Competibacteraceae bacterium UBA6584 | reverse complement strand
CTACGAAACCCGGGGCGGTTCACGGTCGGTATAGAGAAGTGGGATGCCCCGCTCAATAGAAAACGTCGCAATGATGCAGTCCGCAGTCTTTCTAACAGTTACCCCACGGCGGCGGAGCGCTCGATAATTATCGGCCGCCTTAATAGCCAAGTCTTGGCCTAGAAGCTCGAAAACAGTTAACC
>DJIW01000041.1:10900-12487 GCA_002433805.1 Competibacteraceae bacterium UBA6584 | reverse complement strand
TAGAAGCTCGAAAACAGTTAACCCGAGAAGCAACGATTTCGCTGTCTGGTAATCCGAATCCGAACGAAAGCCCTGAAGCACCTCGGTAAGAATCAAATCACCTATGGCGACAGGCTCAACTCCTAGCGTGGAATCGAGAAAATCCGTCTCCCTAGAGCGGACTCCATTGAAATAATCCACCCAGACACTCGAATCGACCAGAATCATGCGTCAAGTCGCATCCGGTCCAGATCATCCTTCCACTTGAGCTTACCCCTCAAGCCTCGGAGCTGCTCCTGGCGCTTGAGCTGGATCAGCGCCCGAAGTCCCAACTCAACCGCTTCCTTCTTGGTCGAGGCCCCAGTAACCCTGATTGCCTCGGCAATCAACTGGTCGTCGATAACAATGTTGGTTCGCATAACAGTCCGCCATGTGTAGAATTATTCATGAACGTACACATCATAATAGAGCAGAGGCTTCCACATAACCAGCCGTTGGAGCGGATGCCTGCGCGCTGCGCCGCAGCCCCGTTAAGCTTCAATATAGCCATGTTCATTTAATTCTCTTTAAGCCCGAGATATCGCCTTGGTTGAAAACTCACGCATGGATTGGTCGCTTGGTCATGGAGTGGCTTATGCGGATCATCATTCCAAAGCCTAACCCTTCGTTCCAGCTGTTCGCCTGCAAACGTCGCTTCGTTTGCTTTCGGGTACCCTCGTCGCCGCGCTCTTCGGCGGCGGCGGAACTCAAACGTTAGGGCACAGTTCTTCGGGCTTTATCAGGCATGGCAGGGAAGCGTCAACAATAGTTGACGGCATTGCCCATCGGCAACTATCATTGACGCATGAATACTCTGAAGGCTCTTCCGCTGCCTACCGATCCAGAAAAGGCGCTTGCCGCTGTTGTTGCTCTTCGAGTAGCAGCTGACAAATTGGAGTTAAGCGCAGTCGCTGCCGCGCTTGAACGGGGGTGGTCTTGGTCCCAAATTGCCGAGGCTCTTGGTGTTTCAAAGCAAGCAGCGCATAAGCGCCTCGCAAGTTCGATTGCCAAGTCCGCTGTGCGGCGTTAGGAAAAACTCATGCTAAACAAACTTCGACAGCAATTCCGCGACATCAAAACCATCAAGTCCCTCTTTGAGAAAGCAGAGCAGCATGCTAACGCCAGCGGGCAAAGAGAGCCAGGATCGGAACACTTCGTCATGGCGGCATTTGATCTCCCTGATGGAACCGCCCAAAACGCATTTCGCCGCCTAAATGCAGACCCCAATCAGTTTGCTACCGCAGTCGCCCAGCAATACAGTAATGCCTTGCGCGATATCGGAATGGAGTTTTCACAAAGCCATTCGCCTTTCAGCGTTACCGAGCCCGTACCGGCCAATAATGGGATGTACCAAGCAAAGCCTTCTGTCAGAACGCTAATAGAGGCGCTGTGG
This sequence comes from Competibacteraceae bacterium UBA6584, assembly GCA_002433805.1. GTDB lineage: Bacteria > Pseudomonadota > Gammaproteobacteria > Competibacterales > Competibacteraceae > Competibacter_A. The sequence continues at coordinate 11,076 of DJIW01000041.1, read as the reverse complement.
GAACTCAAAAAAGCCAATTCTGCGCCTCTATTGGGCGCCCACGTGGTTTTGGCGGCGATATCAGCGCAATTTGGCGTGATCCCTCGTACCCTTCAAAGTATGGGAGTTGAGCCAGCAAGTCTAGCCGCAGCGGCAAGAGCGGAAATCGCCGTAACCCACTCGGCGTAATGATCTGC
>DJIW01000041.1:0-10725 GCA_002433805.1 Competibacteraceae bacterium UBA6584 | reverse complement strand
CCCACTCGGCGTAATGATCTGCCCCTAACCCGACAGAGCGGAGCTGCGCAGGCCGCTCACAAGTCAAAAAATAAGGGCGGCCTGTCGGTCGCCCTTATTAAAAAAACCAAACAGTTTAAAGTTGTAAGCGCCGAAGATGCCGAACTGGGCATCCGTCAAGTATTTAGTTATACAGAGCCGCGCCGGCCTTTTCCAATTCGGCGTAAGTCGTCGGTTGCCGCGCCGGATTGATGCTCAAGCCCAGCCGCAAACCGATCTCCGCCAGCGAGAAAATACCGCGAATCGCCGGGATGTCGGTTTCGGGGTCGGTGTCGAGCACCAGGGCGTGTTGGCGGTTGACCTGCTTCAAGGTCGCGATGACATCCCCCACTCGCGAGCCCAGTACGTCCTCCATCATCATCACTTCCAGTTTGGGCCGGAGCGTCATCACGTCGGAAACCAGCAAATCCTCGCGGGCGCAACCGGCCTTGGCGATAATCCGACTGGCTCTTTCGCTGTCGATGTCGCGACTGGTAATCACGCCGAGGAGGTTCTCGTCAGCGTCGCAAACCAGCAGGATGCGGACTTTGCGCTTGATCATCAAATCCACCGCCTTGCTGAGCGGCGTCGATAGATCGGTGGTCACGGCGGTGATTTGACAGAGGTCGGTCATCACCGACAGCGCGGGATCGTCGGCGCTGATGCGCCGGGGTAGCTGTTGCTTGGGGCGAGCGGGGCGGATTCCCCGCTCTAGGCGGTACAGCGGAAGCGAGTGATAAGACGTCTTCATTTACAGCTCTCTCCTGTTCTATGGGCATCAACGGCGATTAGGGCCGTTTTTTATTGGAGACGGGACCATTATAAAGGATTATTGGCGGACAATAAATGCGACAAATTGTCACGCCTGCTGTTCAAGCAACTGTATCTTAAATGTTAAGATTATTTTCTGGCGTCCTGATTATCGATAGGGATTGAGTTTTTCACCACGCGAATTTTCGATTCGGAAAGAGCATCTTAGCGACAGATTTACAATGTTTCGGCCTGCGGGCGGCCGTTTTGCTAGAGGTCGCTGAACCTTCGCGCCCCTGAGCGGCGGCTGTCCGTTTGATCAAACAGTCCGCTCAATTGCCCTTTTATCCTGTCGGAAAATTTTTTCGGCGAGGGCGGAATAATTGTTCGCGCCGCGTGTTTTCCCTCGTGAAGGCCGGCGTCATGGCCTGAATGATCGGTATCCGACACTGCGGGAGAAAATACATGCATCCATCAATTCAGCTGTCTTTAACGCCGGCGTTGTTGCTCGCGGCAAGCACGGCGCTGGCCGGTCCCGCCGCCGACAACGCTCAAAGTCATTTCCGCGCCATCGCCGGAGGGCAGGTCGAAAGCGTATTGGCTCACTACACCGACAGCGCGGCCTTGGAGTGGGTCGGCGGGCCGCTGGATGGCCGTTACGCCGGTAAGCCGGCCTTGAACGGGGTCTGGAACACCTTTGCCAAAGCGCAAGGCCAACTCGCCTTTAAAGTGTCCGATCTGCGGGAAAGCGCCAATCCCAAAGGCGCGACGGTCACCGCCAACGTCGTGTTCAGCGGTAAGAACACCATCAAAGTCCGCTACGTGCTGACCTATCGAGACGGTAAAATCGCCAGCGAAGTCTGGCAAATCGACCCGAATCTGGCCGGTTGAAGCGCGGGAGAAAATCATGACGAAGCTTGTGGGCGATCTCGACCGCATCGCGCGCCTTGCCGTGGGTTCGATTTTGCCGGCGTTGGTTTCGGTCGGGCGACAACCATCGCGGGGCTGGGTTAGCTTGGCCCCGCTGTTGACGGGCCTGCTCGGCTGGTGTTCGCTCTATACCGCGCCGGGTTTCAACACCGGTGCGTCGAGCGGCAAACCCACTTAAATCCGCTGAATCCATGTCCGACTTCGGCCGGCTCGTCACCGAACAGATCCCTCGCCTGCGCCGTTACGCCAGGGCGCTGATCGGGGCGCAGCGGGCCGACGATCTGGTGCAGGATTGCCTGGAGCGGGCCTGGAGCCGGCAGCACCTGTGGGACGGTCAGGGAGATTTGCGGGCGTGGTTGTTCACCATTTTGCACAACCTGTATGTCAACGGTGTACGCCGGCAGGCCAGCGCGCCGCCGTTCGAATCCTTGCCGGAGCAAGAACCGCCCGCGTTGCAACCGTCCCGGCACGAGGCGGGATTGGAGCTGCGGGATTTGCAGCGGTCCTTGGAGCAATTGAGCGCGGAGCACCGCGAGGTAGTGTTGCTGGTGGGATTGGAACAATTGGATTATACCGAAGCAGCGGCGGTTCTGAACGTGCCGCTCGGTACCGTGATGTCGCGGCTGGCGCGCGCGCGGGAGGCCCTACGGCGGACGCTGCAAGAACCGCCGCGCGCCCGGTTGAGGAGAGTGAAGTAAATGAGCGCCGACTCCGTCAGCGAAGCCGAGCTGCACGCTTGGGTGGACGGTCGCTTGGAGCCGGCGCGGCGAGCGGCGGTGGAAGTCTATTTGGCCGCCCATCCCGCCGAGCGGCAGCGCCTGGTGGACTACCAGTCGATAGACGCTGAATTGCACCGCTTGTTCGACCCGGCGCTGGACGAGCCGTTGCCGGACACGCTGAGGCTACCGCCCGCGCGCCGGCCCGTTCGGCCGTTGATGTGGCTGGGGCGGGCGGCGGTCGCGGCCGGTTTTGTGCTGTTCGGCGGTGTGTTGGGTTGGTTCGCCCACCAGCGGGCGGGCGATGCGCTGGCGGCCGAGCGCGCTTTCGTGCGGCAAGCCCTGGCGGCCCACGTCGTCTATATCCCGGAAGTCCGTCACCCGGTCGAGGTGGACGCCAGCCAGCAGCAACATTTGGTCGCATGGCTGTCCAAGCGGTTGGGCAAGCCGATTCAGGCCCCGGTGTTGGAGTCGCTCGGCTTTCAATTGCTGGGCGGACGCTTGCTGCCGGCTGACGGCCAGCCGGCCGCGCAATTTATGTATCAGGACGCGGGCGGGCGGCGGCTGACCTTGTACGCGCGCCAGGGCTTGCCCGACAACCGCGACACCGCTTTCCGTTTCGCCGAACAAGACGGGGTCGAGGCGTTCTATTGGGTGGATGGCGATCTGGCCTACGCGCTCATCGGCGATTTGGGCTGGCCGATGCTTGATCGGGCCGCGCACGCGGTTTACCAGCAATTGAATCCCTGAGCGCTCAACGCCCTTCCAGCAACTCGCCCAAGGCGCGAGTCAGCAACGCCAGGTCCTGCTCTCGCGACAGCGTGTGCTCGCCGTCCTTGAGCAACAGCACGCGCACGTCGGAACCGCTCAATCGTTCGGCGACTTGCGCGCTGATCCGCCACGGTACGTCGGCGTCCCGCATCCCGTGAATCAGCCGCATCGGGCAGGTGATCGGCAGCTTCGGCCGGTCGAGCAGGCGATGCTGCTTCGCCTCCTCGATCAGATCCCAGGTGATGGTGTAAGGTTCGCCATAAGGCGAGGGCAAGCGGAGCACCCGCTCGCGGCGCAGCCGCTCCCGCTGGTGTTCGTCCAGCCGATCCCACAGCAGATAGTGGGTAAAATCGGCGGCGCAGGCCAAGCCGAGCAGGGCGGCGATCCGCTCCGGCCGCGCCAGCGCCGCCAGCAACATCAGCCAAGCCCCCATCGACGATCCCACCAGAATTTGCGGACCCTGGGTCAAGCGATCCAACACCTCGATGGCTTCTTGCGCCCAGCAACCGATGGTGCCGTCGGCAAATTGGCCGTCGGACGCGCCGTGTCCGGAATAATCGAAGCGCAGATACGCTTGATTACGCGCCTGACACCAACGTTCCAGCGCGGTCGCCTTGACCCCGCTCATATCCGAGGTGAAGCCGCCTAGAAAGATCACGCCCGGCGAAGCGCCGGAGCTTTGATGGTAGGCGAGGCGGACGCCGCCGGCGAGCGTCAAGCGGCAAGGTTGGGGAGCGAACAACGACATCGGGCGGTTACTCCAAGCGAAGTGGGCTACAGTATTTCATTAAGGCCGGCAAGATGACGGGCCCCTTTCTTTGTCGAACGATTGAGCGGGACAACCAGGGATTGAGAGCGCATGGTAAGACAATGATGGCGCGCGCCAAGGCTACTTGAGGAAGCGAATGATGACAGAACGATGTGCGATCATCTGGTTTCGCAACGATCTACGCTTGCACGATCATGAAGTGCTGACTTTATTGGCGAACAGCGTCGATGTGCTAGCCCCGGTTTATTGTCTCGATCCGGCGCGGTTTGAAATCCAGCCCTCGGGGTTTCCGTTGACGGGACCGTTGCGAGCGCGGTTCTTGATCGAGTGTCTGGAGGATTTGCGGGCGGGATTGGAAGCGCGGGGCAGCGGCCTGCATGTGGTGGTGGGCCAGCCGGAGCAGGTGTTGCCCGCCTTGGCCCAAAAGCTGGGAGCCCGAGAAATTTTTGCCGAGCGCGAAGTGTTGGGCGAACCGCTCCGAGTGGAACGGCGGCTGGCGGCCGCGCTGGACCCGTTGGGGATTTCGTTGCACGGCTATCGGATCAGCACCCTCACCCATCCCAACGACTTGCCGTTTCCCGTCGCCAACCTGCCCGAATCGTTCGCGCAGTTTCAAGAGGCGGTCACGGCGGGCGGGGAGCCGCGCGCGGCGCTGCCGCCGCTGCAACGACTGCCGGGTTATCCCGCAGGCTTGAGCAATCCGACTCTGGATACGCTGGTGCAAGTGCTGGGCTTATCCGCCGGTTCCGAAGCCGGCCAGCCGAGCGGTTTTGAGGGCGGCGCGACGGTGGCGGTGGCCAAGTTGGAGGAGTTCGTGCAAGGCCGGCGCGCGTCGTTGGAAAGCTTGCGCGGGAGCGGGAGCGAGGCCGCCGCGCAGGCGGACCGCTTCGCGCCCTGGCTGGCGTGCGGCGCGCTCTCGCCCCGCCGGATTTACCAGTACGTCAAATATTCCGGATTGACGGTGTGGGCGGGGGAGTTGGCGAACGCGGTCATCACCGGATTGCAACGGCGCGATTTCTGCCGGTTTTTAGCCATGAAGCGCGGCGAACGGGACGAACAGTCCAGCCGCCCGCCGGCGTGGGACGATGAGGGCTTGCGCGAGCGTTTCGAGTTGTGGCGGCAGGGGGAAACCGGCGAGCCGTTTGTGGACGCGCACTTGCGCGAACTGGCGATGACCGGTCATCTATCCTCGTTCGGCCGCCGCTTGGTCGCCAGTTATCTCTGTCACGATCTGGGGTTGGATTGGCGCTGGGGCGCGGCGTGGTTCGCTTCGCAGTTGTTGGATGACGATCCCAGCGTCAATTTGGCGAATTGGATGGAGGCCACCGGCCGCTGGCGCGCGTTCGAGGAGCCAGGCCGGTTGGACCCGGCCGAACAGGCGGCCCGGCGCGACCCCGACGGGGATTATTGCCGGCGTTGGCTCGACGGAAACGCGCCGGTTATCCAGCGGTTCGGCTGAACGCGGCGGCCGAGGCTCAAGCCGCCGCCCAGGTTTGCGCCACCAGCGCCGGCAGAACCGCGCCGGCGGGTCCGTTCAAGCTATAGGTGACCCGCGCGCTGAGCGGGGTTGGTTGCGGGTTGATTTCCACCACTGTCGCGCCGGCCGCGAGCGCGGTCAGCGGCAGTTCGGCGGCCGGATAAACCAAGGCCGAAGTGCCGATACTGAAAAAAACCTCGGCGGTCGCGGCGGCGTGTTGGGCGGCGTGCAGCGCGTCCGTCGGCAGCATCTCGCCGAACCAGACCACATCCGGCCGCAACAGGCCGCCGCAGCGCGGGCAGCGCGGAGGAATTTCATCGCCGTCCATCCAGCTTTCCACCGGTCGATCTTCGCTGAAGCACTTGGCGCGGAATAAATTGCCGTGCAGTTCGAGCAGTTGGTGGCTGCCCGCGCGCCGGTGTAGGCCATCCACGTTCTGAGTGATCAACCAAAACTCCGCGATGTGCCGTTCCATCTCGACCAGCGCGTGATGGCCGGCGTTGGGTTGGGCCTGGCGGACCCGCTCCCGACGCCAAGTGTACCACTCCCAGACCAGCTTGGGGTCACGCTGGAAGGCGTCCGGGGTGGCGAGATCTTCAGGATTGTATCGGGCCCATAAACCGGTCTGCGCCTCCCGAAAGGTCGGCACGCCGCTTTCGGCGGAAATACCCGCGCCGGTCAGCACCGCCACCCGACGGGCGTTGCGAAGGCGGGCGATGAGCGCGGCGGGAATCGGAATGGTGTTCATGTTGAAGCTCCGGCGCGGAGGAATCGCTCGACGGAATCGGTCGGTCGCGGAATTTCAAGACTGCCCGTCGGTCCCAAGGAAACCAATGCCTACATGCTATTATGCAACTAAACAGTGATTTCGAGCGATGCGCCGCCGTTTGAGTTCGCGCCAGCCGAGGCCGTGTTGAAGCGCGAATCGGACCGCAACGGCCGGCGTTGCGCGGACCAGACCCCAGAGAACCGCCATGAAATTCGATTTTCTGCTCATCGATCCCCAAAACGATTTCAGCGACACCGCCGGGGCCGCCTTGCCCGTGCCAGGGGCCAGCGCCGACGCCGAACGCTTGGCCGGATTGCTGGATCGGCTGGGCGGACGGATCGATGATATTCACGTCACGCTCGATACCCATCAGCTCTTGGACATCGCCCATCCAATGTTCTGGCGGGATGAGGGCGGGGAGCAGCCGACGCCGTTTACCCAAATCACCGTCGAGGAGGTGGAAGGCGGACGTTGGCGAGCGTTCGATGGCGAATTTCAACAACGCGCCTTGCAATACGTGCGCGCCTTGCGCGACAACGCCCGCTATACCCTCACCATCTGGCCGCCCCATTGCTTGATCGGAACCTGGGGGCACAACGTGATACCGGCCGTGGCGGGCGCGCTGCGTCGCTGGGAGGAGCGCGAATGCAAGCGGGTGGATTACGTGGCCAAGGGCCATAATCCCTGGACCGAGCATTACTCGGCGGTGCGGGCCGATGTGCCCGATCCTTTCGATTCGAGCACCCAGCTGAATATCGGTTTATTGACGATCTTGGAAGGCGCCGACCTCATCGCGCTCTCCGGGCAGGCGCTCTCCCATTGCGTCGCCAACACCGTCCGGGATATCGCCGACTATCTTGGCCAGGCCAGCGTCCACAAGTTGGTGTTGATTGAGGACACCAGCTCGCCGGTGCCGGGTTTCGAGGATTTAGCCCAGCAGTTTTTGCAGGATCTGCGGGCACGGGGCTTGCGCACCGCCCGCGCCGCCGATTTTCTCCGCTGAAAACCGCCCGCGCGGATGGAGCCACCATGACGATTGCCCTGGACTCGTATTACACCATCGGTAAGCTCCATTTATATTGTCAGGATTATGTGATCCACGGTTGGGAGCCGTTTCCCTATGTGATTCTGGCGGACGGCTGTTCCGCTTCCCCCAACAGCGATGTCGGCGCTCGATTGCTGGCGCTCAACGCGCGTTCGGAACTGTCGCGGTTTGCGAAAATTTCGCGCGCGGGCGGAGAACTTCCGGCTCAGCATTGGGCGCTGGGCCAGGAGATCGCGCAGCGCGCGGCGCGGTGCGCGCGGCAGTTGGACCTCAACCCCGAAGCCTTGGATGCGACCTTGCTGGTGGCGTGGTGCGACGGCGCGGCTGTCCACGTGCATGCTTATGGCGACGGCTGCATCGCAACCCGCGACGCCGACGGCCAACTGGCGGTGATCGAAGTCGAATACGCTCAGAATGCGCCCTATTACCTCACCTATCTCCTACAAGCCGAACGCCACGCGCTTTATGAGGAGGCCATCGGCAATGTTGGAGCGGCTCAAACCATCCGTTATTCGCCCGAGGAAGGCAGCTCTTCAATCCGGCGAGAACGTTTCGATGCGCCGGTCGCGTTCTCGTTCGATTTGGCGACCTATCCGACCGTGGCGATCACCACGGACGGCTTGGGCTGTTTTTTGAACGCTGAAACCAGCCAACGAATCGCCGCGTTGGAAATTGCCCGAGGGTTGTTCGATTTCGGCGGCGCGCAGGATGCCTTCGTCGTCAAGCACATGCAAAGCGCGCTGGTGGAGTTGAGCCGGCGGCTGTTATTCAACCTCGACGATCTCAGCGTGGGCGCGTTCGTCAAGGTGGTTTGACCGGCCCTTTGATCATCCGCGCGCGCGGGTGGAGGCCCTCAGAAAAACCGCAGATAGGCTTCCAATACCTTGAGCGTGTAGGGGCTCGCGCCGTCGTCGCGGTAGTGGTCGGGCTCCCCGGTCAGCCACCAGGCGGCGGCGCGCTGCACGGCGATGATTTCGTTTTGCTGGCTGGCGGCGAACTGATCGCGCAGCACGCCTCCCATCACGCAGGCCACCATCCGCCGGGCCGCTTCGGAATCGGCGGCCAGTTGTTCCGGCGTCACATCCCGCTGCAAGCAGGGCATCGACCAACGCTTGATGTTATCCGGTTTGATTTGCCAGTCGCTATAAAGGCCGGAATCCGGCTTCTGTGGCGGCGCCGACAGCCGCAATGCCTCCACCAGCGCTTCGACCTTGGCGTCGGAGACCTGGGCCTGGAGCGGCAACGCGCTCAGGCTGAGAAGCAGCCAAAACCACCCCTTGAGCCAGCGTTGCGGCTTGGGGAAAAGCCGGTCTGCCGGCGTGCGGATCGAATCGGGTGTAGGGGGCATGGGGTTCTCGCTTGGAAAAAACCGGGGGTGGGGCCGCGCCATCTCAGCGGCTCAGGGTGCGATCCAAGGCCCGATAGCCGAGCGCTTCGCTGAGGTGCGGGGTTCGAATGTCGGCGCTGTCGGCCAGGTCGGCGATGGTGCGAGCGACCTTCAGGATGCGGTGATAAGCGCGCGGCGATAGGCCCAACCGCTCCAGGGCTTGTTCCAACAGGCGATGGTCGGCTTCGGCCAGGCGGCAATAACGTTCGATCTCGCGGGGGTTCAACGCGCTGTTAGGCTTGCCGGCGCGGCGGAGTTGCCGGTCGCGGGCGGCGAGGACGCGGGCGCGCACCGCGGCGCTGTTTTCTTCCGGGATCTCGCCGCGCAAGGCTCGATGGGCCAGGCGAGGCACTTCGATATGCAGGTCGATCCGATCCGCCAGCGGCCCGGAAATCCGGCCCCGATAGCGGCGGATCTGCTCCGGCCCGCACGCGCAGCGGCGTTCGCTGTCGCCCAAGTAGCCGCAAGGACAAGGATTCATGGCGGCCACCAATTGAAACCGGGCCGGGAAATCGGCTTGGCGGGCGGCGCGAGAGATGGTGATCCGGCCCGACTCCAGCGGTTCGCGCAAAACCTCCAGCACATGCCGGTCGTATTCCGGCAGCTCGTCCAAAAATAAAACGCCTTGATGGGCCAGCGAAATCTCGCCGGGACGCGGCTGGCTGCCGCCGCCGACGAGGGCTACCGCCGAGGCCGTGTGATGGGGTGCTCGAAACGGTCTAATGCCCCATTGGCTCAAATCCAAGCCTTGGGCGCTGACCGAGGCGATGGCGGCGGTTTCCAGCGCTTCGGTTTCGCTCAGCGGCGGCAGAATCCCCGGCAGCCGGCTGGCGAGCATGGTCTTGCCGGTGCCGGGCGGGCCGATCAACAACAGGTTGTGTCCGCCGGCGGCGGTGATTTCCAACGCGCGCTTGGCGTGGTGCTGGCCGCGCACGTCGCTCAGATCGCGATCCAACGCCAGCCCCGGCGCGGGGCGGGGGCGACGCTCGGGCGGTTGCAAGGCGGTTCCGGTCGCCAACTGCCGGCACACTTCCAGCAAATGCGCCGCGCCCCGGACCTCGACATCGCCGACCAGCGTCGCCTCGTCGGTGTTGGCGTCGGGCACCAGCAAGGTGCGCGCGGCGTCCCGGCACGCCAGGGCGGCTGGCAGCACCCCGCGCACGGCCCGCAATTCTCCGCCCAAGGCCAGTTCGCCGAGGCATTCGTATTCGCCTAACCGGTCGCGCTTGAGCTGGCCCGAGGCCGCCAAAATACCGAGCGCGATGGGTAGATCGAACCGGCCGCCTTCCTTGGGCAGATCGGCCGGCGCGAGATTGATGGTGATTCGGCGGCTGGGAAATTCGAGCCCGCTGTTCAGCAGCGCGCCCCGCACCCGATCCTTGCTTTCCTTCACCGCCGCTTCCGGCAATCCGACGATGAATAGCCCCGGCAGACCGCCGGACAGGTGGACTTCCACGCTCACCAACGGCGCGTGGATGCCGACCTGGGCGCGGCTGTAGACGATGGCGAGCGACATGAAAAACCTGGATCGCGACAGTTGGACCGGCGGCGCGGCGGACCGGTCGAAAACCCCGTTGCACTCATTCAGTGCAGCGCGGCTGGATAACCGGTTGGAGCCAAGGACCGTCCGGCCTTACAACCGAGAGCGGTTTGGGGAATCAGCCTTCGCCCTCCGAATCGCCGGTTTTTTCCGTGCTCTTGCGCCGTTTGGCGGTCAGTTTGGTTTCCAGGTCGGCGACTTGTTTTTCCATTTCCTCCAGCTTGGCCCGAGTGCGCGCCAGCACGCCTTGCTGCACCTCGAACTCCTCGCGCGTGACTAAATCCAGCTTGGAGAAGGTCGCTTGCAGCGCGGCGTGGATGTTTTTCTCCATCTCCGCCTGAAACTGGCGAAAGCTGGAAGGTAGGGCCTCGGTGAAACGCTTGGCCAAGTCGTCAAAGGATTTCGGGTCGATCATCAGGGTCGCTCCAGGTTAGGCGGTTCGGTGAATTTTAGTTTAACGGGATTTTTCACGTTGTGGGGTCCGGCCGATTGCACCAAAAAAGTGCGACAGCGCGCGGGTTCGGCCATCCAGGGCTTGATTATGGGCGAAACT
>DJIW01000044.1 GCA_002433805.1 Competibacteraceae bacterium UBA6584 | reverse complement strand
GGTTAGTTCTCTACATCGTCTTGTTGTTCGGCATCGGGGTCCATCACTGGTTTCGGCATCGCGGCGCGAGCCTGGACGGTTTCGTGGTCTACGACCGGCAAGCCGGCGGTTTCAGCGTCGGCATGTCGCTGGTGGCGCTGGCCTTCGGCGCGTCCTCGGTGTTCGGTCTGGCCGGTTATGCCTACCAATACAATCTGAACGCGATCTGGTGGACGCTCTCCGGCGCGATTTTTCTGGTGGTGCTCGCCTATACCTTTCTCGACACCGTCTGGCGGGTGAGGGGTTACACCATCGGCGACATCATCGCCCGCGTGTTCGGCGACAACATCCGCCTGCTGGTCAGCGCCGTGCTGTTTCTGGCGTGGTTGATGGTGCTGGCCGGGCAAATCATCGCCGGCGGCAACATCCTGACCCAATTTCTGGGCGATCAAAGTTGGGGTTATGGGCTTTTTACCTTGATTTTTACCGCCTATAGCCTGCTGGTCGGTCAGGCGGGCACGGTCAAGACCGGTTTCCTGCAAGTGGTGGTGATGGTGGCCGGACTGGTGTTGCTGCTGGGCTTGTGCCTGACCGCCGCCCCCCCGGAGCACGGCGCGCGCCCGCCGGTCGCGGTGCATTTCGGCTTCGATGAAGCGTTTAGCTTCACTCTGTTTTTAGGGGTATTCGTGCCGGTCGGACTGTCGTATTGGTTCGGGCCGGACATGTATTCGCGAATTTTTCTGGCCCGCGACATCGCCAGCGCCCGGCGCGGCTTGCTGCTCGCCAGCGCCTCGATCGTGGCCATTTCGCTGATCATCGTTTCCATCGGGATTCTGGCCAAGGGGATCGTCACCGTCGCCAAACCCGATCTGACCGTTCAAACCCTGGTCAATCAATTCTTTAGCGGCCCGCTGGCGGACTTCGTGCTGGTGGCGCTGCTGTCCATCCCGCTGTCCGGAGCCGACATCATTTTGATCACCACCGGCACCCTGTTGGGGCGGGATGTGATCGCCCACGGCTTGCGCGCGCTGGGTCGCGCGCCGGACGACGCCGCGCAGGTGTGGATCATTCGCGGCTGCATGATTCTGGCGGCGGCGCTCGCCACCGGCTTCGCCTTGCGGCTGCAAGCCATCATTCCGTCGCTGCTGATCGCTTACAAGGTGTTCTCCATCAGTATCGTGCCGTTGCTGTTTCTGTCGCTGTTGAGCATCCGCCGGGGAGCAGCTGCGGTTGCGACCGGCGCGGCCAACCGCTTGGTCGCGGTCTATCTGGTGCTCGCTTCGCTGGCCGTGCTGCTGGTGGAATTAAAATTCATTCCTTTAACGCTACCCAATTACAGCCTTTATCTGCTGCTCGGCAATACGGCGATCCTGCTGTCGCTGTTGCGGCTCGGCGGCCATCGGTTTCGGCCCGCCGCGCCCGCGCTAACGCGCGAGGGCAAGCACTCTCCTTCCAGTAGGCAAGCGGTGTAAAATTCCCATTCTTCCAAGCGGTCAACTCCAAATCCCTAAAAACCCAGAACGAGGAGAATCACGATGCCTAAATCCGCGCGCCCGCGCCGCAGCGTCCTGTACATGCCCGGCTCCAACGCCCGCGCCTTGGAAAAAGCCCGCGCCTTGCCCGCCGATGGCCTGATTCTGGATTTAGAGGATGCCGTCGCGCCCGACGCCAAGGAAATCGCCCGCAAACAAGTGTGCGAGGCTGTGGCCGCCGGCGGTTTCGGCATGCGGGAATTGATCATCCGCGTCAACGGCTTATCCACCAAATGGGGCTACGAAGACATCGCGGCGGCCTCGAAGTCGGGCGCGAACGCCCTGCTGCTGCCCAAGGTGGAAAGCGCCGACGCCATCCGCCACATGGAAGCGATCATGCGCGCCAATGGCGCGCCGGATTCGATGACGATCTGGGCGATGATGGAAACCCCGCGCAGCGTGCTGGAATCGCAGCGGATCGCCGAATCGACGCCGCGCATGGAATGCCTGGTGATGGGCACTTCCGATTTAGCTAAGGAGCTGGACTGCACCCACACCCACGAACGGCTGCCGTTTATGACGTCGCTGGGATTGTGCCTGTTGGCCGCTCGCGCCGCCGGGCTCGCCATCCTCGACGGCGTGTATCTCGATTTGAACGACGAGACCGGCTTTGAGTTTGCCTGCAAGCAGGGCAGCGAACTTGGCTTCGACGGCAAGACGCTGATCCATCCCAAACAAGTCGGACCGTGCAATAAAGTGTTCACGCCCCGGCCGGAAGATGTGGCGTGGTCGCGCAAGATCATCGAGGCGCACGCGGCGGCGGCCGCGCGCGGCGAAGGCGTGGTGGTGGTCGACGGCAAGCTGATCGAAAACCTGCACGTCGAAAGCGCGCGGCGCGTGGTCGGCATGGCCGACGCCATCGTCGCGATGGAAGCCGGCAACGGTTGAACGAACGGCGCTCGACCGACGGCGCGGCCCCGTTTCCGCCGCGCTCCCGCCGCGCCAGCCGGCCGCTCGCTCTCGCCCGCCCGACGGGCGAGACTCCATCGCGGAGCGGCTATCTCCGCTGCGCTTTTCTCCCGATCACCCGTTGACGCCCATTCCGATGCGCCGCTGGTGCCGACCGCTCGTGTGGCTATCCGTTTGCGCGCCGCTGGTCGCGTGCGACCCCGAGCCCTCCGATCCGACGGTGCGCATCACCGGCGACACCATGGGCGCCCGCTACGAACTCAAGTTGGTTCCGGCGCCCGAACAAACCCTCCCCGCCGACCTCCGGCAGCGCGCGGAAACGCTGCTGGCCCAAATCAACCGGCAAATGTCCACCTACGATCCGGATTCGGAGCTGTCGCGCTTCAACCGCAATCCCAGCACCGATTGGATCGCGGTATCGCCCGAGCTGTATCACGTGGTCGCGGAAGGCTTGAGGATGAGCGCCTTGACCGACGGGGCGTTCGACATCACCGTCGGGCCGCTGGTCAATCTGTGGGGTTTCGGGCCTGAGCCGCGCCAGGATCGAGCGCCGTCCGAGGAGGCGATCCGACAAGCGCGCGAGCGGGTCGGCTTTCGGGGGCTGCGCGCCCGCGCCGAACCGCCGGCGCTGAAAAAAGATCGCGCCGATCTCTACGTCGATCTCTCGGCGTTGGCCAAGGGCTACGGCGTGGACCGGCTGGCCGAACTGGCGGACGCCGCCGGCATCCACCACTATTTGGTTTCCATCGGCGGCGATCTGCGCGCCAAGGGGCACAACGGCAAGGGCCAGCCCTGGACCGTGGCCATCGAACGGCCGATCCCCGGCCAGCGCGCGGTCGAGCGCTTGGTGACAATCAGCGATCACGCGGTTTCCACCGCCGGCGATTACCGCAATTTCTTCGAGCAAGACGGCCGGCGTTACTCCCATGTCATCGACCCGCGCACCGGCTGGCCCGTGCCGCAAAGCGTGGCGTCGGTGACCGTGATCGACCGGCTCGATCTCAAAGCCGACGCCGCCGATACCGCGCTGATGGCGGCCGGCGCGGAAGCGGGGTTCCGGCTGGCTCTCGAGCATCGTATCGCCGCCTTCTTCATCTTTCCCGACCCGGATGGCAAAGGCTTCCACGCCCGTCACACACCCGAATTTGAACCGTTTCTGCTCCCCCAATAGCGCTGACCTCGGACCGCCCGCCATCGCATGAGCACTTCCGCCCTGACCATCCGCAACTTAAGAAAAGTGTATGCCAACGGTCTGGAAGCCGTGCGCGGGATCGACCTCGACATCGCCGAAGGCGAATTCTTCGCCCTGCTCGGCCCCAACGGCGCCGGCAAATCCACCACCATCGGCATCATCTGTTCGCTGGTGCGGAAAACCGGCGGCGGCGTCCGAGTCTTCGATCACGATATCGATACCGAACTGACCGCCGCCAAGCGTTGCATCGGACTGGTGCCGCAGGAATTCAATTTCAATCAATTCGAGCCGGTGGCCGAAATCGTGGTCAACCAAGCCGGTTATTACGGCATTCCCCGCCCCCTGGCCCACCAGCGCGCCGAGACGTATTTAAAACAACTCGGACTGTGGGAAAAACGCCGGGAAATGGCCCGCCAACTGTCCGGCGGAATGAAACGGCGGCTGATGATCGCCCGCGCGCTGGTCCACGAACCCAAACTATTGATTTTGGATGAACCGACCGCCGGGGTGGACATCGAAATCCGCCGCTCGATGTGGGAGTTCCTGCGCGGCATCAACGCGCGCGGCACCACCATCATCTTGACCACCCATTATCTGGAGGAGGCCGAAAGCCTGTGCCGGCAGGTGGCGATCATCGATCGAGGGCTCATCGTGCAAAACGGCCCGATGAGCGCTCTCCTCGGCCAACTGCATCTGGAAACCTTCGTGCTGAACGTGGCGCAGCCGCTGGCCGAGCCGCCGGAGGTCGCCGGCTACACCCTGCGGCGGGTGGACGCGCGGACCCTGGAAGCGGACGTGTCCAAGGATCGGGGCTTGAACGATCTGTTCCAGCAGCTCTCCGCGCGCGGCGTCAGCGTGCTCAGCCTGCGCAATAAGGTCAATCGCCTGGAGGAGCTGTTCGTCCGCCTGGTGGACAAAAGCGAATCCGCCGCCCGAACGGCGGCGGAAAAAGCTTAACGGCGCGGGCCGGCGACGATTTTGTCGTCGTGGAGCTTGGAAACTTCCACGTCGCTCATGCCGAGCAGGTCCGACAAGATTTCATCGGTATGTTGGCCGAGGGCAGGCGCCGGTTGAGGCGGCTCGCGCTCGAACTGGCCAAACTCAAAGGGCGTGCCCGGCATCAGGTATTCGCCGATGCCCGGCTGTTCGACCAGATCGAACATCGGGTGCCAGGTCGAGCAATCCGGGTCTTCGGTCACCGCCTGCTTGAAGCTGCGAAACACCGACCAGGTCACGCCGTTTTCGTCGAACGCGCCGGCAAAATCATCCACGGATCTCGCTAGAAACCACGGCTTGAGCAGCGCGGTGATCTCGTCTCGCGCCTTGAAGCGGTCGCCCTCGCGGTTGAGATCCAGACCCAGGCGCTGGCCCAGCGCGTCGAATTCCGCTTTGAGACCGGTCACCTTGCAGATCCCGTCCCACTGCCGCCGGGTCAGTCCGACCACCATCACCCTGCGGCCGTCGGCGGTGTCGAATTCGTTGCCGTACGCGCCGTAGAGGTAGTTACCGTACTTCGGCCGGTCGACGTGGTTGACCATCACCTCGCCGATGATGCCCAGATTGCCCAGCATCGCCAGCGCCACGTCCTTGAGGGCGATCTCCACCGATTGGCCCTCGCCGGTCAGGCGGCGGTGGCGCTCGGCGGCCAACAAGCCCAAGGCCGCCATCTGTCCGGTGATGCAATCCCACGCCGGCATTACATGACAGGTCGGATCGCTGGAGCCTTCCGGCCCGGTGGCGTAGGGGAAACCGACGCTGGGGTTGACGGTGTAATCGACCGCCGGGCCGCCGTCGCGGGTGCCGAGCACGGTCAGCATGATCAAATCGTCGCGGTGCTGTTTGAGATGCTCGTAATCCATCCAACCCCGGACCCGGAGGTTGGTCAAAAAAATTCCCGCTTCCGGACCCGGCGCGCAGATCAGGCGCGTCACAATTTCTTGACCGCGCGGCGTGCTGACATCGACCGCCAAGGAGCGCTTGCCCTTGTTCAAACCGGCCCAGAACAAGCTTTTGTTATCGTGCGTGACCGGCCAGCGGTGGTAATCGAGGCCGCCGCGAATGCGGTCGAACCGAATCACGTCCGCGCCCATTTGCGCCAGCGTCATGCCAGCCAGCGGCGCGGCCACGAAAGCGGTGCCCTCCACAACGCGAAGACCTCGCAACAGCTTTGCCATAAATGTGATCACCTTAGAGAAGTTTTAGAAAAATCGTCCAATAACTGAGAGCGTCATCCAACGCATTGGACGGTCTGGCGGATGCGCGGGTCCGGCTCCATGGTTTCAGACCCACCCGCGCGCTTGAGAGTAAAGGGGGGCATTTAACACAAATCCGCGGACTCAAGCCAAGCGCGCAACCGCGTCATCCATTCATCTTCGTTATCGGGCGCACGCTCGTCCCCGCCCGCGCTCGTTTCATTCTCCACCGGCGGCGGTTCGGGATAAAGTTCCCGTTCACGCCTCCTCGGGTTCGGTTTCGGCGGTCAGCAGAACCAGCGCGCCTCATACCCGGTTTCATCGGCGCGGCGGCAGCGCCCAACATCTCGGCCAGCGCCAGCGCATCGCTGATCGTCTCGCGCTCCAAATACCGCTCCTTGGATGCCGTTTCCCACCACCTCACGATCTCCGCGAGCGCGGCGCGGGCGTGGCGGCCGTCGGCTTGGCGAATTTAGCCGGCCAACCCCGCCAGCCGCGCCCGCTCGACGATAGTGCGACACATCCTAAGCGAGGCCACGTCGATCATCTTCCCCTTGACGCTGATCGCGCCCCGTCCTTCCCGCAACGCGGCTTCGTATTCGTCCAGCACCAGCCGCGCCCAGGCAATTTCTTTTTCAGAGGGCACAAAAATCTGGTTGACCGTTTCGATTTGGCTGGGATGGATACACCATTTGCCGTCAAAGCCCATCGC
This sequence comes from Competibacteraceae bacterium UBA6584, assembly GCA_002433805.1. Classification (GTDB taxonomy): domain Bacteria; phylum Pseudomonadota; class Gammaproteobacteria; order Competibacterales; family Competibacteraceae; genus Competibacter_A. The sequence continues at coordinate 7,993 of DJIW01000044.1, read as the reverse complement.
CCGCGCGATTTTGCAGGCTTGCTGCAAACCCTCGGGGTTTTTGATGCCGGCGAACGGCCCGTCGACCGCCCGCTTGTCGTAGGCGCGGGCCGCGCTGACGATGGAGTGCATGACGTGATGCCAGCGATGCCCTGGATACAGTTTGTCGTTCTCGTCCAGTTCACCGATGGACTCCAGCGGCATCCGCACTGAGGCGGCGTAGTCGCCGGGACCGTAAACGAAGCCTTGCAGCCGTTCGGAACTGGCCGCGATCTCGCGGATGTTGACGCAGCCCTGCGCGGTTTCAATCAGCGCCTCGACGCCGATCCGGTTCGAAAATCCCTTGTAACTCTCGATTTGACCGAGCAGGGTATCGACGAAATGCACGTCTTCGGGACGGCTGACCTTCGGCACCACGATCAGATCGATTTTATCGCCGGCCGCTTCCACGATCTCGACCAGATCGCGGTAGGCAAAATGGGTGTCCAGCCCGTTCATGCGGAACATCTTGAGCTTGCCGCCGAAATCCAGTTCGCGGTAAGCGCGGATCACGTTGCCCCGGCTCGCCTCCTTTTCTTCGGGGGCTACGGCATCCTCCAGATCGATGCAGACCGCATCGGCCTTGGCGGCGGCGGTTTTTTGAATCATGCCCCAATTGGAGCCCGGCGCTAGCAGCACCGAACGTTCCAGTTTTTCGCTCATCGGATGGCTCTCCAAAAAAATTTCGCCCGCCGCCGGCTCCGGCGAGCGGCGACGGGCGCGCGGTGAAGGATCAAATAACCCGTTTCTTGCGCAATTCGCCGATTTCGTCCGCGTTCATGCCCAACAAGTCGGTCAGGATCGACTCGGTATGTTCGCCGAGCCGGGGACCGAGATGGCGGATTCTACCCGGCGTCTCGGACAAACGGGGAATCACGTTGGGCACGATGACGGTTTCGCCCAGATCCTCGACATCCATCGACACCAAATTGCGCCGGGCGTGGAATTGCCGGTCGCCGAAGATGTCGGCGATGTTGTTCAGCGGCCCGGCCGGCGCGCCGGTCGCGTTGCAGCGTTTCAACACTTCATCCCGCGTCAGCGAGCCGCACCAGTCGCGCACGATTTCGTTGACATCGTGCCGGTTCTCCAGCCGGGTTTTCTGATCGCCGTAGAGGCTGGACGAGGCCAGTTCCGGCCGGCCCATCGCCTCGGCCAGCCGCGCGAACAGCTTGTCGGTGGCGCAGGCGATGGCCACCCACTTGCCGTCTTCCTTGGTCGGAAAATGGCCGTAGGGACAGGCGAAATCGTTGTGGGTCGGCCCGTGGCGCTCGCGCACCTGTCCGAACATGGCATAGGCCGGAGCCAGTTCGTCGGTGCAGCGGAACACCGATTCATACAGCGCCGCGTCGATATACTGGCCGATGCCGGTCTGCTCGCGATAGCGTAGCGCCATCAACACGCCGAGGCAGCCGTACAAGCCGGTCAGATAATCGCCCAGGGTGGTCGATCCCGGTGTGACCGGCGTGCCCTTGGGCATCCCCGACAGGTAAGCGATTCCGCCGACGGCGTGGGCGATGCGGGCGAAGCCGGGCCTGTCCTTGTAGGGACCGGTCTGACCGTAGCCGGTGACCCGCAGCATGATCAGTCCCGGATTGATCTCGTGTAGGGTCTCCCAGGGCAGGCCCCATTTTTCGAGGGTGCCGGGCCGGAAGTTTTCGCACAGCACGTCGGCTTTTTCGATCAGCTTCTTGAAGACCTCGACCCCCTCGCGGCGGTGCAGGTCGATGGTGACGGATTTCTTATTGCGCGCTTCGCTGAGCCAGGCCAGGGTATCGCCGCGCTGGGTCGGCGTTCCGTACTTCCGGCAAATATCCCCGCCGATCGGGTGTTCCACCTTCAGCACATCGGCCCCGAATTCGCCGAGGATGCCGGCGCAGTACGGGCCGGCGATGACCGTGGCCACATCGATGACCCGGATGCCGGACAGCGGTAAATTTTCTTCGTGGGTAGGCGTTGTCATGGATGACGCTCCTGGAAATCGTGTCGGACCGGCGGCTTAGATGATCTTGCGCTGGCGCAAGTGTTTGATTTCCTCGGCCGAGAGGTCGAGCAGTTCCCGCATAATCTCGTAGGTGGCGTTGCCCAGCGCCGGGCCCAGATTGGTGATTCGGCCGGGCGTGGCCGACAGCGTCGGCACCACGCCGGGAATCACTACCTCGCCCAGACCGGGTTCTTCGAGCCGCACCAGATTGCCTCGGGCCTGAAAATGCTCGTCCTCGAAGATGTCGGCGATGCTGTTGAGTTTGCCGACCGGCACCTCGCAGTTGAGGCAGCGCTCCAACACCTCCGCGCGCGGCAATGCCCCCACCCAATCGATCACGATTTGATTGACTTCGCCGCGCGCCGCCAGCCGCTTGCGCTGTTGGCCGTAGAGCGCCGAGGACGCCAGTTCCGGCCGCTCCATCGCCTCGGCCAGCCGCTCGAACATCTTGTCGGTGGTGCAGGCGATGGCCACCCATTTGTCGTCCTGGGTGCGGAAATGGCCGTGCGGCACCGCGACGAAACTGCCGGAGCCTTCCCGCTCGCGCACCTTGCCGAACAGGCCGTAGGAGGCGGCGATTTCGTCCAGTTGCCGGAACACTGACTCGTAAATCGCGATGTCGATGACTTGGCCGCGCCCGATCTTTTCGCGGTGGCGCAGCGCCATCATGATGCCGATGGCCCCGTACAGGCTGGAAAAATAATCGCCGAGCGGCACGGTGCCGGGCACCACCGGGGTTTCGCCGGGGAATCCGGCCAAGTACGACAGGCCGCCGTAGGCGTGGGCGATATGGGCGAAGCCCGAGCGGCGGCGGTACGGGCCGGTTTGGCCGTAGCCCGACACCTGCAAGTAAATCAGACGCGGGTTGGCTTCCCGCAGGCGCGGCCAGCCCAGCCCCCACTCCTCCATCGTTCCGGGCCGGAAATTCTCGATCAGCACGTCGGATTTTTCGATCAGCCGCAAAAAAAGCTGGACGCCTTCCTGCTGGCGCAAATCGATGGTGACCGACTTGCGGTTGCGCGCCTCGCTCAGCCACGCCAGGGTGGCGTCGTGGCGCTTGGTCGGCGTGCCGAAGCGGCGCATCGGATCGCCGGCGATGGGATGTTCGATTTTCAACAGCTCGGCCCCGAACTCGCCCAGCACCGAGGCCGCGTGCGGCCCGGCCAGAAAGGTGCCGAGGTCCAGCACCCGAATCCCCTGCATCGGTAACTTGGGTTCCGCATCGGGCGCGGAGCGCGGGGGAGTTTGCGGCGGGTCCGAAAAATCAGGCGCGCCGTCGTTAGCTTCGATGTTTTCGTCTGACATAGTAAGTTCCAGGCTGTTAGATCGCGGATTTTAAGATCGGGTCTCTCGTTGGCCACGACCGAGCGGGGGTCTCGGTCATGTCGAGGCGTTCTCCGTGCAGTATAGTAGTTAATCCCCATTTGCAACGAGAGAACGCACCGTGATTCCGGACCAGCCCGCGCGCGGGAACCCGCGCGCGCATTTCATCGCGCTTCAAACCATCCTGATCAAGGAAACCCTGCGCTTTTTGCGAATATGGATTCAAACCTTGCTGCCGCCGGCGATCACCACCGCCTTGTACTTCATCATCTTCGGCAAGCTGATCGGCAGCCAACTCGGGCCGGTGGACGGGTTTTCCTACACCCAATACATCGCGCCGGGCCTGATCATGATGGCGGTGATCACCAACGCCTATTCCAATGTCGTCTCGTCGTTTTTCAGCGCCAAATTCCAGCGGCATATCGAGGAGTTGCTGGTGTCGCCGCTGCCCAACGCCATCATCGTCCTGGGTTTCGTCGGCGGCGGCGCGGCGCGCGGCTTGGCGGTGGGCGTGGTGGTCACGGCGATTTCGCTGTTTTTCGCTGACTTGCATTGGCAGCATCCGATGCTGACCTTGCTGGTCATCTTGCTGACCTCGGTGCTGTTCGCGCTCGGCGGGTTAATCAACGGCATCTTCGCCAAGAGTTTCGACGATATTTCGGTCATTCCGACTTTCGTGCTGACGCCGTTGACTTATCTCGGCGGCATCTTTTATTCCATCAAAATGCTGTCGCCGTTTTGGCAGGACGTTTCCCTGTTCAATCCCATCCTGTACATGGTCAATGCGTTCCGCTACGGGCTGCTGGGCGTATCGGATATCAATATCGCCACCGCCTTCGCCATCATTGTCCTGTTGGACGCGGCTTTGTTCGGCTGCAGTTTGTGGTTGCTCAAGCGCGGAACCGGCATCCGCGGCTGAGGGTGTTTTCCGGACAACGGCGCTCGCCGGCGCAGCTTTTTCTCCCCTTTGCCATATTTCTTCTATTCTTATTCCAGGCTCGGCTTCTTAGTGCCGCCAGCCCTTTTAATTTAACGTTGTTAAGCAAGTAACACGAATAAACCGCAAAGGAGAGAAGCCCGTATGTCCCGTCATTCAATTATCCGCGCCTTGGTCGGCGGCGCTGCCTTGACGCTGTTGGCCGGAATCGCCAGCGCCCAAACCGTGATCAAGTTTTCGCATGTCGTGGCCGATGGCACTCCCAAGGGCCAAGGCGCATTGATGTTCAAAAAATTGGCCGAGGAGCGCTTGGCCGGCAAGGTGAAGGTCGAGGTGTTTCCCAACTCGCAACTGTTCGGCGACGGCAAGGAACTGGAGGCGCTGCTGCTCAACGACGTGCAGTTGATCGCGCCTTCGCTGTCGAAGTTCGACCGCTACACCGATCAGATTCAGGTATTCGATCTACCGTTTCTGTTCGACGACATCGCGGCGGTCCACCGTTTCCACAACAGCGCCACCGGCAAGGGCATCCTCAATTCGCTGTCGAAGAAAGGGATGACCGGCCTGGCCTATTGGGATAACGGCATGAAGCAGCTCTCGGCCAAGAAGGCGCTGAAAATGCCGGACGACGCCAAGGGTTTGAAATTCCGCATTCAAGCGTCCGATATTCTCGAAGCGCAATTCAAGGCGGTCGGCGGCGTCCCGCAAAAATTGGCCTTCGCCGAAGTTTACCAAGCGCTGGAAACCGGAGTGGTCGACGGCGCGGAAAACCCGTGGTCGAATGCCTATTCGCAGAAATTCTTTGAAGTGCAACCCTTCTTCACCGAATCCAACCACGGCTATCTGGGTTACATGGTGGTCGCCAACGCCAAATTCTGGAGCGACTTGCCCGCCGACGTGCGCGCGACCCTGGAAAAGATCCTGGCCGAGGTGACCACCGAGGTCAACAAGTCCTCCAGCGCGCTCAACGATGGAGACCGTCAGAAGATCAAGGATTCCGGCAAGACTCAAATTCTGCCCTTCAGCGCCGAGCAACGCACGGCCTGGCAGACGGCGATGAAACCGGTCTACGACAAATTCACCGATAAGATCGGCAAGGATGTCGTCGACGCCGCCCGCGCGGCCAACAAGCCGTAATTCCACGCTCTGGCCCTCCCCACGCTCTCAACAGTGGGGAGGTTTGTTTGTGCTCGCGCTGGAGAAATCTTTATGCCGACCCGCATCATTCAGCAACTGGAGGAAGGGTTTATCGCGCTGCTGCTGGCGTTGATGACCGCCATCACCTTCAGCCAGGTGATCGCCCGTTACATCTTTGGCACCGGTTTTGGCTGGGCGCTGGAATTGACGACTTATCTGTTCGCTTGGCTGGTTCTTTTCGGTATCTCCTACGGAATCAAGGTGGGCGCGCACATCGGCATCGATGTCATCGTGCGTCAATTCCCACCCCATTTGCGCCGTATCGTCGGCTTGATCGCCGTATTATGTTGCTGTGCTTACTGCATCATCCTGCTGGTGGGCGCGACGCAATACGTTTACAAGCTCTACACCATCGGCATCGAAGCCCAGGATTTGCCGATCCCGCGCTGGGTGCCCTTCATCATGCTGCCGCTCGGCTTGGCCTTGGCGCTGCTGCGATTGCTGCAAGTCGCCTGGAATACCATCCTCGGCCGACAAGCCGGCTTGCAGTTAGCCGATGAAGCTCGCGAAGCCATCGAAGCGGTGGAAACCTCCGAGACGCTACATCCTGCCGCCGCTCAGCCCCGCCAGGAGAAAGCGCCATGACTACGCTGTTCCTGTTCACCGTATTGTTCGCCTTGCTGATCATCGGGGTGCCGATCGCCTTCTCCCTGGGCTTGGCCAGCATTCTGACCATCCTGTTCTTCACCAACGATTCGCTGGCCTCCATGTCGCTCAAGCTGTTCGACACCATGGAGCATTACACCCTGTTGGCAATCCCGTTTTTCATCCTCGCCTCGGCGTTTTTGACCACCGGTGGGGTAGCCCGGCGGCTGATCCGCTTCGCCATTGCGGCGGTTGGCCATCTACACGGCGGGCTGGCTATCGCGTCGGTGTTGGCCTGCATGTTGTTCGCGGCGGTATCCGGCTCCTCGCCGGCCACGGTGGCCGCCATTGGCTCCATCGTCATCGGCGCGATGGTTAAATCGGGTTATCCGCAGAAATACGCCGCTGGCATCATCTGCAACGCGGGTACCTTGGGTATCTTGATCCCGCCGTCCATCGTCATGGTGGTGTACGGGGCCGCGACCGAAACCTCGGTTGGCCAGTTGTTTATGGCCGGTGTAATTCCCGGCCTCCTGCTCGGTCTGATGCTGATGGCAGCCATTTATATCAGCGCTCGCAAATTCAAGATTCCGACCCAGCCGCGGGCCTCCTTTGGCGAGCTGATGATCGCGGCCAAGGACGCGATTTGGGGGTTGGGTTTGATTTTCGTGGTGATGGGCGGCATTTACGGCGGCATTTTCACCGCGACGGAAGCGGCGGCGGTGGCGGCGGTCTACGCTTTCTTCGTCGCCATGGTTATCCACAAGGACATGACCTGGAAAGATGTGCCGCACGTGTTCGGCGAAGCCGCCAAGGTGACGGTGATGCTGCTGTTCATCATCGCCAACGCCATGCTGTTCGCCCATGTGCTGACCACCGAGCGCATCCCGCAGACCATGGCTGAAACCATCGTCGGCTGGGGTCTGGCCCCCTGGCAGTTCCTGATCGTGGTCAACATCATCCTGCTGATCGCCGGCAACTTCATGGAGCCGTCGTCGATTCTGTTAATTTTGGCTCCGATCTTTTTTCCGATCGCCACCCAGCTCGGCATCGATCCGGTGCATTTGGGTATCATCATGACGGTGAACATGGAAATCGGCATGATCACGCCGCCGGTGGGCTTGAATCTGTTCGTGACCTCCGGCGTCACCGGGATGCCGTTGTGGGATGTAGTGAAGGCCGCCATGCCCTGGTTGATGATCATGTTGAGCTTCTTGATCATCATTACCTATGTGCCGCAGATCAGCTTGTTCCTCCCCCGGCTGCTGTTCTAAGCGGTTGCTTTAAAACAACAGGGGCGGCCGAAGCCGCCCCCTGTTGTTTTTGCGCCATTCAACGCGAACTTAGCTCCAATACCGCACCGGGCCGCTGTCGATGTGGATGAAGTTGGAGCGCGGATAATAACCGACCCCGCCCGCGCCCAGCGAGCGCGCCGCGCGGTAGAGATCGGAAATCCGACCGCCCGGAAGCCGCACGTCCAGCGCCATTGCTTGCATGTGATAACTGTTGCGCGCCACCCGGCTGCTGCCTTCGGACAGCCGTTGGTTGGTGATCGGCGAGCGGTAGCCGCTGATGACGTTAATCGGCGTCATAGAGCCGATTTGCAATTGCAGAGCGTACAATTGATCCAACACGCCGGCGTCGAATTGCTTGACTTCTCCGTTGTGATGGTCGCGCAAAGCCCAACTGATTTCCCCGATGGATTCGCGGATATAGCCGTCGCGCGGCGTCCAATAAACCCGCCGCACGCTTTCTCCGGTATTGGGGTTATAGAAGACCAGGGAACGCTCGTTTAAAATGCCCGCTTTAAGCAAATCGGGCGCGATGGCTAGCGCTCCGATGCCGCACGCCGCCCATTTGAGGACGCTTCGCCGGTTGACTTCCGGCTGTTTTTCTTCATCTTTGCTGCTCGGTCGTAGCGCTGCACCATCAGATTGCATGTCCTATCATCC
>DJIW01000083.1 GCA_002433805.1 Competibacteraceae bacterium UBA6584 | reverse complement strand
CATGTGTCGTTCTACAGAGGAGGCGAGGACGTTCGGTTATCCCTTTCCGTATTTGTACGATGAAAGTCAAAACACCGCCAAAGCCTATCAGGCGGCCTGCACGCCGGATTTCTTTCTGTTCAACGCCGAGCGCAAGCTGGTTTATCGCGGGCAGTTCGATGGGAGCCGGCCGGGCAACGCCGTTCCGGTGACCGGGGCCAGCCTGCGGGCGGCCGCGGACGCCATTTTAACCGGCTGGCCGGTCTCGCCCGAACAGCGGCCGAGCGTGGGGTGCAACATCAAGTGGAAGGCGGGTAACGAGCCGGATTATTTCAGGTGATCGGCTCAAGAGTCAGCGGCTGACCGGCCTTGGCATTCGGCGGAGATCTCGAAGCCGGAACAGACCGACGGAAGGCGGCCATCCCGCGCCCGTGTTGGCCGCATGTCCCCAATGCCGATTCTCTGTTCTGACCGTTCGGGCTCATTCGGATTGGACGGCCCAGGGGTTGTGGCATAGCGTCCGCCGGCATTGGCGTGGGTCACGAGCGGCGCGTTCGCCCATGGTAAAGCGTGCTGAAGAGTTTGGATCGCCGCTGATCAAAGTTTGACAATGAGTATTAATTGCTCTAAATTGTATGCGATTGCAATCGCATTCATTTATATGAAATCAATTGTCGGCAAATTAGGAGCGATTATGGCTCAAATGCAAACCATTTCAATCCGAGTGCCGGACGAAGATTTCCAGTGGTTATCCTCGTTACAAGAATCGGATGCCAAGACCCCCAGTGAAAAGCTGCGCGCGCTGCTGGCGAGAACCCGCAAGCAGGAGGCGGGCATGACCAGTCCTGAAATGTGCGCGGTCTGGATGAAAGCCTTGGCGCAGCCCTTTGCGGAGTCGCTTTCGGCCTACGAGCGCAAGCATAAAATCCATTCGGACCTGATCGGCGCGGTAGCGGAGTGGGGGCCTCAAATCATGGCCACTCTGGTTTCCACTCGGTTAGCGAGCGAGGCCGGCCGAGAGCAAGCGGTGGAGGTCGAAGCGATTCTCGCGCAACAATGTTTCCGTCTGTTCGCGACGCTGTTGCGCGCCGGCGTGACCACCCATCCAGCCACCTATGATCGGGATGTGTTGGACCGTTATCTACCTGATATCATTGAAATCGCTGAAATTATCGAGAACCGTAAGGAAAGGGAGCAGAGCCATGGCTGATACATTTGCAACCCGAGTTTCCCGCATCATCGCCGGCGGCGCGCACGCCTTGCTCGACAAGGCCGAAAGCTTGGCTCCGGAAGCCGCCATGCGCCAAGCCATTCGCGAGATCGAACAGGTGACCGCCGAAGTGAGAGTCGATCTCGGCAAGGCTGAAGCCGCCAAACATTTGGTGCTATCCCAAATAGCCAAGCTCAACGCCGAGCATGAAAAACTGAGCGAACAGATTGATGCGGCCCTGGCGCGGGAGCGCGACGATCTGGCCGAAGCCGCCATCGGCCGGCAAGCGGACATTGAGGACTTACTGCCGGTGCTGCAGAAATCGCTCGACGAGCAATCCGAGCGGGCTCAAGACCTGGAAAGCTATATCATGGCGCTGCTCGCCAAGAAGCGCGAACTCGATCAACTCCTGATCGACTATCAAGCCAGCCTGAGCCGTCCGGCGGCTTCAACCGCATCCAGCGGCGGCGCGGATTATCAACTGCGGGTCGACGATGCGTCGGCGGCGTTTGGCCGGGTGCTGGCGCGACAGACCGGGGTCGCCGGCCTTCAGGCTGGAATCAATGGAGACGCCAGCCAACTCAAGGAATTGGCCGACATGCAGCGCCGTCGCCGAATCGCCGAACGGCTGGCCGCCCTCAAGGCCGGACACGGCGCGAATTAGGACCGGACGCGAGACGATGGAGTTATTTTTCGCGCCGGAATCGTGGCTTTTTACCGTGGCGGTCTTGCTGTTGTTGGCGATCGCGATCCTCGAAGGCTTGGCGCTGCTGATCGGCCTGAGCTTGTCCGGGTTGCTCGATCATCTGCTGCCCGACGCGGCGCACGGCATCGAAGGCGTCTCCGATTCCTGGCTGGGCTGGCTGCATATCGGCAAGGTCCCGATCCTGGTGCTGTTAGTCATCCTGCTCACCGCGTTTGCCGTCATCGGCTATACCATCAACAGTGTCATTCACGGAGGATTCGGCTTTTATCCGCCCGCGCCGGTTTCGGCGGTCGCGGCGTTTCTCGGCGCTTTGCCGGTGGTGCGGATGTCGGGCGCGGCCATCGCCCGCCTGATCCCGCGCGATGAAACGACCGCCGTGAGCTTCGATAGCCTGGTGGGGCGGATGGCGGTGGTGGTAAGCGGCACCGCGCGGGCCGGTTATCCCGCCGAGGCGCGGGTCAAGAACCTTCACGGACAAACCCTTTATGTCCGGGTCGAACCCGAAGGCTCAGATCTTGCGTTCGGGGCCGGCGAGTCGGTGCTGTTGATCCGACAAATCGCGGGATCGCGGTTTCTGGCGATCCCCAACCCCCGTCCCGATATTCTCTGAGATTTTGAACGTTTAGGGAAAAAGGAACATGAACAACCTACTGGAAATGGGCGTTATGGCCGGTATCGTGCTGGTCGCCCTGCTGACCGTCGGCGTGATTTTTTCGCGCCTGTACCGGCGTTCGTCCAAGGAGCTGTCATTCGTCCGCACCGGCCTGGGCGGACAAAAAGTGGTAATGGACGGTGGCGCGATCGTGCTGCCGGTGTTTCATGAATGCGTGAACATCAACATGAACACCCTCAAGCTGGAAGTCTCCCGCGCCGGCGCGGACAGCTTGATCACGCTGGACCGCCTGCGGGTCGACGCGGTGGCGGCTTTCTTCGTGCGGGTCATCCCCAACATCGAAGGCGTGGCCAACGCGGCCCAGACCCTGGGCCAGCGCACCATGCACCCTGATTCGTTGAAGGAATTGGTGGAAGACAAATTCGTCGATGCCCTGCGCGCGGCGGCGGTGTCGATGAGCATGCATCAGTTGCTCGACAAGCGCGCCGACTTCATCCAAGCGGTGCAGAACGCCGTCTCCGAGGATTTGCTGAAAAACGGCCTGGAGCTGGAATCGGTCAGCCTGACCCGGCTCGATCAAACGCCGATCAAATATTTCGACGCTCAAAACGCCTTCGACGCCGAGGGTTTGACCAAACTCACCCAGCAAACCCAGCAGCGGGCCAGGGAGCGCAACGAGATCGAACAAGACACGGCGGTCGCCATCGCCAAGAAGAATTACGAGGCGACTCAGCTCAAACTCACCATCGAAAAAGATCAGACCTTCGCCACCTTGCAACAACAGCAGGAAGTCGCCACCCGGCAAGCCCAACAGTCGGCGGAAGTGGCCAGCATCACGGCGCAGCGGGAGCGCGAAGCCCAACAGGCCAAGATCGAGGCCGAACGTCAGATCAAGGAAGCGGAAGTCGAGAAAAATCGCGCCATCCAACAGCGTCAGATCGAAGCCAACCGCGCGCTGCAAGTCGCCAAGATCGAACAGGAGAAGCAAACCACGCTGGCGGATCAAGACCGGCTGATTTCGGTCGCCGAGAAATCCAAGGCGCAATCCGAAGCCGAAAAACAAGCCAACGAAGCCCGCGCCCTGGCGGCCCGCGCCGAGGAGCAAGTGAAGACCGCGCGCGAGGTTGCCGTCGCCGAACGCGAAAAGCAGGTGGCCTTGGTGGTCGCCGATCAGGACGCCCAGCAGCGGGCCATCGGCGTCCGGGTCGCCGCCGAGGCGGAAAAGGACGCGGCCGAAAATCACGCTCAAGCGATCAAGATCAAAGCCGAGGCGCAACAGGTTCAATATCAGGTGGACGCCAAGGGCATCGAAATGCGCAATACGGCGTTGAATACACTGGCGGCCGACCAAATCGCCATGCAAGTGAAAATGAAGCTGTTGGACGCCTTGCCCGCCATTATCGAAGCCTCGGTCAAGCCCATCGAAAAAATAGACGGCATCAAAATCGTGCAGGTGGACGGTCTCAACCGCGGCGCGAGCGGCGGAGGGGGCAGTGCAAGCGGTTCGGGCGGCGGCAACCTCGCCGAACAAGCGGTGGCGGCGGCGCTGGCTTATCGCGCCCAGCAGCCGATCCTGGACGCCGTGCTCGGCGAAATCGGCATGAAGGGCGGCGATTTGAACGGCTTGGTGGAGGCGGTGCGGCAAGATTTGACGGCCGCCGCCAGCAAGGACGCGGGCTTCAACGCCTGGAGCGCGCCGCCGGTTAAAATCGTCGCGCCGGACCCGCCGCACCAAAAGTGATGGCATGCGGGTGAGCGTCCGGTTCAGCGCTCGATGGTGTAGACCGCATCTCCGCCGGTGCCGAGGATGTTGCTGGCGGATTCGAGCATCAGGTGTTTGGTGAAGCGGTATTTGAGGAAGAAGGTGTTGACGGCGTTGAGCAGGCCGATCCCGTAGCCGACGTAGAGCCTCGGCGTCAGATTCTTGCCGACCATGAACGAGGTGCCGCCGCCGCTGCTGCTGCCCAGTTCGGCGGAATCCAGGCCGAACGCATCGCTCAGGCTGTTGGTGACGCCGCCGGTCTGACCCGCGCCGAGCGCGCTGGCCGCTTTAAACAGCATCGCCGATTCAGCGCCTCCGCCGCCCGGCGCTCGACCCAACACCAAATAAGCGAGGGTGTCGGGATCGGACATGGTGGGCGTGGAGAAGAAGCTCAGCTTGGGCCTTTTCACCGTGCCGCGAATTTGCGCGCCGGCCATGATCTCGTTGCCGGAAATGATATCCCGTTCTTGCCGCACCACCCGCAAGTCCAAGGCCGGATTGTCGAGCGGGCTGCTGCTAAACAGCAACTGGCCGCGCTGGATTTCGATTTCCTCGCCGTAAATTTTGTATTTGCCGGCCACGACTTCGATATTGCCGGAACCGCGCGGGGCCAACTGCGGCGTCTCGACCACGCGAAGGTCGCCTTGCAATTTGCCCTTGAACGCGGGCGTTTCGAGAAACACCTCTTGGCCGAGCACGACGCGCACATCGGCGAAGATCGCCATGCCGCCGCCTTTGGCTTCCGGAACTTTGCCGTCCTGATCGCGAACGATCACCGCGTCGCCGGAGGGGTTGACCACGCCCGGCCGTTCGCCGCCCGGTCTGATGAACGCTCGGGGGATGGTGACCTCGCCTTCGACCCGAGCCAGTTGTGGGGTGAGGTCGAGTTTGAGATCAGGGCTGATTTGCACCTGGACGTTGGTGGATTTGATGGCCTGAAAATTTTCGCCCGTCACCGCCAGGGTAAGCTGCAATTTCGCGGGATCGAGTTGGCCGGCGACTTGCAATTGGCCCGGTTCCGAATCGACCGAACCTTGTAACTGAACGGGGCCTCGGCCGGCGCTGACGGCGGCGAATTGGATGTTTTTCAGTTGCAGGCCCGCTTCCGGAAGGGTGGCGGCGGCATTTTGCAGCCGCACATCGCCTTGCACCACCGGATTGGAGGCGGTGCCGCCGATGGCGACATTGGCGCGGACTTGTCCGGAGATTTCGGTGATCTGGGGGACAAAGGCCTTGACCAGCGTCAAGTCGGTGACGGCGGCATCCACCTTGCCGTTCAAGCGGGCCGCGCCGAGCGGGTCTTGAACCTGCAGGTTGGCCTGTAACTGACCGGTCTGGCCCAGATCCAGCCGGACCCGGGCGGCGGCGGTTTGTTGGGTGGCGTCGAGTTGGGCGTTGCCGCCGTTGAAGGCGATGCGCACCGGACGGCCGTCGGCTTGGGTGGTCACGCTGCCGGGCGCGACGTTGACGTTCAGCTTGGCTTGCAGCGCGCCGCCGATTTTGCCGCTGGCGGTCGCTTCGCCGTCGATGCTGGTCGTCAGGCTGGCGCCGGCCGGCAAAAACCGTTTGAACCGTTCCGGGTTGAGCTTGCTCAACTGCGCCCGGCCGTTGAAGTCGCCCGATTGCCGCCACTGGCCTTGCAGGCACAATCGGGACGGGGCGCTGCTCAAGCAGGCGGTTTCCAAACTGGCGTCCTTGGCCGAGGCGCGCAGCGCCGCCGGCTGCTCCAGCGTCCAGTTTCCGACCGGAGTGTCCTTGGCGCTCAATTGGGTGACGCGGCCTTGCCAGAGCATCGCTGGCTGTTGCAATCCGCCGGCGAGCGCGAGCTGGAAATTGCCCGGATCGCCGCTCAGTTGCGCGGTCAGTTCGTGCGCGGCCGGCGTTCCGGCGCCGTCGAGCCGCAAGTTTTTCCAGTGTTGGCCGCCCAAGCTGAGCCCCTGTCCGGTCACGTTCAACCGCGAGCGGCTCGCGCCGCCGACATCGAGGTTGAGATCGCCGCGCAACTGCTGGACGCGGGTATCGCCCTGGCGCAGATCGCGCACCGTGAAATTGGCCGCGACCGCCGGCTGGTCGCGGGAGCCGGTCAATTTGCCGCTGCTGGCCACCGTCCCGCTGACGCCTGGAACCAGCGATTTGAGTTGCGGGACATCGAGCGTCCACGCCAAATCCCAGCGCTCGGCCAGCGCGCCGCTGGCTTCGAGCCGCGCGTCGTCGGCGTTCACGCGCAAGGCTCTGACGGTCAGATTTTGGCCTTGCACGCTGAGGTCGGCCGCCCCGGACACCCGCTGTCCGCTCAGGGTGCCGTTCAGCTGTTCCAACAGCAGATTCGCCCGCAAGGCGTTGTTTTCGATCCCGCCGTCGGTCTTGAGCTGAAAATTGAGCTTGCCGGGCACGTCTTTCCAATGCGCGCCCGGATTCAAGCCCTGACCGTTGACCGTCGCCCGCCAGCCGACCGCCGGCGCCCAGGTCGCGTCGGCGGCGGCTTGCAGGCTGCCCTGCAACACGTCGCCGACCAGTTTCACGTCGCGCACGCCCTGATCCGACCCTTGACCGCTCAAAGTCCAGCGGCCCTTGGGGACGTTCGGGCCTTGGACCCCTTCGGCGGTCAGTTCAAAACGGTAATCCTTGGGAGTGCCCTCGGCGCTGAAGTTGCCCTTGGCGCTTTCCACTTGCGGGACGCCGCGCAGGGGCCAAGTCAGCGATTGCCACTGACCGTCGGCGTTGAAGCGGAGTTCGGGCAGTTGCACTGTCCCCTGGGCGGTCAAGGTCAGCGGCGCGCCGGGAGAAGTCAGGCGAAGCTCGTCGAGCTTGACCTGTTTCGGATCGCCGGAGGCGCTGAATCGGACCACCGCCGGCCCGATTTCCGGCGCGTTCGCGTTCAACTCGCCTTTGGCGTTGAAGCGGCCCAGCGCGTCTTGGGTCAGCTTCACGTCGCCTTGCGCGGTCAGGTTCAACGGGTAATCCGGCGCGCTGACCCGCAGTTCGCTGAGGGTGATCGCCTTCAGATCACCGGAGGCGACGAAGTGGCCGGTGGTCGGGCCGAGCTGCGGCGCGGTGGCGTTCAACTCGCCCTTGGCGTTGAACCGGCCCAGCTGGTCCGGGCTCAGTTGTACATCGCCTTGCGCGGTGAAATTCAACGGATAGTCAGGCGCGCTGACCCGCAGTTCGCTGAGGGTGATCGCCTTGGGATCGCCGGTGGCGGCGAACTGCACGGTGGTCGGTCCCAGCTCCGGCGCGACGGTCTTGATTTCGCCCTTGCCGTTGAAGCGGGCCATGACCCCTTGCGCCTCGACCTGAGCGGTCAAAGGCTTACCGGCCAGGGCCGGGACAAACGGCTTGAGCTCGGGCGCGTTCAGATCCGTTTTGACCGACCAGGCGGCTTCGCCCAGCGGCTGGCGCACCTCGCCGTTGAGGGTGAGTTTGATATCGGCCGGACCGGTCACGCGCTGGTCGAAGCTCAGGCGCTCGCGCAGTTCGCCCTTGACCGTGCCTTGACCGTTAAAAACGCCGTAGGGTTCGAGCGGCGCTTGCCAGTTGAGTTCAAGATCGAGCGGATAGTTTCCGGTGGGATTGACCCGCCCGCTCACCCGCGCCTCGCCCAACGGCGATTTAACCTCCAGGGATTCAATGTTCAGATCCTCGGCGTCCGAGCGGGCCTTGAGCTTGACGGCGTCGAGTTGGATCGGGTCGCCGACGGGCGGCACGATGCGGATGTCGCGGCCTTGCAGGTCGTCGATGTTGACGCCGACGGGCAGTTGCAGGTCCGGCAGGACAAACGGTTCGGAGGAGGCGGGCGTTTGCTCGCCGGGCGGCAGCCGCAGTTCCAGCCCTTCGAAATGCAAGCGGCTGATGTTGAGCTGGCGGTCGAGCAGATCACCGGGGCTCCAGTCCAAGTCGGCGCGGTCGAGCTTGAGTTTGAGCGGGCCGTCTTCGTAGCGCAGCCCCTCGACTTGCAAAGGCCCCCACAGGCTGCCGTTCAGTTTGTCGTAGCTCAACTGGCCCGGCGCGAAGCGGTTGGCCAGCCCCAGCAAGGTGCTGAGGCCGGTTTCGGTGGTGATGGCGATGCTGGCCACCAGCGCGATCAACAGCAGCAGCGCCAGCGGGACGCCAATCAACCAGAACAGCGGACGCCTGAGCGGGGACGGGCGCTCGCGTTCGCGCGCTTGCTCGCTCATAGATCCGGCCCGATGCTGAAAGAGAAGCGGAAGGCGTCGCCCGGCGGGCGGTCCAGTCCGGTGGCCAAATCGATCCGCACCGGCCCCACCGGCGAGCGCCAGCGCACGCCCACCCCGGCCCCAGTCTTCAGTTCCGGC
>DJIW01000130.1:11253-39578 GCA_002433805.1 Competibacteraceae bacterium UBA6584 | reverse complement strand
AGACCCCCATCCGATTTCGAGTCTGTCAAAACACACTTCTCTTTCAATCGCTTGCTCTTTCTACCCCAAAACAGATCGAAGCAACTCCAATAAAATCTCGGTAAACCGGCACAAATTCAGCACAGCCGACACGCGGGTTTTTCAATCCGCGCCGGGGCTTCGAGCGGGTGTCTAGGCGGTGGCGCTCACGCCGAAACAGCGAGCGTTCGCGGTCGAGTACGTGAAAGACCGGAACGGCGCGCAGGCGGCGATCCGGGCGGGTTACAGCCCGACCGGCGCGAACGCGCGCGGCGCTTATCTATTAGCAAATCGCAGCATAGCCGAAGAGATACAAAAGCTTACGGCCGAGATCGAAGAGCGGTCGATGATCACCGCCGTACGCATACGGCAAGAGTACGCCAAGATCGCGTTTTTCGACCCCAGAAAACTCTACGACGAGTCGGGAATTCTGAAGCCTATCGGCGATCTGGACGACGATACGGCGGCGGCGATCACCGGCATCGATGTAGTGACGGTCGGCAATTCCATCATGGGCGTCGGCGAAGTCAGAAAAGTGCGCTTCGACCAAAAGAAGGGCGCGCTCGACTCGCTGGCGCGCCACCTCGGAATGTTCAACGACCGGTTCGCGCTCGACGTTAGCGAGGAGTTGAAGGAGCTGCTGGCGCTGATCGCCGGGGCGGGGGCCGACGCGCTGAGCAGAGCGCGCAAAAAAGCCGGTGCTGGCGGCGCCGACGCCGGTGGCGACGACGATGATTGATCTCGATCGCGGCGCGATGCTGGCGACGTTCGGCAACCAGCGCTGGCGGCTCGATAATCTCTATTGGATCATCGACAAGCAGGGGCGGCGGATCAAATTTCGGATGAATTGGGCGCAGCGCGAGCTGTTCGAACAGCTCCATTGCAACAACCTCATCTTAAAAGTCAGGCAGCTCGGTTTGTCGACGCTCGTCAACCTGCTGCAACTCGATACCGCTCTGTTTGTGCCCAACACGGCGTGCGGCGTGATCGCGCACAACGACGACAGCGCCAAGGAGCTGTTTGCCCGCAACGTCAAATTCCCCTACGAGAACCTGCCGGCGGCGGTGCGCCGCGCCGTTCCGGCGGTCACGGATAGCATCCACCGCTACCGCTTCGCGAACGGTTCGTCGATTCGCGTCGCGACCTCGCTGCGCTCCGGCACCATCCATTTTTTGCACATCTCGGAGTTCGGCAAAATTTGCGCCCAGTTCCCGCCGCGCGCGAAGGAGGTGGTGACCGGATCGCTCGAAACGGTCGCGCCCGGCAACCTGGTCGTCATCGAGTCGACCGCCGAGGGAAACGAGGGCTACTTTTACGACTACACCCAACGGGCCAAGGCGCTCGCCGAAGCCAAAAAAACGCCGGGCGTCGCCGATTATCGGTTCTTTTTCTTCCCGTGGTGGAAAGAGCCGACCTATTCGCTCGCCGACCCGCAACCGATCAATGACGCGCTACGGCGCTACTTCACGCAGCTCGAAGCCGAAATCGGCCGGCCGCTCGGCGAGCCGCAACGAAACTGGTATGCGGCGAAGCGCGAAAAGCTGCAAGAAGATTGTTTCCGCGAGTATCCGAGCACCCCGGATGAAGCGTTCAAAGTCGCCACGGAGGGGGCTTATTACAGCGCGCAGCTCGCGCAAGCGCGGAAGGACGGGCGGATTTGCGCGGTGCCCCCCGATCCGCGCGCGCCGATCAACACGTTTTGGGATATCGGCATCGACGATTTCACGGCGATCTGGGTGCACCAGCAGGTAGGGACCGCCCATCACTTCATCGGCTATCACGAAGGATCGGGCGAACCGCTGCAACACTACTGGAACCTGCTGAAAGAGCGCCACCTGAAACCGGGGTTCGCCTTCGGCACGCACTACTTGCCGCACGACGCCGCCAAGCGCGACCCCAAGGACGGCAAAACCTACGCCGACGAAGCGGAAAAGCTGGGGATGCGTCCGATCAGGGTGGTGCCGGCCACCGATTTGCTGAAAGGTATTCAGGCGACGCGCGACGGTATCGCGATCAGCCGGTTCGACGAAGTCGCGTGCGCCGAGGGCATCAAGCGCCTGTCGAAATACCGTCGCGCGTGGAACGAGCGCTTGGGCTGCTTTCAGTCGCATCCGCTACACGATGACAACAGCCACGGCGCCGACGCTTTCCGGCAGTGGGCGCAAGGGTTCGCCCGGCAGGACGAGCGCCGGGGGGCGCGCGATAGCGCCGACATTCCAACCGCCGCCGGGTGGACCTGATCATGTTACCGCCGGTTCCCGTCGATTTCAGGCAAGCGCCGGGCTATCGGAGCGATTCCATCATGCCCGCGTTCAGCAACGCCGAACTGGTGGCGCTGGAGCGGGAAGCCGAGCGGGAAGCCGACAAGCGCCGCGAGCAGGTCATCTCCAACCTGTCGTCGCACATCCGCCGCTGCTTCGAAGACGCCAAAGCCGCCAAGTCGCACATCGAAGCGGAGATGATCGCCGCGCTCAACCAGCGCGCGGGGCGCTACGAGCCGGACGTGCTGGCGGAAATCCGCAAATTCGGCGGCTCCGAACTGTTCGTGCGCCTCACCGAGCAGAAATGCGTCGGCGCCGGCTCGTGGATCAGAGACGTATTGAGCCTGGATCGGCCTTGGGGCTTGGACCCGACCGCCGTTCCCGACCTGTCGCCTGGGGAATCGGCCGCGATAGCGGACATCATCAATCGGGCCGCGCTCGACGCCGCGCAACGCCAGATCGCCGAAAGCGGGACCGTTCCCGATCCCGAGGCGGTCAAGGCGCAAATCGCTCAGGCCACCGAAAAAGCCAAGGCCGACGCGATGCGGGCGCGCGAGAAAGCGGCGCGCGCCCGCGCCGATAAGATGGCTAAAACCATCGAAGATTATCTCGACGAGTCGGCGTTTAAAGCCGTCATGGCCAACGCCATCGACCTGGACTTGACGACTTTTGGCACGGCGATCCTGAAAGGGCCGGTGCCGCGCACCCGGCGCCGGCTCGCGTGGGAGCAAAAAGACGGGCAATGGACGCCGGTTGAGAAGGAAGAGGTCTATCCGGAAGTCGAGCGCGTCAGCCCGCTCGATTTGTATCCGTCCGGCGACGCCACGTCCGTCGAAGACGCCGACTATCTGATCGAAATTTACAAGTTGCGGCGTAGCGACTTACGCTCGTTCAGAGGGATCGACGGCTACAACGACCGCGAAATCGACGACATTCTCAAGGAACACGGGACGACCGGCCACCGCGAAGCCGAACACGTCGACCAGGCGGTCGCCGCCGCTTCGAGCAAAAGCGGATCCGCTTATCTGCCCGGCTCCAACACGCTCGATGCGCTGATCTTTTTCGGTGAGGTGCAAGGGCAACTGCTGATCGATTGGGGCGTCAAGTCGGTCGAGCCGCTGGCGGAATATTCCATCGAAGCGTGGATGATCGACTCCCATGTGTTCCGGGTGGATATCAAGGAGCCGCACGAGGCGTTCCGGCCCTATCACAAAGCGGTCTACCGCGCTCGCCCCGGCTCGTTTTGGGGCATCGGCATCCCCCTTACCATCGATTACCTTCAAAAAATGTGCAACGCGGCGGCCCGCGCGCTCGGCAACAACATGGCGATCGCCTCCGGCCCGCAAGCCGGCGTGGATCTCGAACAGATGCCGCCGGGCGAGGACGGCAAAAAGATGTGGCCCTGGAAAGTGTGGCGGTTCAACACCGCGAAATACGGCCAATCCAGCGTCCCGCCGCTCCATTTTTTTCAGCCGGACATGCACGCCGCCGAGCTGATGGCGATCTACGAGAAATTCGCGGCGTTGGCCGACGAAATATCGGGTATCCCCCGCTACATCCAGGGCGATTCAAACGTCGGTGGCGCGGGCCGGACCGCCTCCGGGCTCTCGATGCTGATGGGCGCGGCGAGCAAAACGGTCAAGGCCATCGTGTCGAACATCGACACGGGCATCATCGAGCCGCTCATCTCGGCGATGTTCCGCTACGCCATGCTCTACCACCCCGACCGGAGCATCAAGGGCGACGTGAAGGTGGTGGCGAAAGGCTCGACCGCGCTGATCGTGCGCGAGCAAGCGCAGGTGCGGCGCAACGAGTTTTTGCAGACGACCAACAACCCGACCGATCTGGCCATCATGGGCGAAGCCCGCCGGGCCGAGCTTTTGCGCAGCACCGCCGAAACCCTCTCGCTCGACCCCGACCAGATCGCCCCGACGCGCGAGGAGATCGAAAAGCGACAGCAAGCGCGGGAATTGGCGCAACAGCAACTGCAACAGCAACTGCAACAGCAACTGATGGCGCAAGGGCAACCCGCCGCCACCGCCCCCCGCGCGCTCGGGCCGGAGGGCGCGCCGGTGTCGGGGCGAGACTTCAATCTGTTTGCGGGGGGGCGATGAACAGCCACGGCTTGCCTCGGGAGACCGTCGAAAGGCTGTACCGGCTTTCCAGGGCGGCGGAATTTCCCGCCCTGCTCGACGTTTTGAGCGCCGAAGCCGCCTCCGCGACGAAACGGGCGCTGGCGAGCGCCGACCCGAAGCTGTGCGGCGCGGCGTGCGCGCTGCGCGACGCGCTCGCGTGGCTCGAAGGCATCCCCGCCGAATTCGAAGCGCGGAGGGACCGTGGCGATTGAGCGCCGTCCGGGGCGAGCAGGCGGCGCCTCAGTGCGGCGCGTCGCCGATTTCCAGCCGGCGCTCGATGCGATCCACCCTGGCGGTGAGGTGGTCGATCCGAGTGTGCGTTTCCACCACGTCGCCGTACATGTGGGCCAGATCGCGGCGCATTCCGGCAATGGTGGTTTCCATGTGGGTCAGGCGGGTTTCAACGCTGGTCAGGCGGTGTTTCACATCGCCCAGGTCGGCCTGAATCTGCTTGAGGATGTTGAACATCAGGGCGAAATCGGCGTCGGTCATCGGCGGTCTCCTTTCGATTCGGCGAGTATAGCGCCGTCCGTGGCGCGTGCGGGGTCAGGCTTGCTGGGCTTCGCGGTCTTCGGCCAGCATCTCGAATTCCGGCCCCGACCGCCCCATGCGGCGGTCCAGTTCGCGCTTGAGGGTGAGCGACAACCACTTCTTTTCGTGCTCGATCCGCTCGAGGCGGTAGGCCATCACCGCCTTGTCCATGCCGTTCAAAAAATCCTCGACTTCGGGATAGAGCGCGGCGGGGATGCGGTCCCGCCGGCTGACGCGGGCGAGCGCGCAGGCGTATTTGCCCAGCCAATGCCGGACGCTGCCTTCCATGTAGAAGGCCCGCGCCATGCACCAGATGGTGTCGCTCAGCCGGCTCAGTTGGCCGTCGGAGATCAGGGCGGGCATGGGGATGGCGAGATAAAAACCGCCGTTCAGGTAGGCGTCGAAGACGCGAACGATTTCGACCTGCACGTCGAATGCCCTCTCGGTTTCCGACTTCATGCAGATGAAAATAGCCTGCTTTTGGTTCAGGTAATACTCGGCGGTGGGGCGTCCACCGAGTTCGCCGGAGGTTTTCCCCACCGTGGGGAGAACTCCAAAACTCAACAGCTTAGCTTCGTTGCGCTTGATGAGGTCGCGGATTTTGACGGGACGCTCAAAGCCGAGATGCTCGGCCAATTGCACATCGAGGATGCGGGGGCCGCCTTCGATGACGGTCAGGGACAGGGCGTTGCCAGACATGCGGAGTGCTCCAAGGTTTCAAGTAATCGCCCCGCGTTCAGAGTAGCGGGGCAGGAAGGACTCAACTTGAGCAACCTTGGTGGCTCGGACAGGTATTGGTTATTTCCTGTTCCTCATCCTTTCCTGCCTTGCAGGGCAGTTTACCAGAAACCCAGGGCGGATTTCGGGCATAAAAAAAGCGCGCTGACGGGGCGGATGGCCGCCAAGGTATTCAAGTACTGTCAGCTTACGCCCGCCGTGCGGCGGGGTCAAGACCGGTCAATCGCCCGGCCGACGGGCGCGACACGATACCGCGAACACCTTAACTTCAATGGAGGCTCGTGATGGAAACGGCACCCGAATACCAAACTGAAATCCCCGAACAGGTGATCGCCCAGCGCGATAAGGCGCGGCAGGAACTCCAGCCGCCGGCGGAGCCGGAGCAGCGGCAAGAGAGCGCCGAGCCCGAAAGCGGCGAGACCGCAGCGCTTGACGCGGCGGCCCCTCCTTCGCCCAAGACGGACGACTGGGAGCACAAATACAACGTGCTCCAGGGCAAGTACAACGCCGAAGTGCCGCGACTGCTGGACGAGGCCCGCTATTGGTCCTCGCGCGTCGAGCAGCAACAGGCCGAGATCGACCAACTCAAAGCCCAGCTCGCGGGCGGCGGGCGGGAAAAGCCGCAAAGCGAAATCCCCGCCGACGTGGCCGACGTCCTGGGCGACGAGGCGGCGCGGGTCGTGGTCGAATTGCTGGCCAAGCAGCGAAAGGAGATCGAGGACCGGTTTGCCCCGCAACTGCAAAGCACGGCGCAATTGAGCCAGCAATCGGCGACCAATTTATTTTGGTCGCGGGTCTTGCAGGAGTTGCCCGACTACCCGCAAATGCAAAACGATCCGGCGTTAAACGCCTGGCTCAATCAGCCGTGGCCCGGCCAGCGCCGCTCGCGGCTGGAGGAAGCGTCGGAAGCCGCGAAACGGTTGGACGCCGAAGCGTTCATCGGGCTGCTGAAAGCGTACGCGCCGACGGCAACACCCGAAAACGGCCGCAAACCGCCCGCGCCGACGCCGCGCCGCGCGGCCGGCGGAGGAGAACCGCCGACGCCGCCGGCCGCGATGACGGCCGAACAGTACGCGGCGAAATCCCAACAGATTATCAGCTTGCGTCAAGACGGCCATTTCCAAAAAGCCGCTGACCTCCAAAAAGAACTCGATGCGGCCAAGCGCGAAGGGCGCGTGCAGGCCAAAACGGAGCCGGCCGATTACGGCTAAACCCTACGGATCTACCCTGGGTAGATCGATTTTGGAGGCAGTTTGACATCCTCCCCTGCCTAAAGACGGGGGATTCCCAAATTCGGCGATCAATGCCCTGATCGGAGACCTATGCCGTGCCTCTTACTTACCCTGTGTTAGCGGCGAACGCGGCGGCGACAGCCACGCTAAGGCCGCAAATGTTACCGAAAAGCGCGGTGCTTAAACAGTCCCCTTGGCGGGGACTGCCGCACCGTCCGCTATCCCTCCCCAGCCTTGAGGCCGGGGTCTCTCGAGGAGATGCATGATGGCAGCAGCAGTCACTAAAGCGGTCCCGGTCGCGCCGGGATTCCCGCAGTTCGCGGGCGTGTGGACGCCGGCCGTCTGGGCGTCCGACATCCTGGTCCACTTCTACGAAACGTCCGTCCTCCCCGCCATCTCGAACACCAAGTACGAGGGGCTGATCTCGGGCAAGGGCGACCGGGTGATCATCCGCGTCATGCCCGACGTGGTGTGGAAGCCCTACGCGAAGGGGCAATCGCTGATCTACGACGACATGACCCCCGGCCAAGTCGAGCTGGTGGTCGACAAGGCGGAGTACTGGGGGGCGAAAATCGACGACATCGACAAGATGCAGTCCGATATCGACTGGCTGGACAAATTCACCATGTCGGCGGCCGAGACCGGCAAGATCAACGTCGATAAAGCGGTGCTGGGCGCGTTCTACGCCGACGTGTCGTCGGAAAATTCCGGCTCGGCGGCGGGCGCGGTCAGCGGGTCGATCAACCTGGGCGAGACCGGCGCCCCGCTGGCGATGACCAAGCTCAACGTGACCGACATCATCGTCGACGCGGAAACCGTGTTGGACGAGCAGAAGGCGCCGCAGATCGGCCGGTGGATGGTGCTGCCGCCGATCCTCACCAACCTGCTGCGGAAATCGGAGCTGAAAGACGCCAGCCTGACCGGCGACGGCACTTCGATTTTGCGCAACGGCCGGGTGGGCATGGTCGGCAATTTCACCATTTACACCTCCACGCTGTTGCCGTGGGTGATGGACGGCGCGAACCGGACCTACCACATCCCGTTCGGCACCAAGGACGCGCTGACCTTCGCCGCGCAAATCCCGCCGAAGAACGTCGAGCGGCTGCGCTCCGAGCAGTTTTTCGGAACGCTGGTGCGCGGGTTGATGGTGTACGGCTTCGAGGTGCTGTACCCGGACATGGTGGGGTCGCTGTACGCCTACAAGGCGTGATGGCCCGCTGGCTCACAGACAAGAGGACACGTTATGGCAACCATCGACTTAACGGCTCAGGAAGCGCCCTGGGCGTACCCGGCGCGACCGGGCGGCGGCCCCTCCTACTCCATCGCCAAGCTCGTCGATTTCTCCGAGGTCAACGAGAAGGCGGGCACGGGGGCGGCCGATATCATCAAGCTCGTCAAGATTCCGGCGAACACCATCGTTCAGGCCGTGGCCTACCGGGTGTTCAAGGCGAGCGCCAACCTCGCCAGCCTCGATATCGGCGATTCCGCTGGCCCCACCCAGTACGCGACGGCGCTCGACATGACCTCGATCAAAGACGGGGTCTCGGCGCTCGCCGGCAAGTTCTACACCCAAGCGGATTTTATCCAGTTGCGGCAAAACACCGCCGCGACGGTGCTGACCGGCGTGATCGAGGTCGTGGCGCTGTGCTGGGACGCGAACGCCTATAAAGGGCTCGCGGCTTGACATCCTCCCCTGCCTAAAGACGGGGGATTCCCAAATTCGGCGATCAATGCCCTGATCGGAGACCTATGCCGTGCCTCTTACTTACCCTGTGTTAGCGGCGAACGCGGCGGCGACAGCCACGCTAAGGCCGCAAATGTTACCGAAAAGCGCGGTGCTTAAACAGTCCCCTTGGCGGGGACTGCCGCACCGTCCACTATCCTTCCCCAGCTTCAAGGCCGGGGTCTCTCGCGGAGATGCCCGATGAGCGCCGCGCCCGCATTGCTCAAGAACGTCGCGACGGGCCGGGTCTTCGTCTGGACCGCCGAACTCGCCGAGCGCCCCAACATGCGGGTCATGGACGACAAAGAAGCCGCCGAGCACCTGGCGAGCGTCAAGCGGGCGGCGGCCGCGCGCGAGGCGGCCGAGCCCAAGGAGCCCACGCGCGAGGACCTGATCCGGCAATTGGTCGCTCTGACGGGCGGGCTGACCCCGGAAGCGGCGGCTCTCACCGTCGCGGAGGTGGCGGTCAAGGCGGCGGAAACGCCCAAGCGCACCAAGAAGAAGGCGGAGGTCCCTGCCCCGCCCTCCCAGGATGGAGGCGATCAGACGGCCGGCGGCGAGCAAGGGACCGATGAAACCGGCCAGCCATCGGACGGCCAGCCATCGGATAACCCGCCGCCGTGAACCGCCAAGCGCTGCGCGCTGCCGCCCGGAAACGGCTGGACGATATCGCCCAGCCTTACGGGTGGCCCGACGACGAGCTCAACCGGTGGCTCGACGAAGCGGTGCGAGAGGCGTCGCTCCGGGCCGGCTTGACGGTGGCGACGACCGCGATCCCTTGCCGGGCTGGCGTCGCGTCCTACTCCCTTCCCTATCGGGTCCGCTACGTGCTGGACGCCTGGTGGACCCGGCAGGTGTCGCCCGCGACGCCGAGAGCGCCGTTAGAGCGGGTCGATCGGGACGCTTTCGAGGCTTGGGCGCGCCCGATAACGAACCTCGCCGATCCCACCCGTTATTTGATCGCGGGGCGGACCATCCGGCTGCACCCGACGCCGAAAGACGCCGGCTATTTGGAAATGCGGGGTCGGCTGGTCCCGCCCCCGATGGAATCCGACGACGACGAGCCGGATATCAGCCCCTACCTTCACGAGCACTTGGTGGAGTGGGTGATGTACCAGGCCGGGCTCAAGCGCGACGTGGACTACAACCTGCCCGACCCGCTCGCCCACGAGGCGATTTTTGCCCGCTACTTCGGGCCGAGACCGTCGGAACTGACGCTGCAAGGCTGGCTGGAATACGGTGCGACCGATACCGTCATCCCCAACGCTTGGCGCTACGGGCGATAGCTTTGGAGACGCCGATGCCAGACGCCACCGAAAACGCTGACGCGCCGCCCGATGACGGCTTTGAGGAAGCGGCAAGGCCGCTGATCCGTTGGATCGCCGAACACCTCGACCCGCACCACAAGGTGATCGCGACGGCGAGAACCGCCGAAATCGTGCGAGGGAAACGCTTGTTTCAGACCGAGGATTACTTGCGAGATTAACCGCCGCGCGGCGGCCTGGAGTCAGATGTGGCTTTCGATCCCCTCTACGGCAATTACGGTTACCAGGTCGATCCCGATCTGTTGCGCCGGGCGCAACAGGGATCTGGGTTTGGCGCGTCGATGGATGCGGCGCTCAAGTCGATGACCCCATCCGCGCCGACCTACAGCGCGGCCTATGGCGTCGGGGCCACGCCCGCGCCTTCTCTGGCGCCGGCGCCCGCTCTACCCCTCGCCCCCCCAGTCGCGCCCGCCGCGCCCGCCGGATCGAAGCCTCGCCTTCCGTCAAGGGTCGAAGTGTTCGGGCTGGACGCGCCCGCCGCGCCCGCCGGATCGAAGCTGGCGGACATCGCCCAGGGACTCGCGCCGGTTTCCCGGCAAGCGCCGCCCGGCTATCAGCCCTTCGCGGCGGATGCCGACATCGCCCGCCGCATCGACTACAACGCCGGATTCGGTCCGAGCAATCCCAACCGGTCGCCCGGCCCCGGCCAGATCGCCGGCGCGACCGCCTATCAGGTACCGGGCGTCTTTGGCATGGGCGGCGGGCCTGGAACCGCCGAGTTCCAAGGGCTTCCCAGAGCGCCGGGAACCGGCTTTTTGGGCTATGCGGGAACGCCGGAGACCGCCGGCATGACCCAGCAGCAGGCCACCGCTTACAACGTGGCGAACCTCAACCGCCAGACCGAGGCGCTGCGCTCGCTCAACGAGGCGCGCCAGGGGGTGTCCGCCGCCGGCGGGTCGGCCCAAAACCTTCCGTCGCCTCCGAGCTTCGACCCGTTCGCGCGGGCGGGCGACGGCTTCGGCGATTCTGGGATGCGGGCCGCGCAATACGATTCCATGATGAAGCGGGCGGCCGATACCAGCATCCCGTGGCGGAGGCGGCAAGGTCTGGCCGAAGCCGCGCAAGGGATGCTCGCGCCGGGGCTGGCGATCATGGGGCAGCAAGGGGCGCTCGCCCAACTCCAGGCGAAGCCGTCGGGCGACCCCTACCAGCTCGCCCGGCTGACCCTCGACCAGCAGCGGTTCGCCACGGCCCAGCAAAACCAGCGGGACCGGCTGCAATACCAGCAGCAGCGGGATGCGGCCCGCGACCGGTTGGCCATGGAGAGACAGCAACAGCAGCAAAAGCCGCATTCGCTCGACCAGATCAAGGCGGGGATGATCGACCGGCTTTACGCGGCGAGCCAAGCGAGCCAAGACACGCGCCTGAACCCGGAGGAACGGGCGAAATGGCAAGCCGAGCTGGACCGGATGGGACCGTTTTACCAGCAGTACCTGGGCGGCGGCGGTGGCGGGTTTTAACGCGACGGCCGCCCCGGATCGCGGGCGGGCGAGGTCAGTGCGGGGCGTCCGTCAGGTCGAGCCGCCGCTCGATGCGGTCGAGGCGCTGGTCCATGCGGTCCACCCGGTGTTCCAGCCGCGCGAAATCGCCGCGCAGCCCCGCCAGTTCCCGCCCGATGCCGCTGCTCTGGATTTCCAGCGAGGACACCCGGTCCCGCAAATCCTCGATCAGTTGCAAGGTCCGGTCCTGCTTCTGGTTGAAGCGGCGCAGGTGCTCCAGCGTCAGGTTGGCGATCTCCTCGGGGGACATGGTCTACCTCCGGCTTGGGGAAGTATAGCGCCGTCCGTGGCGCGGGGGTCAGTGCGGAGCGTCCGTCAGGTCGAGCCGCCGCTCGATGCGTTCCACGCGGCGGCGAAGGTCGTCCATTTCCGTCTTGCCGGAATAGACGGCGGCGGTCAGCCCGGCCAGTTGCTGGCCCATCGCCGCCATTTCGACGCGGATGGCCGCGATGTCCCGCTTGGCCTCCGCCATGTCGGCTTGCAAGCGCTTGAGGATTTCCAGCATCAGGTTGAAATCGGCGTCGGTCATGGCGGGTCTCCGATTTCGGGCAGTATAGCGCCATCCGTGGCGCGGGGGTCAGGGCGGGGCATCGCTCAAGTCCAGGCGGCGTTCCAGGTGGTCCAGCCTGGAATCCACCCGGTCGATCCGCACATGCACGATCGCCATATCCGCGTGGATGCTGGCCGCTTGGCTTTCGAGCGAGGTGAGGCGCGCCTTGACGATATCCACGTCATCGGCGATCTGATCCACGCGCTTGCGGATGTGGCGAAGGTGTTCGAGCGTCACGCTGGCGAGTTCTTCAGGCGTCATCGGCGGTCTCCTTTCGATTCGGCGAGTATAGCGCCGTCCGTGGCGCGGGGCGGGTCAAGCTGTCAATCCATTGGCGGCCCACTAGAGGTTCAGTCCCGGTTGCAGATTCTGCCGGCGCACCAAAGCGCGCACTTTGCGCACCGACACCGGCGGCCGCAACACCTGGTCGATGAACTCGTTGTCGGCGCTCACCCAGCGTGCGAAATGCTGGTCGGCGAGTTCGGCCAGCGCCGCCAATTCCCGCTTGGCGTCCTCGAACCGTTCGGGCGCGAGCAGGCGGCTGGACGGGACGCCGCCAAACCAGCGCAACCGCTCGTGCAGGGCGTCGCTGGCTCGCCCGCTGAAATGGCAATGGGTGCCGATGGCGTGAATCAAGGTCAGGATTTCCCGCCACTGTTCGTCGGGGATGCCGGGCTTGGGCGCGGCGTGCGCTATTTCCTTGACGCGGAAGTAGAGCTTCACCAACTGGCGTTGGATTTGCCAACTGAGGTCATCGGTGAAGGACTTCACCAGCATCAGGTAGCCGGATTCGGTGATCAGCGTCAGGCCGGGGGCGTTAGCTCCAACCGCCTCTGGGAACTCTGTCCGAAAAACGGACAGACTTTCAAAATCAAGCTCATAGAAGTCTTCCTTCTCTATAAACCGTTTGCGATTATCGCTGAAGCGCTTGCGGGCGGTTCCTTCAACCCGATTGTGAACCTTGTCGATCAGCGCGAAGGTCAGGACGGGCTGATCGTTGTGGGTCAGATAAGGGATTTCGACTTCGTTGGAAATACGGACAAGCTGAGTGGCCATTTGGCCTCCTACGTGATCTCTAGATACCCCTGGCGTTGGGGCGGCGGGAGGCTAGAAACCGCACGTAGACGGCGGATGGTATTCGGATATTCCCATCCCCTCCCACCATCGAGAGCAGGAAGTCGACAAACAAAAAAACCGCATGTCGGGCGGGGGCCGCTACGTGTGGAGATTTCTAGGCTCCAAGAGCTAGCTTATACCAGCGGCACCGAAGATCAAGCAGGCTTGTCAAGATTTTTTCTTTCTCTGATCATCAAGAGCTTTGAAGGCTTGCTTCAAGAAAGCCGTTTCTTCCTGGTAGATTTTGTAATCGTAAGGCCATGCCGCCGCGAAATGAGCGGTCACCTTATCAAGCAATGGCCGAACAATATCAGCGGTTTCCGGGTGGCTTTCTACTTCGCGCTGGAGAATCTGCTCCAAAAGCCCCAATTCCTGCGGAGAAAATTCCAAGACTTGATCGGCCAGTTTGCTCATAGCTTCCTCCATTTGCAGCAGCAAGAAGCTACGCCCGCCGGGTGGTGGGGTCAATGGCGGTCAGATCACCTTCGCCAGCCGGGCGAGGATACCCACCAGCAGCGTGGTTTGCAGGATGCCCACGCCGACCACCCACCGAATCAGTTCGGCCTTCGTCTCGGCGGCGCGCTGGTTCATCTCGGCGCGCAACAGGTCGATGTCTCTTTTCAGCCCCTTTTCGACCTGATCCAGGTCGCCCTTGGTCGCCAGATTGTCCGTGCCGGTTTTCAGCACGCCCGCCAGCGCGCCGGCCTGCGCCTCGGCCTGCTCGGCCGTGAAACCGGCGTCTTTGAGCGTTTTGGCGTAAGCCAGCGTGTCGAAAGTCAACGTGGTCATGGCTCCTCCCGTCCTTTGGACCGCAGCATACCGGATCGGTTTGGCGGGTCAATCCCGCCCACCGGGTCGCTCAGTCAACGTTCAGAGCGCCCGCGAGATTTCGTCTTGCATGGACTTAACGACAGCGACCGGGTCTTTAGCGTTGCGGATCGGGCGGCCGACGACCACGTAATCCGCGCCGTTCTTGATCGCTTGGTTGGCGGTGGCGATGCGCTTTTGATCGTCGTCCTTGACGACATCATTGGTCCCTGGGCGGATGCCGGGCGTCACGATCAGAAACTTATCGCCGAGCCCATCCCGCAGGCGCGGGACCTCCAGCCCCGACGAAATCACGCCATCGCAGCCCAAGTCCAGCGCTTTCTTGGCGCGCATGTAAACCAAATCCTCAACGGTGCCGGTAAACCCCATCTCGCGCATGTCGGATTCGTCAAAGCTGGTGAGCACGGTCACCGCCAGAATCTGGGCGCTGTTCCGTTCGGAGATGGCGGCCTGCAAGATCGGGTCGTTGCCGTGCACGGTGATAAAGGCAGCCTTGTGCTTGTTCAATTCCTTCACCGCCAGCGCCACGGTTTCAGGGATGTCGAAGAACTTCAAATCCACCATCACCTTGTGTCCCCGTTCCACGATCATATCGATGACGTGGAACCAACCGGCCATAAAGAGTTGCAGGCCGACTTTGTAAAAGTGGACATGATCCCCCAGCCGGTCGACCCAGCGCTCGGCTTCTTGTTGGGAGTCAACGTCGAGCGCAAAAATGATGCGCTCCTGCAAAGGGATATTTTTGGCCATGACGGTTCTCATCGTGTGGTGGCGGGCAAGCGGCGCGCGCAGGGCATGCCGCCGTGCGGCTGGCCGCAGCCCAACAGGATAACTGGGGGAGTTGCTTTTAGGCAATGCGCACGGTTTTTGGCGCTGAAGGGACGGGCCATCGCGCCCGCGCGGGGCCCAGGGCGGCTACAGCCCCTGAAAGCGGCTATCGGCCAGCAAATCGTCTTTCGCGGTGGGATCGCGCTTGCAGGCTTGTTCCAGCGCCGCCTTGCACAGGTCGATCCGCCCCAGTTGCCGGTAGGCTTCCGCCAAGTCGAAATAGCCTTCTTTGGCGTCGGGATGGCGGATGGTGGCCTCTTTGAACGCGGCGGCGGCGGAATGCGCGTCGCGTTGCGCCAGATGGGCATAACCCAAGGCGTTATAGGCGTTGAAGCTGTCGGGATCGGCGTCGATGGCCGATTGCAGCAGGGCGATTTTTTGGGCGGGATCGGCGACGCCGTAGCTGGCGATGATGCGCTGTTGCGCCTTTTGGGAACGAAAGAACCGTTGCCGCAAGTCAGCCTGAAAGGCTTCCAATTCCTCGCGCAGTTGCCTGATGCGCCCGAATTCCCAATAGGCCAGCAACGCCACCAGCAAGGTGACGATGGCGACGATCAGGGCGAAGGCAACCAGGGTGTCATTGACGGTCATGCCGACAGCATAGCCAACCCGGCCGCAAGGTCAATCCGGGCGCCCGCGCCCGCGCGGGGCCGACAGCCGGCGGCTTGGAGATACAGGTATGCCCAACTGGTGGGATGACCCTCTTTATGCCGCGCCCGCGCGGTTGCCCGACCTCTGGAACTCGCCGCCGGCCGCCGGCGATCCGGCGGCGGTTTCACCGTCGGCCACCCCGCCGCTCGGCCCAAGGCTGGCGCCGCTGCCGTTGGACCGGCTGCGCCAGCTCACGGCCAGCTTGCCCGACCCGCCCCGGCTCCCGAAGCCGACCCGGCAGGAGACCGGCGGATTTTTTCAAACCGCGCTCGATACCGCCAGCGCGTTGGGGAGCGGCGCGGCGCGCGGCGCGGCCGGTTTGGGTCCGGCCCTCTATTCGCTGGCGGATATCGCGACCGGCGGTTATCTCGATCGGGGGCGACGCTCTTTGCAAGCCAGCTTGCAAAACGTCGCGGCGGACGCGACCGGCGACGAGAATTTGCGGGTTCGGCCGGAAGACATCACCCCGTTTGCGGCGGGGACGCAGCAAGCGCAAGCCGCCATTTCATCCCCGCTGGAAACCGACCGCGTACAGCGGCAGCGCGCCGAGATGGGTCAGCGGGCGCTGGACTGGGGTTACGTCAAGGATGTCGTGACCGACCCGGTCAACATGGCGGGCATGATCGGCGAATCGTTGCCCTACATGCTGGGGATCACCGCGCCTGCCGGAGCCGCGCGAGCGGCCGCGCTCGCGCGTGGCGCATCGGCGGAACGGGCCGCGAAGATCGGCGAACGGGTCGCCATCGGCATGAATGCCCCGATTTCCGGCGGCACGTCCGCTTTGGGGGCGCAAGAACAAATTCACGCGATGCCGGCCGATCAACTGGCCGCACAATTCCCCGATTATGCCGCCTTGCGGCAACAGGGCGTTTCGGACGCTGACGCCCGCGCGCGAATCGCGCAAACCGCGGGATCGAAAACGGCGGCGGTGTCCGGTTCGCTCGGCACGCTGGCCAGCATCCTCACCAAGGGCGGCGCGGAAGGCGCGCTCATGCGGGCGTTGGGCGGCGAAGGGAGCCGCTCTATCGTCAACGGGCTTTTGAAAGGCGCGTTGGGCGAAGGCGCTGAAGAATATCTCCAATCCGGCGGCGAAAAGATCGGCGAAAACGTCGGCATGGATCAGCCGATGATGCGAGGCGTAGCGGAATCCGCCGCCTTGGGCGGCTTGTTGGGATTGGCGACCGGCGGCGCCTTTGGCGCGGGCGGCCAGCGCATCGCCAACGCGCAAAGCGATCGGGCGGCGACGGCGGATGCGACCGACACCCTCGCCCATTCCGAATGCTTCCGCAACAATCTTCTGAATGCCAATGATGAGGATTTAACGCAAACGCTCGATGCCTTCGATCGGGCCGAACAGCGCGGGAAACTGACGGATGCCGCCAAAAATCAGGTGGTGATCGCCCGCCAGGAAATCCAGGCGGAACAGGCCAGACGGCTAACCCGTTCCGCGATCACGCCCACCGGCGAGCCGGGCCTTCCGGGTTCGTTCGACCCATCTTTGGGGCTGGGGCTCGCGCCTGCGATGGCGGATTCGGCCAGCGAAGCGCAACCCCTGGCCGAGTTGGGCGACTGGCAGCGCGCGGGCATCCAGCGCGAACTGGGACGGATTGACGAAGAAGCGGCTAGGCGAGCGGAAACGGCCCGCCTCGCGCGCGCGGCGCAAGAGCCGCGCACGGTCCCATTGGGCTCCTCGCCAGCGGCGGCCGGCTTGGCGGACATCCGTCCGCCCTCGCTCGATCAGCCGGTGCTGGAAGGGGAATTGCTGCCGCCGGAGACGATGCCAAGACCCGTCCGGCGCGCGGCGCTCGCCGATGAAGTGTCCGCGCTCAACCGGTCACCGGGCCAGATCTCCGCGCGCTCCCCGCTGCTGGCCGGCCCGGACGCTTCCGTTGGGTCCGCCCCGCCGTCAGGTCCACCAGGATTACCCGCGCCCGCGCTCGATTGGGCCGACCTCGCGGTACTGGAGGATTTGGGGGTCAGCGCCCCGTTGCCGGTCCCGGTCGCGCCGGACAACGCTATCCGGCCCGAGCGCGGCCAAGCCATCGAACGGACTCCACCGACAGGCCGGTCGGCCGAGCGGACCACGGCCGACGCGGAAGATCGGGCGCGGCTGGCCGAAATGATGGGGCCTCGTCCTTCGCCGCCCTCCCCGCCCCTCTTGCCGCAAGGTCAAGAACCGCTCGCGCCTCGGCCGGATGAGGGGCGCACCGCTCATCCCGCGATTCAAGGCGGCCGGCTCGCATTTCCGGCCGAAACCGGCACGCTCGGCATCCCCAACGCGGAAATGCCGCAGATCGCCGCCGCGGATCGCGGCGCGCTGGTCAATTTTTTGAAGGCGCGCGGCATCGGCCACGCGACGGCGGAGATTTCCCCCTCGCTGCTGCGGCCCTCGCAAGCCGAATTCGATCCCGAGAAGGTGGCGCAAGCGCAGGAAGCCAAAGGTGGCGACCGCTCGATTCTCGCCTCCAGCGACGGCCGCGTTCTCGACGGCCACCACCAGTGGCTCGCGGCGCTCCAGCGCGGCGAGCCGGTCAAGGTGATGCGGCTGGATGCGCCCATCGATCGACTGTTCGATGTGGTCCGGCGGTTCCCGAGCGCCACCCGCAACGAACCCGGTCAGCCGCTCGCCCCTCCGCCCGGAGAAGAAGCGGCGGTTCTTCCCCCTCAACCGGAGATTGTCAATGATCGGCCAAGACCTCAAGCCCGGCAAAACGCCCTCCAAACCCAAACCGAAGGCCAAGGCCAAGGTCAAGTCCAAGCCGAGCCCCAAGGGCAAAGGCAAGGCGAAATCCAAGCCCTTTTAGATCGGGGTGGCGCATCCCTTGCGCCCGCGCCCGCCGATACGGAGGCCACTTCCGCCGAACCCTCGCCACAGCGGCGCTACAGCATCCGGCCGACCGGCTACCCGGATGGTAGCTGGCATGTGGTGGGCCAGAACGGGGCTATCTGGCGCTTTGGAACGCCGGAGGGAAAGCCCGCCAAGCGGTTCAAGACGGAAAGAGCCGCGATGGCGGCGGCCGGGAAACTGAACGCGCGGCCGGCGGCATCGAGCGAACTCGCGCCGGGGCGATCCGCCGTCACCGCAAAACCGTTGCCCGTCGCCGCCCGCTGGAACCGGGCCGCGCCCGCCTCGACTTACAAAGACCACAAGGCGATCAAGATAGAAGTAACGCCCGCCGTGAACAAGGCTCAGGCCGATGAACGGACGACCTTTGGTTATCGGGATAACTCCCGTCCTACACGGTCAGGCGCTGGCTTTACGTTACGCGATTTGAAAGACAGGTTCAATAGCCCCACGGCTCCCCGCCCATCGCGCGGCGATTCTGCCGGAAACCTGCCCCTCACCCCCGCTCAAGCTCGCGCCCAACTGGCGGACGCCTTGGGCGAGCGCCACATCGAGGCGCTGGAGCAATCCGGCCGGCTGATCATCCATCGGGACGATCCGACCCGAACCGGCGCGGCGGGATTCGTGGACCGCGATGGCGTCATTCACCTGGTCGCGCCGAACCTCGAAAACGGCGACGCCTTGAGCGTGGCGCTTCACGAAGCCCTGCACGTCGCCAAGGACGAGCGCTTCACCGAGGGCGACCGCGCCAAGATCCGAATCGCTCATGCGGCGCTGCGATTGTTTGGCCTGAAGAACTTCATCGGCAATCCGGGTTTCACCGATCTGGCCCGGCAGGTCCGGCGCTTGGCCGCCCAAGGCGATCAAACCGCGCTGGACGCTATCGCCAAGGCGCGGCGCGAAGACCCGAATAACGCCGACGAAGAAAGTGTGGCTTATCTCTCGCAATATGCCGACATCAATAAGCCATTGGTCCAGCGTGTTC
The DNA here is from genome assembly GCA_002433805.1 of Competibacteraceae bacterium UBA6584. GTDB lineage: Bacteria > Pseudomonadota > Gammaproteobacteria > Competibacterales > Competibacteraceae > Competibacter_A. The sequence continues at coordinate 20,313 of DJIW01000130.1, read as the reverse complement.
TGGCGGCGATCCGGGCCGCGCTCTACCGGATGGGTTTGAAGGTACAACTGACGGCCGACGACGTGCGGGCGCTGGCGCTGTCGGCCCTGAAAAACCAAGCGCGAGCGGCCGCTAAAAAAACGCGAACCGCCAGGGCGCGCGGCGCACAGCCCGCATTCAGTCGCCTGGATGACCCGCTGCGCCAAGCCCGCAATTTTTCGGAAGCCAGGGAAACCGCGAAAGCGTTTCTGGGGAAACCGCTGACCAGCCAAGACGGGCTGATCGCGTCGCTATCCAGAAATAACATCGACAAAATGTTGAGCGCGAGCGCCGCGCGCAAGTCGGTCTCCGTTCGAGAGCATGTGCTCGCAGTCGCCAACCTGGATCTGCTGTTTTCGCGATCGCTTGAAGGGTGGGCAAAAACGGACAAACACCAAGATCCCAACGTGAAAGCGATCCACCGCTTGTTCGCGCCGATGTTTGTGGGCGACCAGGCGAGGTTGGTCAAGATAACCGTGAAGGAATTTTCGATTCCCGAGCAAGGGAACCGCATTTATTCGGTGGAGGCGCTGGAAGTAACCGATGAAAGCCCCGTGCCAGAAATGGTAGACGCTGACAGAGCCGATGGCTCCCGACTTCTAACCGGCCCCACGGGGCATGTGGAAACATTAATACAACGCATCCGGGATTTCAATTCGGGAACCGCCTACAGCCTGCCCGACTTCGCGCCGACCGAGGCCGACCGCGCGGAAGTCGAACGGCAAATGAAGGCCGTGAAGGAAATCCGCGACGCACAAGGCCGCTTGCTGGCCCCGAACGGCGCGCCGTCAAACTTGAACGAGCGGCAATGGAAGCAAACCCGGACCCCGTTCTTCAAAGATTGGTTCGGGGATTGGGAGTATGCCGCGCACCAGCGGGCTATCGATGCCATTTCCCCGGCCGAAGCGGCGGCGGTATCGGGAAAAACGCTGCAAGAACTCAACCGCGATGTCTTGCGCTATGTCGATTCTCGTTACCTGCATGGCGAAACTCGCCAATTCGAGAATCTGGAAACTCGCGATTTGATCGCGGTCAGCAAAACCGCGTTGCGCAAAGCGATGTCCGGCCATGCTGGCGAACAGAAGATGCGGGCCGCAACCGTCATTCCCGACCTTATTCGGGTTGCCCATAAAGTGTTTTCGGCCAAGGACGAGAGAGGGCGGCCCGACATCAAGGCGTATCACTATTATGTCGCGCCGGTAAAAATACAGGGGGAGATTCGCTACGCCAAGCTGGTGGTCAGAGAATTGACGGATGGGAAAAAATTCTACGATCACGAGCTTTCAGAGGTAAGCGGGGGGGCCGGACAGCATGAGGCCGCGTCTACGACGTTGGGCGCTCAACCTTCTCCCCCCGCGCTCGATCATATTGTCCATCATGGATGGCAAAAGTTCCAGGGGGATGTCTCGCAGGTTGTAGATGAGAACGGCGAACCAAGCGTGGTTTATCACGGGACGAATGCCGTCCGATACAAGCCCGGCGACTATCAACCAGGAAATCCGGCCGCCGTTCAAGAATTAGCCGCTATGGCCCGTCCCTGGTTTCAGTCGAATGAGCCTGACCGGATTGCGAACGTTTTTGAGCGATGGCATGAATATGGTCTGAAGGGGATGGAGGGTTATCGGCCCGGAGAGACCTATTACATTTCGGCGGAGACTGCCGAAAAAGCGCGACGGCTCTATCAAGAGTCAAAAGGAAAGGCGAGCCCACCTAAGGAAAGCATGGGGTTCGATATCTTTAGAATGCCCGGCAAAAGCAAGGAGCTCGGCGTCCACTTGGGAACACAACAGCAAGCGCTAGCGCGTGGCGCTCCCTTTCAGTTTTTCCTCAATCTCAAGAATCCGCTACGCCTTAACGACTTGGGAACGTGGCACTTCAAAGCAGTCATGCAGGCCGCAAAAGCAGGCGGCGTTGCACTGAATGCGGAGGATCAAGCTGCTATTTCCAAGGCCACCAATAAAAATGAGGCGGTACGTCAATGGCTGCGGCAAAAAGGTGTTGATGGGATCGTCTATCGTAATGATGCTGAAGGCAGTGGCGACAGTTATATCGCGTTGGCGCAAAATCAAATCAAATCAGCATCTGACAACGCCGGCACCTTCTCTTCCCGCTCGCCGAGAACCGACTACAGCCAGCCCGCGACCGAGGACGACGCCGCCGAGCAGGCGCGGCTGTGGGAGGAATTCCAGCAAATCCGCTCCCAGTTCAAGGAGCGCGAGGCCCGCGCCACGGCGTTCGAGCGCTGGTTCGGCGAGGGGACCGAGGGGATCACCGCCCGCGACGGAAAAGCGCTGGTGCTCTACCACGGAACGCCGACCGAGTTTTATCGGTTCGACGCCGGGCGCTCCGGCATCAACAGCCGGCACCCGACCAGCGGCCTCGGATTCTTTATGACGGCGGATCGCGGCGCGGCGGCGCGCTATGGGTCCAACGTTTTGGAGCTGCACGCCAAAATCGACAAGCCCTACTTTCTCACCGACGCCGATTTGATGGCGGTGGATTCGGTGGAAGCGGCCGTCAAGTTCAAGCGCCGGTTGCAGGAGAAAGGCCATGATGGCGCGGTCGTCAGCGGGCCGGGCATGGCCCCTTACGTGATCGCGTTCGAGAGCCGGCAAGTCAAGCTGGCGAGCAACCAGAATCCGACCGATAGCCCGGATTTCCGGTTCAGCCGCTCGGCCATGAAGTCGGTCGGGGCCAACATCCGGCGCGGTCTTGACGCCTTGACCAAGGCGCTGTTGGATAAAACCTCGGTGCATCGGGCCATGTATCGGCCGGGGCTGGGATGGGTCGATTTTGTCTGGGGGAGCGAGGGGCGCGTCACGCCTTCAGGAAAGACCAAGGGGGCGATGGGCATCGCCCATATTCTGGAGGCCCGCCAACGCAAAGATGGTTTGACCGGGCAAGAAACCATCGCATTTCTCGATGATATCGTTGCGACGATTGCAAGTGGAAACGAATTTAACAGGATGGCGGTCGAAAAATCGACGCGCGTCGGTCTTGAGCGCAACCGGACCATCGTCTGGCTCACGCGCAATGAAGGCAGTAATGCCTGGGTGGTGACGGGATATGAGAAAAACCCCGATGGCCGCACCGCAGGGAGAGCTGCTGAACGGTCTACGCTTGACGCCGCTTCGCTCACCCGCAGCGCCAAGGGAGCGGGGCAGGATGAAAGTCTATCGCCCTCCGACCCAAACCGCCACTCCCGCCCCGGACTCGCCCAATCGGGCGACCAGAACCCGACCGACAACCCGGATTTCCGGTATTCGATGCCCGCTCCCAGCCTCCGGGAGCGCATCAAATCGCTTCCGCCCATCAAAATTGACTTCGCGTTGCCCGAAACGATGCCCTTCGCGCAAGCGCGCCAACAGGCATTGGCGTCCGCCAAGCAATCTCTGTTGACAGACGGCCGGGGCGATAGCGCCCCGCGCGCGTTCAAAACAAAAGAGGGCGAAGAAATATGGGTCTCGATGAGCGGGCTACGGGCGGCGATCAGCAAGCATTCCGGCATTCAAAAGATGCGGCTGTTGCCGCAGTTGAATCGGCTGATCGAAAACAGCTATTTCGCGATGCCAGAAAAAGACCTAAAAGCCGATCGGCGGAAAACTCCAAACCTCCGAGGCTACCGGTACTACCTCACCAAGGCTGAATTGGATAGCAAGCAGTACTACGTAAAATTGGCTGTCAGAGAGATTGAAGACGGCGGGATAAGGCGGAATTTTTACGATCACGAGTTATTGGAAGTTAGCGAGGTCGCCGGTGAATCGGGCACGGCACACCTTTCGGCTGCGGGCAACCCGCCTGCTACGACCTCGCTAAAAGCGATTATCGGCCATATCTTCGGAGAAAACCAGGCCGACGATCACGCCGTCATAAACGACAAAGCCCCCGCTGGACTATATGAGAGTCAGCAACCGAAGCCGTCTGACCTACTCAACCTTAATGCGGAGGCCACCGATACTATAACACCCTCTCAAAACGATAAAAACCGCCACTCCCGCCCCGGCCGTCCCGTCGGGCCTGCCGAACCTCCCGCCGAAACCATGGCTCAGGCTTTCCAGCGAGCGGTGCAGGATAAGTTTGTCCGCTTCCAGGTGGTGCAGGACTGGTTGAAGCGCAGCGGCATCAACCTGACCCCATCGGCGGACGTGTACGGCGCGGAGGCGCTCGCGCCCAAGAAGACGGCCGCCGAAACCGAAACGGCCCGCGAAAAGATTCTCAAGCCGCTCATCGCGCGCGCCGCCAAGAACGGTTGGGCCTTGAGCGGTGGCGATTTGCTGGCCGCCATCGAGGACGGCCAGCCGCTGCCCGCGACCTTCAAGCCGTCGGTCGGGGAATACCTGCACGCGGCGCACGCCAAAGAGCGCAACGCGGCCATCGCCAAGATCAACCCGCAGTACCGCGACGGCGGATCGGGGCTGACCGACGCGCAAGCGGACGCCATCCTCGCCCGCTACCGGGGCGTTCGCGGGTTCTCGCTGTTCGAGCGGCTGGCCGCCGATTTCAGGGGCATCACGGATCTGACGCGGTCGAGGCTCTTGGGGGCGGGCATCATCTCGAAAGAGACGGCGGACGCTTGGCGGACCGCCTACTCGCGCTACGTTCCGCTCAAAGGCGGGCCGGAAAACGCCGCCCAACCATCCGGCGCCGGGCCGGGCATCAGTGTGGCCGGCCGGCAGCGGCGGGCGCTGGGCCATGCGCTGCGCGATGAGAACATCGTCGAAAACATCTGGCGCGACCACGAGCGCGCCATCGCGCTCGGCCACAAGCAAGAGGTGGCCCGCGCCTTGCGCGAATTTTTGCGCCAAGCCAACCATTCGCGCATCGGGACTGAAGGCCAGCCCGAAAAACGCGCCGTGCTGGCGCAAGGCTGGGTGCATCAGGTTTGGATCGAGGGGTCGCCACTGGGCGCTTTTCAATCCTACAACGAGGCGCGCGCCGCCATGGCTCAGGATAGCCTGGACACCGGTCGGGCGCTTTCCAAGTACGCCGTGCGCCACCAAATGGCGGATCAATCCGTCGTCTACATGGGGCGTCCCATGCTGGCCGACAACGAGATCGCCCTCTACGAGGACGGGCAACTCGTGCGGCTGCAACTGAACGACGAGCTACTGGCGAGGGCGGCGCGCAACCTGGGCGCGGATGCGGCCAACGGGCTCTTGAAAATGGGCCAGTCGTTCAACCGGTGGCTGTCTGGCGCCTACACCGGCTACAACCCGGAGTTCATCCTCACCAACGTCGCCCGCGACATGACGGCGGGCACGATCAACCTGACCGGAAAATACGGCATCAAAACGGCGGGCCGCGCCCTGGCCGCCTACCCCGGCGCGGTCAAGGCGCTGTGGCGCTACATCCGCACCGGCCACGACCCGTTAGTCGAGCGCTACCGCGCCGCCGGCGGCAGCACCGGAGCCGCCTACCTTTCCGATCTCGAGCGGATCGGCAGCGACATCAAGCGCGTGTTTCAAGACCTGCAGGGCGCGCGGGAGACCTGGGCTGGCGGAGACCGCGCGGGCGCGGTCAGGGTCGCGGTCGCGGACAAGATCAGAGTCGTGGGACGGCGCATCGAAAACTTGAATAAGATCGGCGAAAACGCCTTGCGGGTGGCCACCTTCAAGACGCTGCTCGACGCCGGGAAGTCCGAGGTGGAGGCGGCGCGAGCGGCGGGCGAGGTGACCGTGAACTTCAACCGCAAAGGCGAACTGACCGCACAGCTCGGCGGGCTATACCTGTTTTTCAACCCGAGCGTCCAGGGCACCAAGATCATGTGGGACGCGCTATTTAAGGGTCCGCACCGGCGCCAGGCCCAAGCGCTGGCGGGCGGTTTGGCGCTGCTGGCCTTCAGCATCGCCCAGTCAGCGCGCGGCGGCTCCGACGATGACGAGAAACGCTGGCAACGAATCCAAAGTTACACCAAGGACCGGAACCTCGTCATCCCGATCGGTCAAGAGCTGCTGACGATCCCCGTCCCCTACGGTTACGGCGCTTTTTGGAGCCTGGGCAACATCCTGTCCGACCTGATGAGCGGAGAGGACGGCGTCAAGGCGGGCATCCGGCTGGCGTCCACCGTTTTCGAGCAGTTCAGCCCGATCGGGAACCCGTTCGCGGGCGACGAGGCCAGCGCCGAAAACCTGCTCACCTTCCTGCCGACCGCGATCAAGCCCGCCATGTCGGTCGCCATGAACCGCACGGAACTCGGCCGGCCGGTCATGCCGGAGGTCAAAGCGTGGGAGCCGGGCCAGCCCGACAGCCGGCGGATGTGGCGCTCCACCCAGGGGACGATGTGGGAGCGCGCGGCGGAGGCCATGAACCGCTGGAGCGGCGGCGACCGCTACCGGGGCGGACTGGTCGACGTGTCGCCGGAAACCCTCAAATTGATCTGGACCACGTTTGCGGGCGGCGCGGGCCAGTTCGCGACCGACGCCGCGAACCTGCCGATCATGATGTACCAGGGGGCGGGCGAGACGATCGAGCCCCGCGAAATCCCCATCCTGCGGCGGTTCTTCAAGACGGCCACCATCCAGGACGCCAGGGCGGTTTTCAACGCGCAAGCGGGCGCCATCCAAGAGGCGTTGGCCACTTTCAACGCCGCGCGTCGGGACCGGAATTTTGAAGCCGCGCGCGACATTCAAAGCGAGCACCGGGAGCTGCTGGCGCTCGGGCGGACGCTCAGGAGCGCGCAACAAGCGGTTCGCGCCCGCCGCCAGATGGAAGATGAAATCGGCCGCTCCGACCTGCCGCTGGCCGAGAAGCGCCGGCAACTGGACGCGCTGGAGCAAAAGGAAGAGGCGATCTACAGCAAGTTCCACGACCTGTTCATGGCCGCCAAGCGGCGGGAAGCGGCTTGAAAAAGCCGGCGTCAAGCATCCTCCAGGATTTCCTTTTCGACGATTCTCAAAACGCCTATCGCGGTGGCTAGCGGAATTTGACCGGCGCGCCGGTAGATAACCTCTTTAATTTCTTCGGCCATTTCTTCGGCGATCCGCGCGTGCGGCTTGCCTGAAAAAACCGCGAAGTTGGGGGGATCGGTTGTTCGCATGATTTTTCTCCTCGAAGGAATCCAAGGATGGAGGGCAACCTCGCCCGCTTGAGGCCGAGCAATGGGCCTTGCGGCGAGAAGCGGCTTGAGCGCGGTGCCGGCCTGACTTATTTGGCACTCATTTTGCCTAAACGGTAGTCGACCGCACCATCAATAAAGGATTGCTCATGACTGCCACGAAACCGATTTTCGTTCTCGCCGTCGCTCTGATCGCCGCGCCAGCGTTCGGCCAGCAGATGTTCAAATGCGTCAAGGATGGAAAAATGACTTTCCAGCAAATGCCTTGCGCGCCCGCGAATGTCGGCGAGCGGATGCCCCTAAAATCCATTGCTGGGAGCGGAGAAGGCCTCAGAGAAAGCGAGCGCGGTTTGATTTACGGTATGGAAGAGGAGGAAGCCCGCCGGAAAGCGCAGGCAGAAGCCGCAAGCGCGCGCGCCGAAGAGCGCCAGCCGATCCGCTTCAGCCGAGAGGACCAGGCGAAAATCGAGAATCTGAAAAGCGATTTGACCCGGCGAGACACCACGCGATCACAGCGAGACGCGATCAGTCGGGAACTTGATCGAATGTACTCGAAAAACGGGGTCGAATTGCCGCCGACCATCGTTGTCAAGGAAAAAGAACTTGAGAGACCCCGCGCTTCAACTGGAATGCGGACGATCAGCGGACCTAATGGGACCATTATTCGCTGCAACACGGTGACCATCGGCACCGTGACGAACGAGTATTGCCAATGATCTCAGCCTCAGCCCGCCAACTTGACCCCGCGCGGGCTGCGCCTGCGTGGGTGCGGCGTCAGGTTTAATTATTAGGTATCTTTTTTAATAGAAAAAGTTACAGATTTATCTGAAATATCGAATCTCAAAGAGAAATTCTCAGCGATATCGCGGTACACGGATTCTAGCGTTTCCCCATCTAAAGCGGCATTAAATGCTCGCTTGGCCGCCGCCCCAACCATTCCGCCCAGCAAAGCTTGCCCAACGTCTTTAATAGAAGCTTCCTGTTCTTCAGGGGCTTCAGCCAAGCGCTCATCATCGAACGAAACGTCCAGGCGCGTCAAAATTTCGGCATTCATGCTTCGCTTCGTGCGCTCGCACATCGTCGTCAGCCGCTCGTGTAGCTCTGCCGGCAACCGCAGCGTGATGCGGATGTAATCATCTTGTTTTCCCATAGTAAAAAAATACACCAAATTAGTGGAACGGTCTATTGACACTGCTATAGTGTCATATTATGGTGAGACACCAGCATGGTGGAATAACATAGGAGAAAGCGATGAGCAGGCCCGATGGCCAAATGAAGATAAATGCTACCCACGAACTAAAAGAATGGTTCAAGCGACAAGCGGTAACCAACAAGCGAAGCTTAAACAGCGAAATTCTTTACCACCTTGAGCAAATTAGAAATAAGGAGGAAAAGCAAAGACATGCCCGCTAAAACAGTGAAGCCCCAGCGTCTGGTACACGCCGGGGCTTCGGTACTGAATGACAATCTTTAAGGATCACCATGAAAGAGTATAACGCGCTTGCAGTCGTTCCTGTAACCATGTCCAGCCGCGACATCGCGGAACTGACGGATAAAAATCATTCGCATGTCATGCGCGACATCCGCGCTATGTTAGCGCGCCTGAAGGTCGATCCAAATTTGGATTGGCATTGCGCAACAGAAACTTATCAGGATGGGCAGGGTAAAGCTCGGGAAATGTACCGGATGGATAAGAACACTACCTTGACGTTGGTTTCCGGATACGATGCTGTGCTTCGGTTTCGCATCATCAAACGCTGGCAGGAACTCGAAACACCCGAAGCCGCCGCCACGCTCCTGCCTTCCGAACAGCAAACCCTATCTGAGATCGTGCATCACAAGGCGGCGACCGTGCCGCCGGAACTGATCGGCAAGGCCAAATCGGAAATCTGGAGCCGGGTGCATCACAAATTCCGCATCAGTAAATATGGGCACTTGCCGCGCACCCAGTTGACCGATGCCATCCTGTACGTGAATCAGATGGAACT
>DJIW01000130.1:10848-11076 GCA_002433805.1 Competibacteraceae bacterium UBA6584 | reverse complement strand
CTGTACGTGAATCAGATGGAACTGCGTATGGCTAAACAGACTATCCCTAATACAGAAGCTAAAGCGCTGCCAAACCCTGACAGCCGCTACTCCTTCCCCGTCTCGGTCTGGCGAACCAGCCCGCAAGAGCGGATCGGGTTCCTGACGTGGCAAGATTTGGTCAACGCGCAATCGCGCCCGCTCCCCGCGCTGCTGAAACGCTTGACCGAGGACGGCAACGACATCGAG
>DJIW01000130.1:0-10616 GCA_002433805.1 Competibacteraceae bacterium UBA6584 | reverse complement strand
CTGGATTCTCGAAGGCATCGCCCGCGACTTGGCCGCGTACCCGAATCGCGGCCTGGGCGTCGCGACCCGCTGACCGCGCCCAGCGCCACGGACGGCGCTCAACCCTCCGAGGCGAGCGACACCACGCTGTTGAGCGCCGACAGCGCGCTGCCCGCCACCTGCCCGCTCACTTGGGCTCCCGACAGATGAAGCTTGCTGAGCGAGTCGCGGCGCGACAGCTCTAGCTCGATTTCTTTCAGCGATTGCAAAAACTCGCGCTGCATCTCGTCGGCCTGGAACTTGGCGTTTTCCAAGCGGGCGGTGAACGCAAACTTCGCCCGCGCCAAGTCTTGCTCGGCTTGGGCGATGTAAATTCTCGCCATCGCGTCATACGCATCCAGGGCGTGCTTGGCCACTGACTCGTCAATTTGGGTCAACGCCACTTCCGCTTGGACTCGGGTCTTAAATTCTTCCAATACCGACTCGTTGCGCTTGGCCTGGGCGTTGATCTTGGTGGCGTCGGCATCCACGAGCGATCTGAAGGCATCGACTTTGCTGCTGTAGAGCCGCACTTTCGCCATTTCGCCGTCGACCTTGGCTTTGTCGCCCTCGATTTCGGCCTGGAGCGCGGCATATTCGGCCCGCTTCGCGTCGGCGGACGCCACGTAGGCCCTGATCTTGGTCTCAAAGATGTCCAGCGGGACGCGCCGCGCCTCCAGCTCGGCCCTGATCGAGGTGATTTGCGTCGCGTAAAGGCTCGCCTGCGTTTCGTTGGCTTTCAGTTCGCCAAGGTATTGCTGGAGCGCTTGCTGGTTGATGTCGCTCTTGAGCTTTTCGATTTCGATCCGCGCTTTGACCAGCTCCGCTTTGCCCAGCTCAACGCGCAGCAGCGCCTCGAAAAGCCTGATCTCCGCCTCCATGACTTGCACGTAGATTTGGAAATCCTTCTGTTTGAGCTCGTAGGCGGTCGCCGCATAGCGCGTGGCGGAATCGGCGTAAGACAGCGCCGCCTTAAACCCTTCCAACCCCAGGCCGACCGCCTGGCCGAACAGCGTCACGCCGTTCGCCTGCAAGCGGGCGGCGAGCTCCATCACGAATTGCAAATGCTGCAACTCCCGTTCGGCGCGCTTGGTGTAAACCTCCAGGGCCGCCGCGTTGGCGGATCGGCTGTATTCGGTTTCCACCCGCATCGCCGCCGCCAGCCTCGCCCCGCCCGGCAGCGTCCAGCCGGTCGCGGTCGACGCTTCATCGACGGTTTGCAGGTTGCGCTCCCGCTCCAGCGCCAGCTTGGCTTTCAGCCCGTCGTACATCGCTTGCTCGACCCGATCCGTCAACGCCGTGGCGCGCCCTTCCAGTATGCCGTCGATCCGCTCGGACAGCGCCGACAGGCTCGCGCGCAGTCCGGGAAACAGGCGTTCGATAACCCGGTAGGCATACTCCTCCAGGTTGGGAACCCGAGAAAGTCCAAGGTTGAATTCATCTGGCCAATCGCTCAGGAGGCCCGGCACGTAGGTAGGCTTTGAGATGTTGGCGACGGGAGGGGTCAGCGGCTCCAAACGGATATCGGTATCCAGAACGCTGTAGTTGGGTCGTTCGGGTTCGACTGGAACGGGCCGTTCGGGCAAGGCGATGGTCGTATCGATTTCGGGCGCTTTCTCCCCGAACGCCGCCAGCGCCGACGGCCTTGCGTACCGAAAGTCCGGGAGTTCGATTTCGGGCGCTTTCTCCTGAAACTCTCGCCGGATTTGATCGAGATCGATCAGCGTGGGAGCGTCGGGAATGTCTGCCCGGCGGATGCTGGGAAAAGAGGGAACCTTCTCGGCAATTTCCGGCTGTCCCGCCGCGCCGTCCGCCGCGCCGGAATCCGAAAATTGAGGTCTTGACGAGGGATAGCGCGGATCGTAGTTGAGCTGGGCCGCCGCCGTCGCAATAAGGCTATTGGCGGTGGCGGTGGTGTTGGCGGCCAGGATGCGCGCGTCGTGGATGATGCTTTCGATTGCGGATTGAATGCTCAAGGCGCGAGCTCCAGATTAAGATTTCAGGTTTTGATGCGCGGCGAAAAGGTATGCCCGACGAACTCGATGCCGCTGATGGTGATCGGATCGCCATCGCGATTTTTGACGCGGACCCCGAGCGTGTGAAATTTGATGCCCTGGCCGATTTTGACCTTGTGGGTTCCCATGGCGGTTACGGCATCGGGGATGCCGAGGTAAACGTGCTCGGCCTTCTCGTCGGCGATGACCGACAGAACGACGCCGGCGGTTTCCCGGCAATCCAGATAGACCGCGCGCGGGCGCTTGGCCTGCAACGTCCCAAAGTTTTGTTGGGCAAACCGCACTTCGACCGCAATACCCGCATTTTGCAAATCGGTCGGGCCTTCCATCGCAAACAGCACGCCGTCCCGGATTCCGTAAAGCCGCCCGTGAGCCGTTGCCAGCTTGTCGGCGGGGCCGAGCGACCATCGGGTCACCGCGCCGGTGTTGATGTTCACGGCCAAAACCTCCCCGTCTTCGCTCCCGGTGCGGCCGATGGCATGACCTTCTGGGGCCGGAAGTTCCAACATGATCCGGACGCCCTCCCCGGCCGACCCCAGGAAAGCGGGCAGATCGAGGACCGCGCGGCCGATTCCCCAGGCGACGCCGGCGGCATTGCCGATTAAAGCGGGCAGATCGAGGACCGCGCGACCGATGGAGCCGGCAAGACCCGAAGCCTCGCCGGTCAAGGCGGGCAGATCGCCGAGCGCCGCCGCCGCGCCAGACGCCTGGCCGGTCAAGGCGGGCAGCAGCGAAACCGCGCGGCCGATGGAGCCGGCAAGACCCGAAGCCTCGCCGGTCAAGGCGGGCAGGTCGAGGACCGCGCGACCGAGCCCCAAGGCGACGCCGGCGGCTTCTCCGGCCAAGGCAGGCAAGAGGCATTGACAAGCGCCGCCGCCAGCGGCGGAGCCCACCAGCGCGGGCAACAGGGCAAGGAGGTCTCCACCCGCGCGGAAGCCGGAGGCGGAGCCCGCCAGCGCGGGCAATGCGCCATCCGCCACCCCGATGCCATCGGTCATGCCCGCCATGGCAAACTGACGGATGTCGGCTTGCCAATAGGGCCAGTGAGCCGATAAGCTCGCGGCGGGCAGCGAATAGCCGGCAAGACCGACTGGCCCGAGGTCGAGTTTGCCCAGACTGGTGGGCGCATCCGCCCCACGCGCCGCCAGAGGTCCAACCTCCAGCGCGCCTTCCGCCACATCGGCCGGGACCTCCGCGCCGCGCGCATGAACCGGCCCAACATTCAAAAATCCGGATCCATAATCGGGCAGCAGCTCGGCAACCTCCGATCCCGCGACCTTGACGGGACCGACGGCGATCACGCCAGCCGAAAACGCGCGATCACCTCCCTTGCTCCAGACCGGGCCGACGGCTAGCGCGCCTCGCGCGCGATCCGACTCCGATCCTGAAACAATGAGTCTTCCCAGCGCGACGAAACCGGCATCGATCGGTTCATCGTTCCCTCGCGCCGCGACCTGGCCTATCGCCAACGTGCCGGCAGTCCGATCGACTGCGGTCACCTCGACATCGATGATCGAATCACCGTTTGCGTAAAGCGAGCAATCGCCGAAAACAGGGCCGCCGGAAGGCGTTTGGCTGGTATAGACCGCCACATCGTCCACGAAGTAACGCACGACGCCGGCGACGCGCTCGATCCGGAATATCGCACCGGAGGGCCTGCTGGCTTTGGCGGTCTTTTCGACGCCGCTTTCGAGAATCCGGTATCCGCGCGGCTCGATGTAGAAAGCGTGCTCGATCTCGCGGTAGTGAGCCTGCTCGTCCGCCCCGTTCAGCCCGCACACGACGCCGGTGGCCTGACCGACTGAAAAGGTCAACGCCCCGTCGCCGGACAGCGCCGCAAGGGTTCTCGCGCCAGCATCCCAGCCCGGAGTCTCGACGGTCTTGATCACGATCATGTCACGACTCCCAGCAATTCGCCGCTCATTGCGGCCGTTGCCTTCAAATCTTCGACGATCATTGTCGCGTGGCCCGCATCAAGCGCGTAGAGGTAGGTTCCATAACTTTTACCATCGGTTTTGAAATCAACGCCGAACAGCTTCCAAATCAATCCGTCAACTTCCACTTGCAGTGGAAGGACTAGCGATGGTGAGAGCGGAGCCTGATCGCTCAAGGCTAAAGCCCGTGCAGGTCGGCGATTACTTTGGGCATCAATATCGCGCCCCCAGGCTCGCCGGTTAGCGGATTCGGCGGGATTTCCACCAAACGCAGATCGTTGTTGGCCTCCGGCAGTCCGCCGGTCGGCGCGGGCACTGGAATCTGAGTGGTGATCGGCGATCCACCCATGTTCGGCACGCCGCCAAAAATATTGATGAAGGGGTTATACGCATTCGGCGGCGGTGGCGGGTCTGGAATTTCGACGGGCCTTTCGCTGATCCCTCCCGTTTTGATGAGTTGGTTTTCCAACTAAACCCCCATGGGAAGCCCGACTAAGAATTGTTCCACCATCACATCGGTCGTCGGCGTGATCGATACCGTCAGCAAGCGCAGTTCGCCGGGTATTTCGCCATCGACACGCGGATAATAGGTGCTCAGGATCATGGGATCGGGCTTGGCCCAGCACCAGCGCCACCAATGCGCCTGCCCCTCCCCGATCCCCCGAAGCCGCAGGGATCCGGCATTGACCAGCGCCCCCGGCGTGACCAGTTCCAACTTGATGCCCGCGCCGGTGTCGGTTCCCGGAATGAAGGCGAGGCCCTGGGTCGTGATGCGGCCGATTTCCACAGCGCCCGGCGGCTCGTCCGGCGAGCGCGGGGCAGTGTTGCCGTAAACGTACAGAACGCCGCCGTTCATGACCGCGCCGAGCCCATAATTCGAGGCCAGCGCGTTGCGTAGCCCGGTCGAAAATCGCGCCACGGCAGCAGTCTCAGAGAGTCAGTACCGTCAGCGCGAGGTTATCGAGCGCTTTGGCGGTCGGGCTGGCGTTGGTCGTCAGCACTGGATTCGACAGATAAATGTCCGAATCGGCGGTGTTGCCGCATTTTCCTTGAACCCGGCGCTGGGTGGCGGATGCCGTGCCGTCGTCGCCGGGGGCCACAAACCGAAAATAGGTCGGCGTGCCTGTCTGGGTGGGGCCAGCCCAAACCGCGCCGGACGGCTTGACCGCATTGCCGCTGACGGCGGTCGGATCGAGGGTCAGTCCGGTTCCGTCGCCGTTCAAGGAAACCGTCCAAAGCAGGTTTCCGGTCACGCTCACATCGGAATTGTCCGGCTCCGCGCCGTCGTAAAACTTGATGAGCCCACCATCGAGCGCCGACTTGATCGAGCCGGTGACCGCAAGGTGAGTTCTAAATCCAGTCGATGTTTTGATCATGTGAAGGAAACCTCTGTTAAAACGGTGCCTGAAAAGGTGAGGGTTGCCGGTCCGTAGGTCAGTCCGCCGACCGTGGCGCTCACGCGCAACTGGCCATCGAACGCGATCAGCTCGTGCAAAGTCGCTTGGATCGGATCGTTGTTGCAATCGGTAAACTCGAAGGGATAGATGTGGGCATACGGAACGGTGAGCCGCCCGGATTCCAAGTCGAAATACGGTGCGATATCGCCGTTACCGAAATGCTGATAGCTCCACGCGACCGTTCCGGGGATGTCGGTCGTAAAGTCGATGGCGAGGCTGGCGCCCGCGCCAAAATATTCGTTGTTCAGAGGCGTTCCCGGCGGCTTCGAGCAATAGCTCGCATAACGCGGCTCGATCCGGGCGGGGATGGCGGCGCTTTCGACGGGAACATCAAACGCCAGGGCGCTAAAAGGCTCGAACGGTATCCAACTGAGCTCATTGAGACTGGCAAAGACATGGCCCAGAACGCCCGGCCCGAAGCAGAATTCTTTTGCCATGACGTATTGGGTCCAAGCCGGGCACGTCATGGCGATTCCCTCCACGGTAGCGGGGTCAATAGACCTTCCATCCTCGGCGTCGGAAAGGCCACGGTCGCGTTCGTCGGGCTAGTCCCCATGTCCACCTCATTCATCGTCGGCATCGTCACCGGAAAATGGATGCCGCCGGAGGTGTTGATGTAAACGGTTTTGACGGTCGCCGCCGCGACGGGCGAAAAAATGCCCGCGCCGCCATGCGCGCCGTTCAAAAACTGCAAATCGTATTCAGCCGGGTGGTGGACCCGCCAATCGGGCAACGGGTTGGGCGCGGAGGTCTGCGGGCTCACTTTCAGCAGCCCGCCGACGACTTTGAACCGCAAATGATAGTTTTCCGGCGCGAGCGATAGCCCGAACGCCGCGTTCAATTGCTCGATGTGAGACGTTTTGGCGTCCCGGTAACCCTCGCCCGCCCGCCAGCGCGCGCGGATCGCGTCCAGCGTCATCTGCTCGATGCCCTCGACGGCGGACGCGGGTAGCTGGGCGAAAGGCTGCGAGATGTTGGGGTGCATCGCCACCACCCCTTTGGGCGCGGCCACCGGGCCGACGAACGCCGCGTAAGACCCGCCGGGCGACGCCGCCACGTTGCTGTGGGGATTGTTCAGCCCGACCAAGGCCGCGACGGCGAAACGGGCGTGCAAAACGATCCCCAGCGGGTAGGACCTGATATCGCTGCTGCCCGGCTCGACCTGGATTTGGCCGTCCGGGGCGCGTTTCGGGCCGAGGCCATCGGCGGCGACCCAGCGGATGCCGGGGCGAACCAGCCAGCCCGCATCGAAAAGCGTGTAGAGCGTCGGCACGGTCACCAGGTACAAATCCGGGAACATCGGGTTGGTGCGCAGGCCGTGACTGTAGAGGTTGGGTCCGCCGATTTCGGCCACCGCGTTCCCTCGCCAGTGCGCGAACACGGTCGAATGCGCGATTTTCCGCTCGATGCGGTCTTGGTCCCGCGCGCCGGTGTCGAGCGTCACGTCGGCGAACTGGAGCTCGGTCAACGGATGATCTTCGGCGCGGGGATACGGCCACATCCGATAGCGCGGGGTCTGAAACAGATCGCCCGCTTCGGACGGGCCAGGATAGAACGCGATCTGGTCGACCGTCGCCCGAAGGTTCACCGCCGTCAAGCCGTCGGGCCGAAGCGCGGCGTGGGAGAGATCGAAGTAGCCGGGAAGCGCGGCTTTCAGCTTCGGGTGTCCGACGGTCCGGCGCTCTTCGATTTTGCCGAGCGAAAACAGGGTCAACAGGCCGGCGCTCGCGCAAAACGGCCCACCCCACTGCACCATCGTCTCGCCGTCGGGAAACGCGAAACCCGACGCGCAAATGCCGGTCAGCGTGGCGTTGGTCCCCAAGATCGCGGTCAGCGTCGGCAGGTGCAAGCCGTGGATCGCGGTGTGCAGCGAAAACATTTGCGCTCTCGCCGGCTCGGGGGGCTTGTCGTCCAGGTCGTCCAAGGTGGGCGAAAAGCGCGAAGCGGCGGCGAACGGGTCGTGGCGGCCCCACCGGGCGATGTAAGACGACAGCCACGACACGATATCCTCGCCCTCGCGCGTGATGGCCGCCACCGCCACCACCGGCGGCGGCTGATAGACGTGCAGCGCCGGATCGGACACGGTGTAGCCCCGGTCCGGGTCATCGTAGGCGGACGCGGGCTGAAACATCGGGCCGAGGCGATAGCGGTGCTCCAGCACCAGCAGATCGTTGTATTTGACCCCGCCCGGCACGTCCGGGAAATCGCGCTCGGCGTAGGCGGCCGCCAAGTAGCCTCGCCCGTCTGTTTTCGAGCGCAGCGCCCGCTTGAGCGCCACCTGAAACCGGAAATCTTCCAGGCGCGGCCCGGTCGGTTCCGCCCTGAACTCGACCTCCACCAATCCGGGCCAGTCCTCCCGCACGTCTTCGGTTTT
The DNA here is from genome assembly GCA_002433805.1 of Competibacteraceae bacterium UBA6584. GTDB lineage: Bacteria > Pseudomonadota > Gammaproteobacteria > Competibacterales > Competibacteraceae > Competibacter_A. The sequence continues at coordinate 2,818 of DJIW01000130.1, read as the reverse complement.
CGCGCCCGACTCGGCGTGTCGGGCCGAGGAGAAGTAAGCGTCTTTGAACGGCTCGTCGCGCTCGAACACCACCGCCGCCGCCTTGTCGCCCGCCGGCGAAAACTCCCACTTGGGCATCGGGGTTTTGGCGTAGCGGGCCGCCGTCATGGTCGCGTCGCGCCCGACCGCCTCGCGGGCGACCCATTCCGGCAACGGGGCGGGCGAGGTTTTGACGTATTTCGCCTCGACGTTGGCCTTGTTGGGGTCTTGCGGCGGGTGCTGGCGCTCGCCGGCCAAGCCCATCGGATAGCAGTAAAAAACGTGGTCCACGTCCACCATGATGATGTAGCGGCGGTCGCCGAACCGGTCCGACCCGACCCTCAAGACGCACGCGCCGCGATACCAGTCGGATTCCGGCGCTTGCGCCACCCCCCTACGCCCAGAAAATGCGGTCGGGGCGAAGTCGTAGCCCCGGTCGTAGATCAGCGGGGCGGACACCATGGCCCCGCTCGACCGGTAGGCCCCGTGGTGCGGCGCCGGTTCGGCCCAAGCCGTGGCGAGCCACGGTTCCGGGCGACGGGGGTCGCGCCAGACGCGAACGCCCATGCCGTCGGGTTGGTGCACCGGGTACAGGACGAGCCGGCGCTCGCTCCCGGTCGGGTCGGGGTCGAACGCCCAGTCCTCGGACGCGCGCAGGCTGGAAAGCAATGGCCGCGCCTTGAAAGCGACCGACGGCTTGTCGCCGACCTCTTTCGGCCTGAACGCGACCCACGTCCAGTGGCCCGCCGGCAGGCGGCGACCGGGAACGAGCGGGTCTTCGAACACCTTGAACATCCTGGATTCGCAGCCGAAAAACTGATAGCCGACCGGATCGAGCCCTCGCAGCCAAACCTTGCTGATGCCCAGCTCCGGATAATTCTCGACGCGGATTGCAACGTCTCCGACGATCCAAACCTTGTTCCTGATCCCGCGCCCGAAGGTCAGCCGCGCGAGTTTCTTGGCCAGACCGACCCACGCTGGCGGAAATTCGCCTTGAAACAAGATGTGCGGGGCGAGCACGGCGTCAAAGCACGTTGGCGGGCCAACGCAGCTCGAAGGAATCGATGGTGGTCGTCGCCCCGGTCACGATCTGGGTGTTCGACAGGTTCATTTCCGCGCCGGATACGGCGATGCGCCCATCGATGCGCGGCGTGCTCTCCGTGCTGTCCGCGGCTCCGTCATCGGCGGCATTTCCCACGAACCGGAACCAGCCCGCCGTGCCGTCCGCTTCGCCTTTGATCTGCCACGTTTCGTTGTCGGCCTTTTTGAGCGATCGTCCGGCCGCCGCCTTGAAGTTAAGGCCGTTGGTTGGCTGCCCGGCCTCCCAAGCGCCGCCCCCGACGGTGACTTTTCCGAGATATTTTCCGGTCGGCGCCGCGTGGGCGTTGGCGGGCTGAGAACCCTCGTAAATCAAGATCGCCCCGTTGGCGTGATTCGTCGCCAGCGCATCGAGCATCGCATTCAGGTCGTTATTGCTGATTCGCCAAGTCATGCCGGAACACCTCAAGAATAGGGAGTGGACGATGGAAAGCGGCGCGAGACCTTTCAAGCGGCGCGCCCTGTTGCGAAACGATGACGTAGGTCGAGCCTTGCCACGGCAACAAAGCCGCTGTTTGGCGTTCGCGCGAGCGGGCGACATAGTGGGCGTCGGTGAGATTTTGGAACGGCGCGGCGCGGCATAATCCACGCTGGGACCAAAAATAGATCACGCCATGATCGTCATGGGCGCGCGCGCCGAGCGGCACACCGTAGCCTGCCACCTGCTGGACCGGCGCATCGAGAGAATCGACATAAATCGCCCGATCCGTGCCGATCACCAGCCCTCGCGGGATGGACGCCAGCAGCGTGATGCGCCCGGCGACGATCTGAAAATCGCGATCGAGGCGGAACAAGTGCGGGTTGTCGGCCCGGCTGTAATAGAGAATGCTGCGATCTTGCTCGGGCTCCCACGCACCGATCACCATCCGGTTGTGATGGCTGGCGATCACCTCGCCGACGGGCGGCGGATCGTGGTGCAGGGTGTCTAGCAAGGACCCCCGCTGGCGGCCGTCGAGGGTGACCGGCGCGGAATCGATGGCGGTCGCCGCGTGCAGCAGCTCGGCGCCGTCCGGCGTCGAGGCATAAATCCGCGTCCGGTAGCCCGGCAACATCGGCGGCCAGACGGTCACCCCGCCGCTTTCGGCGCCGGGCGCCGCGACCACATGATGGGTGCCGCCGATCCGCCCGTCCGGCGCTTGGAAAACGCAGGCGATTTGGTAGGTGTGATCGCCGGTTCCGGCGGTTGTGGGGGGCGGACATGACGGAATGCCCCAAGGCACGACGCGATCTGGATAGAGCGCCCATTGCCCGCGCTCGGACATGACGAATACGGCGTATCCTAGCTCGGCCCAAACAAACGGCGCGCCCGCGATCCCTTCGGCCAGCAAAACGGGGTGGCCATCGGGGGTCACTTCGATCAATGCGCCGGTTGCGGTCACCGCCAGCAAGCGGCCGTCGGCCGCATCGTGAATATCGGCGATGTCGGTCAGTATCGCCCGTTGGCCGGGCCGATTGATGAGGAATCCCGCGTCATCGCACAGCGCGTTATCGGCCTGCACCTGCCATTCCAATCCGAGCGCGACCGGATCGAGGCGGTTATTGATCCCCTTGAAGCCCCGGATGATGCCCGCGACCGGCGCCGCATCGGGCGTCAATCTATTTAACATGTCAGCCCCGGTAGAGTTTCCACACGCCGTCGAAGATATTGCCCGACAACTTCTGATTGAAATCGGTGACGATGTTGTAGAGCGTTTCGCCGGTG
>DJIW01000077.1 GCA_002433805.1 Competibacteraceae bacterium UBA6584 | reverse complement strand
GAAGCCGGCGCGGCCGAAGCCGACCGCCGAATCGAGCCGGCGGGTCCCGGTCCCACCCCGTTCACGCCCGCGACCGCCCCGGTTTCGCGCGCCCTCCCGGCGCACCTGCCGCGCGAGGTCCGGATTCATCAATCGGACATTCTGGTCTGCCCCGACTGCGGCGGGCCGCTCAAGCCCTTGGGCGAGGACGTGTCGGAGATGCTGGAATATGTACCCTCCCACTTCCGGGTCATCCGTCACGTCCGGCCCAAGCGGGCCTGCGGCCGCTGCGACCGGATCGTGCCAGCGCCCGCGCCGAGCCGGCCCATCGCGCGCGGCTTGGCCGGGCCGGGGTTACTGGCCCACGTGCTCGTTTCCAAATTCGGCGATCATTTACCGCTCTATCGCCAATCCGAGATTTACGCTCGCGCCGGCGTCGATTTGGCCCGTTCGACCCTGGCCGGCTGGGTGGGGGAAGCCGCCGCGCTGCTGCGGCCCCTGGTCGATGCGGTGCGTCGGCACCTCTTGAGCGGCGACAAGGTTCACGCCGACGACACGCCGGTGCCGGTGCTCTCGCCCGGCAAAGGCGCCACGAAGCAAGGCCGGCTGTGGGCCTACGTCCGCGACGGCCGCCCGTGCGCCGACCCCGCGCCGCCCGCCGTCTGGTTCGCCTATTCGCCGGATCGGAAAGGCCAGCATCCGCAACAGCACCTGCACGGTTTCCGAGGCGCGTTGCACGCCGACGGCTACGCCGGGTTCAACGGCTTGTATGACGGCGGTCAGGTCTATGAAGTCGCCTGCTGGGCCCATGTCCGGCGGAAGTTCTACGATCTCCATCACGCCCACGCCAGTCCCCTGGCGGCGGACGCCTTGCAGCGGATCGGCGCGCTCTACGCTGTCGAGGCCGGCTTGCGGGGCCGGCCGGCGGGCGTTCGCGCACAAGGGCGCCAAGCCCGCGCCGGCCCGATACTGGACGCCTTCCGAGGATGGCTGCAAAGCACTCTCCAGCAGCTCTCGCCAAAGTCGGCCTTGGCCGAGGCGATCCGCTACGCCCTGACCCGGTGGACGGCGCTGACCCGCTACCGCGACGACGGCCGGCTGGAGATCGACAACAACCCGGTGGAGCGCGCGTTGCGGCCGGTGGCGCTCGGCAGAAAAAACTATCTTTTCGCGGGTTCCGACGCCGGCGGCGAGCGCGCCGCCGCGCTCTACACCCTGATCGGCACGGCCAAGCTCAACGGCCGCGACCCGGAAGCCTACCTGCGCGCGGTGCTGGACCGGATCGCCGAGCACCCGGTCAACCGGATCGGCGAGCTGCTGCCGTGGAACCTCGCGCCGCCCGCGCTCGATTCGCGCGACACCCTCGCTTTGGCGGCATGACGCGCGCATTTTCGCGCCCGCTCGCACGTGTCCGCGTGCAAGGGGCGCGGCCATCTGGAGTTAATGGTGTTTGCTATACTTCCCACTCACTATAGCTGGCTACGCGTTGCGTGCGTTACGCCATTGATAAGTACCTATCGAAAAGTTATCTGGTATTTTGAACCGAACTGATCAAGGATGGTTTGCAGTTCGGTTTTGAGGTGTTCGAAGCCGAGATAGGCGCGCGGGGGCAGCCATTCGTATTTGATTTTGCGCCAGAGGATTTCGATGAGGTTGAGTTCGGGGCTGTAGGGTGGCAGCCAGTGCAGGCCGACGCCTTGGCGAAACCAGTCCATGACGCGCGCCTGAAAAGCCCGGCTGGTGTGAATGGAGGCGTTATCCAGGACGACCAGGCGGAGTGTCCCGGCGCGGGCGGTTTGGGCGGCGAAGGCGTCGAGGGCGGCGATGACGATGGCCGAGGTGACGCGCCCGATGACGGTCTGAAAGTGACTTTGATTCGTGGGGCTGAGGAATCCCAGCACGTTCGCGCGCGGGCTCGGGGCGCTTTGCAGGGCCAAGGTCTGTCCCCGAGGTTGCCAGGCATACGGCACCGCCGGCGTGAGATTGAAACCGCTCTGGTCGAAATAGAACAACTCGATCATCCCTCGAGCATGGCCCTGGCGGAGCTGGCCCAAGCGCGCGTGCGCGGCCCGGAAGGCCGCGTCGTCGCGCGGGCCACGCACCCGTCGCCGGCACCGCTTCCAGCGGTAGGCTTTTTTTTGACGATCCGGTGCACCGTCTGCCGGCTGGCCCGTTTGCCCGTCGCCTGTTCCAACCGGGCTTGGGCCTGTTTGATCTGGCGCGGTTCCGCCTCCAGCCAGTCGCACAGCCGCGCGGCTTCGGCGGGCGTATAGATCGGGGGCCGGCCCGCGCGCGGCCCATCATATAATCCCCGCAAACCCTCGCGTTCCCACCCGTCCAACCAGGCGCTGATCGTGTCGACATCCACCTCGAACAACTCCGCAAGCGCGATGCGTCGATACCCTCGATGGGCCAAGTACACCGCCTGCGCCCGTTGCCGGACTCGGCCGTTCGGTCCGTCCTTCCACGCCGCCCGCAGCGTTTCACACTCCGCTTCACTTAACCGCCCAATTCGCTTCATCGCCGCTGGCCCCCTCCACCCTTGTTCGGCGCAAAATATTACCTGATTTCTTTTGGTGGGCTACTTATTACTCATTTGCAAATAGGACTTTAGTATATTTTTCATTCACGCGACTTCTTTTACCGTTTGCATCATAATATCTATTCTTCCTGCAAAGTTTCTCCTTGATGTCACAAAAAATGCCATTTGAAAATGTGAATTCACTGCGATCAAAATCACCAGAATTTTTTAATGTCTTCGCTTTTTGTACACCCAAATAATTTTCGGTTAATTCGTTTGATACCCCTTCATTATTACTGGCACAAAAATATTTGTCACAGATAATACCACTTTTTGGCGAAAA
>DJIW01000078.1:5578-5702 GCA_002433805.1 Competibacteraceae bacterium UBA6584 | reverse complement strand
TTGTCCAACTGCTCCAACCCCAAAAGATCGCGGCACGGCGCGGGCGATTCATTGGCGTTGTTCAAATCGCGGGCGGCGTAGCGGTACAGCGTGTCGTTGATCAGCGTGGATTTGCCGGAGCCAG
>DJIW01000078.1:0-5404 GCA_002433805.1 Competibacteraceae bacterium UBA6584 | reverse complement strand
CAGCGTGGATTTGCCGGAGCCAGAGACGCCGGTCACGCAGATCAGCAATCCCAGCGGCAAGTCGACCGACAGATCTTTCAAATTGTTGCCGCTGGCCCCGATGATTCGCAGTCGTTTTCCAGGATTGGGCGGCGTGCGCTGGTCCGGCAGCGCGATCCGCCGCTGGCCGCCCAGATACGCGCCGGTCAGCGACTCCGGATGCGCCATGATGTCGGCCGGCGCGCCCTGCGCCACCACCCGACCGCCGTGCACGCCCGCGCCCGGCCCCATGTCCACCACCTGATCGGCGGTGCGGATCGCGTCCTCGTCGTGCTCGACCACGATCACGGTATTGCCGAGATCGCGCAGCCGCAACAGACTGGCCAGCAAGCGGGCGTTGTCGCGCTGGTGCAAGCCGATTGACGGTTCGTCCAGCACGTACATCACGCCCACCAAACCCGCGCCGATTTGCGAGGCCAAGCGAATCCGCTGCGCCTCGCCGCCGGACAAGGTATCGGCGCTGCGTTCCAACGTCAGGTAATCCAAGCCGACGTTGACCAGAAAATTCAGCCGCTCGCCGATTTCCTTGACGATCTTGGCGGCGATTTCGCCGCGCCGGCCGGGCAAGCTTAATTGCGCGAAGAAATCGCGGGCCGCGCCGATGGGCAGCGCCACGATTTCCGGCACGTTGCGTCCGGCAACGAACACATGGCGGGCGGATCGGGTCAGCCGCGCGCCCTGGCAGGAGGCGCACGGCTGGCTGCCGAGATATTTCGCCAATTCATCGCGCACCTGATTCGATTCGGTTTCCCGGTAGCGGCGCTGCATGTTGGGAATCACGCCCTCGAACGAATGGCGGCGGCGGTAGCTTTCACCGCGACTGTTTTGATAATCGAAATCGATTGCCTCGCCGCCGCTGCCGTGCAAGATGATCGCGCGGATGCGTTCCGGCAAGTCTTGAAACGGCGCCTCCACATCGAAATGAAAATGCCCCGCCAATGCTTTGATCAACTGGAAGTAGTAGAAATTTTCCCGGTCCCAACCGCGCACCGCCCCGCGCGCCAAACTGAGGTGCGGGTGCGTCACCACCCGTTCCGGATCGAAAAACTGCTTGACGCCCAAGCCGTCGCACGTCGGGCACGCGCCGACCGGATTGTTGAAGGAAAACAAGCGCGGTTCCAGTTCGCTCAGGCTGTAACCGCACACCGGGCAGGCGAACCCGGCCGAGAACAGCCATTCCGCCCGTTCCGGCTCGTCCAGAAACGCCAGCCGCGCGATGCCGTCGGCCAGTTTCAGCGCTGTCTCGAACGACTCCGCCAGCCGCAAACCGAGATCCTCGCGCACTTTGAAGCGATCCACCACCACCTCGATGGTGTGCTTGCGGCGTAAATCCAGCGGCGGCGGGCTGTCGAGTTCGACGACCTCGCCGTCGATCCGGGCGCGCAAGAATCCCTGGGCGCGCAACTCCTGCAACAGCTTGACGTGTTCGCCCTTGCGCTCCTTGATCACCGGAGCCAGCAGCATCAACCGCCCGCCTTCCGGCAAACTTAAGACTTGATCCACCATCTGGCCGACGGTTTGGGCGTCCAAATCGATGCCGTGATCGGGGCAGCGCGGAATCCCGGCCCGCGCGTACAACAAGCGCAAGTAATCGTAAATCTCGGTGATGGTGCCAACCGTGGAGCGCGGGTTATGCGAGGTCGATTTCTGTTCGATGGAGATTGCCGGCGACAAGCCCTCGATGTGATCGACATCCGGTTTCTCCATTAAAGACAGAAACTGGCGGGCGTAGGCCGAGAGCGATTCGACGTAGCGGCGTTGCCCCTCCGCATACAAGGTGTCGAACGCCAGCGAGGATTTACCGGAGCCGGACAGGCCGGTGATCACAATCAGCCGATCTCGCGGCAGGTCGAGGTCGATATTCTGGAGATTGTGGGTGCGAGCGCCGCGTATCTTGATGATGTCCATGCGCAACTGGAAATGGTTTGAAGACCGCTATGATAGGGATCGATCGGCTAAAGGCAGCTGCTATCGCCTGTCATTCAGCAACGCAGTCGGCCTCGATCTCCACCAGCCAGGCAGGATCAATAAGGCGGCTGACCTCGACAAAGGTACACGCTGGGCGTATCTCGGAGAAAACCTCACCGTGGGCGCGGGCCGCTTCTTGCCAGCGGGAGATGTCGGTGAGCATAAGCCGTGTTCTGACAACGCTGTTTAACGATAAGCCCGCTTCCGCGACGGCTTGCTGGATAATTTCCAAACAGCGTTTGGTCTGCCCGTACATGTCGCCAGGCGCGGCAACGCCACCGCCAGGCGCTACTGGCGCGGTGCCTGATATGGCGACTATGGAGCCTACGCGGACCGCCCGCGAGAATCCGATTTGTGGCTCAAATGGAGAACCTGATGTGATTAATTTGCGCATGGGTCAACCTTTAGAAAATTGAAACAACAAAAGTCCGTCAAACCCGCCTATCGATGATTCCGCGTTGCTCTCAAGCTCATAGGAATAAGATATCCGCGTGCGATTGAGTGGATTCGATCAGCGCCGCATTCGGGTCATCGGCGTTAGCAAGCCACGCACGCGCCGCCTGAGGTGATCGACCGAATTATTCGTGACGGCGGATCAACCGCGCTCGACGCAGATCGCGATCCACCCGCACATACCACACCTCATCCAGCAGGCTACGCACCTTCGCCCAACGTCGCTAACGCCGCGCCCACGCCGAGGCAGACCGGCACTATAGCGCCGACGCTGTCCACATCGGACGGTTGAGGAGTCCATCGCGGAATCGTGCGCGCTGCGAACGAGGGTAGTACCATTGCTCACCTTCTCGAACAGACAGACGGAGACATCAGCGGAATGAAGGCAGCGAGTTTAGCACCTGAGCGCATGACAGCCGACGAGCGGCGAACGGCGTTTTGGCTGGCGGGCGTATTTTCGCTGCGGATGCTGGGTTTGTTCATGATCTTGCCGGTGTTCGCGCTCTATGCCGAACACTTGCGCGGGAACACGCCGGCGCTGGCGGGCTTGGCTATCGGTATCTACGGCTTCAGTCAGGCGCTGTTTCAAATTCCCTTCGGCTTTTTGTCCGACCGCCACGGCCGCAAGCGGATGATCTACATCGGTTTGCTCATTTTTGCCGCCGGCAGCGCGGTCGCGGCGCTGGCCGATTCAATTTACGGCGTCATCCTCGGTCGCGCCCTGCAAGGCGGCGGGGCGGTGTCGGCGGCGGTCATGGCGCTGGCGGCGGATCTCACCCGCGAGGAACACCGCATCAAGGTGATGGCGGCTATCGGCGTCACCATTGGCATCTCCTTCGCCGTCTCGATGGTCCTGGGTCCGATTTTAAACGGTTGGATCGGGGTGCCCGGCATCTTCTGGCTGACGGGCTCGCTCGCGTTGTTCAGCATCGCCGTGGTGCGCTTTCAGGTGCCCGATCCGATAGCCAGCCGCATCCATCGCGACGCCGAGCCGGTGGCTTCACAATTCGGGCGCGTACTGTTCGACACCCAGCTATTGCGCTTGAATTTCGGCATTTTTATTTTGCACATGCTGCTGACCGCCACTTTCGTTGGGGTTCCGCTGGCTCTGCGCGACGCGGGCCTCGCCAGCGACCAGCATTGGCGCGTTTATTTGCCGGCGCTGCTGATCTCGATGGTGGCGATGGTTCCGTTTGTCATCCTGGCCGAGCGACACCGCCAGCTAAAACCGGTTTTCATCGGAGCGATCCTGACCTTGGTCCTGGCCGAATTCGGCTTGTTGAACCTTCATAGCACGGTGTTGGAAATGACGGTGTTGATGGTCATTTTCTTTTCCGCCTTCAATCTGCTGGAGGCCACCTTGCCGTCGTTGATCGCCAAAATGGCCCCGCCCGACGCCAAGGGCACCGCGATGGGCGTTTATTCCAGCAGCCAATTTCTGGGCGCGTTCGCGGGAGGCGCGCTGGGCGGCTGGCTGCGCGGCGCGTTCGGTTTGAAAGGGGTGTTCGCCTTCAGCGTCTGCGGGGCGCTGGCGTGGTTGGCGGTGGCTTGGACCATGGCCAACCCGCGCCATCTCAGCAGCTATTTGCTCAATGTCGGTCAGCTCGACGAAACCCAGGCCCGGCGGCTTTCCCTCAGGCTCGCCGAGATTCGCGGCGTGGCCGAAGCGGTGGTGATCGCCGCCGAAGGCGTGGCTTACCTCAAGGTAGACCGCCGCGCGCTGGACGAAGCGGCCTTGCGAGAGCTGGTCGCGGTCGAAAGCTGAACAACCGCCAGCCTACGTATCCGAGCCAAGCTATGGCATGATGCCGGCATCGATTATTCCATCCAGCTTATCGCGCAGCGAGGAGTCCAGCATCATGGCTAGCGTCAATAAAGTCATTCTGATCGGCAATCTGGGCAAGGACCCGGAAGTGCGGTACATGCCCAGCGGCCGGGCCGTCGCCAATGTCACCCTCGCCACCAGCGAAAGTTGGAAAGACAAAAATAGCGGGGAAAAACAAGAGCGCACCGAATGGCATAACGTGGTGTTTTACAGCCCCCTGGCGGAGATTGCCGGACAATACCTGCGCAAGGGGTCGTCAGTCTTCGTGGAAGGCCGCTTGCAAACCCGCAAATGGCAGGACAAGAACGGCCAGGATCGCTACACCACCGAAATCGTCGCCAACGAGATGAAGATGCTGGGCGGTCGCGGCGGCTCCGGCGGCAGCGCGCCCTTCGCGGCGGAAGGCGACATGGAATCCGCCTCTCCTCCTCCGTCGCACACTCAAAATCCGCCCGCTACGTCCCGCTCGCCGGCCTCGTCCGCGCCGGGAGGCGATAATGGCTTCGATGACGATATACCCTTCGCGCGACCGGTGGCTTTGGATGGGCTTCCGTGGTGACACGGAACCAACCGAGGTTGACGCATTTCGATATGGACAGTTTTTGAAATTTCTAACTCTACCCCGCCATTACGTTACCAGACCGCCAATCCGTGGGGGACATCGAAAAGAAGTCTCATCTTGTCCCCTGCGGGTTATCGGCCATGCCCACGCAGGAAACCGGAACATCCTCCAACGTGACGGTGAAAAACCGAACAAGTAACCCACCCTAGGAGCAACCGCCAACTATCCTCCAAGGATCAAGACTTGAGATTAAACGCACTTGATTTGCTTCGATTATTCGCGGCATTTTCGGTTGTTATGTATCATTACATAACTAACGAAACTTTATTTCCCATTCTTTCCGAAATAACAAAGTTTGGATATTTAGGAGTAGCGCTATTTTTCATGATTAGCGGCTATGTCATTACATTATCCGCAACTAATCGTTCCGCCTTAGAATTTGCAATATCACCATTTCTCTCAGTCTCTTCCGCCTTTTTTGGCGGTGTTTTTTATTTTTTTTTTTTTTTTCTCTTTTTTTCTTTTTGAATTTTTTCTTCTCTTTTTTTTTTTTTTTT
>DJIW01000026.1:1868-15387 GCA_002433805.1 Competibacteraceae bacterium UBA6584 | reverse complement strand
CCAAAGTAAATTCGAAAATATGATTGCGAGAGGGTAGTTTCATTACATTGAAGCCCTCCGGCAAGCTGGAATCGTGAAAAAAAGCGGTCCGATACGGCGATTCGGAATCGCGGGAATCGGTCTTCCACAAAAACGGCGACAGTTTGACCAGAAACCGCATGAAGCCAAAACTCTTATTGTCGTCGTGATGGTAGCAATAGCCGCGCACGCGCGAGCCCATCGAACCCCACACCGGCGCGAAATAATCGTCGCCGCGCGTCGGCAACAGCCCCGGCACCAAATAACCTGACACGAACATATCCGATTCGCGCCGCAATTCTTCAGACACATTATCGAAGGCCAGGGTTTCCACCCGACAGCCTTTATTTTGCAAGGCCCGGACCACCTGTACAAAATCGCCGTCTCCCGTCGCAAGCAAAACCCGGTCCAAGTTTTCGGATTGCAATAAAACATCCACGGCCATGTCGAGATCGGCGTTGGCCTTGCCAAAGCGGTTGCCCGCCTCGTCCTGAAACCACTTGACCCGCTTCTCGATCACCTTATAACCGAGTTCGCGCAAGGCGGATTGGTAGGATCGCGCTTTATCGCGATAGATCGTATTGGTCTCGGCGCGCTCCTCGTCATAGGACAGATAGACATTCAGCCGCAAGGGTTCGGCCTGGTCGCGACAGGCGAACTCGCGTAATACATCGTACTGCATGCGCTGCCCCCCATTGCGGGAGATATTGGCGGCGTCCACGTAAACGCCTACCTTGGCAAGAGATTTGAAATTGATAGTCATAAATTTTGTAGTTTGCTCAAACAGGATGGTTGACGCGCATGGAATTGGCCAGAAATCGTCGGAACCATTATCACAAATTCGTCACTAAACCGCCATTTTTAGGTCCGTGCTCGGACCACGTGGCGGACACTCTCAGCAATGACGTTACGGATGCGCCCGACGGGCTCTGGCGGCCGATCCGAAGCAGGACGGCCCTGTTAAAAAATCGAATTCAAGGAGCTGTCAGCGGCCAGCAACATCTTGGAAAATCCCGGCGGCCTCGAACGACCGGCGCCATCGAACGCCGCCTCTCTTGTCATCCGCCGCTTTTACCGATATACCCCTTTACAGGCCTTCTCATTCAAGTCGAGGAGAGAGGCGATTTTTCATCAAAATGAGCCCAATGAGTAAGCTCGGGGCGCTTTTTGACGAATGTCAATCGTAACTTTGCTGAAGGAGTCCATCCGATGACGCTATTGCGCACCGCCTATCTCGGTCTGCTGGCTTTATTGATCGGCATGCCGGCCTGGCTTGCGACTGAGGCCACAGCCGCTCAACCCAACGCCAGATCCGAAAGAACCGCCGCCGAAGATGACAGTTTAGACAGCGCCCGAGGCGAAATCGAAGAAATCATCACCCCCGAATACCGGCAGCGCGGCATGCGGGTAGAGCGCTTGCCCAACGGCAACTTGCGCATACGACTGCCGAGCGAGGTTTTGTTCGCCTACGATAGCGCCGATATCAGCCGTGATTTCGCGCCCACCTTGCGTCAAGTCGCGCGCATTATGTCCCGGCGTCCCCGCCTTCAGGCCAACATCACCGGCCATACCGACAACGCCGGTTCCGACCCCTACAATCTCGACCTGTCCTTACGCCGGGCCGAAAGCGTTTCGACGGTGCTAAGATCCGAGGGCGTGGAAAACTTCCGGCTGCACACCGACGGCCGAGGCAAGCGAGAACCCATCGCCACCAATGCCACCGCCGAGGGACGGCAGCTCAACCGCCGAGTGGAAATCACCTTGTTCCGCCAGCGCGCCGACCGGCCACGCCGCGTCCAGCCTTGAGGGTCCCTCCGCTTTCCACCCCAGCGGCGGCCGATCCGTCGGGCCGCCGGTCGCAAAGCTATTTATTTTAGCATCCGGCCGCCGACGGATCGACAGATCACCGCTGGATTCGCCGTCGCGCGGTCTCGCGTTGGATCGAAGGGCCGCTGCCGCGCGGCGACTTTCAACCCTCCCACGCCTCGCGAATCCGCGCCGCCAGCGCCTTGAGGTCTTCGGTATCGGCCGGGGCGCGGCCGTGCGTGCCGAGCTTCTGACCTTCCCGCATCGGAATCAGGTGGACATGGTAATGGAAGACCGTCTGACCGGCGGCGGCGCCGTTGGTTTGCACGATGCGGATGCCGTCCGGAGCCAGCGCTTGGCGCATCGCGCGAGCGGCGCGCTGCACGGTGGCGGTCACGATGTTCAGGTCGGTTTCGGCGATTTCATACAGATCGGCGGCGTGAGTTTTCGGAATCACCAAGGCGTGGCCGGGGCTGGCCGGTTGAATATCCATAAACACCAAGGTCGCTTCATCCTCGCGGACCTTGACCGCTGGAATGTCGCCTCGAACGATTTTACAGAAAATGCATTTGGCGGATTCGGACATGAGGCTTCCTTGAAGGATGGAAGGTTTCAACAGGCTAATAAGTCGTCGGCTTGGGCCAGACGGTCGGCTGATAATTTTGGCAGCGCCACGCATACAGCGTCCGCAACCTGCCGCCATCCCGAGCGATGGCCGGCGCGGGCGCCAGCGGCAGGCACCGGGCAAACGCGCTTAACAGCCGGGGAGGCAAGCCATCGTCGGTCGCGATATAAACGCCGTCGCGGCCGGCTTCCCGCTCGATGCCCGGCCAAAAATCATGCTGGCTGAAACGGCGGTTTTCGGCCATCGGATAGACCGGCAAAGGTTGCGGCCAGTAAAACGCCACGCTTCCCGCCAAATGATAGCTCGGCACCATCAGAAAGTGCGTCGGTCCGGCCTGCCGCGCCACCTCGGCGACCGACTCCCGCCAACCTCGAAGCTCGTCAAAGGGCGCTTTCGTCGGCGATAATCCGACCGCCATCGGGAAAAACGCAATACCGAGCAGCACGACCGAACTGACCATGCCCGCCGCCGTCAACCGCCGCCAACTCGCCGCCGACGTCTCGATCCGACCGGCGAACAGCACCAGCAAGCCGATGTAGGCCGGCGCGGGCCAGTTCAGTTGCACTTTGCTGACCGTGGCCTTGGCTAGAAAAAATCCCAGTACCGCCAGCGACAAAGCCCATAACAGGCGTTGTTCCGCCAAACGCGGCGGCCGCGACAGCACCCGAACCAGCGCCACGGCGACCAGCGGCGACAGCCCCAGCCATTGCCCGCCGAGAAATTCCAGCAAATGACCGGCATTTTCCCGCCAACCGCCCGCCTCGCTCGCATTGAGGACGTGGCCCTGTTCGTGGTGAAACATCGGCCAGCCGTGAACGGCATTCCACAGTAAAACCGGCGCGAGCAGCAGCACGCCGAGCAACGCCCCGCCCCAAGGCGGCCAACGCCGCAGCGCCCGGCGGCCGGCCGCCGTCAGCAGCAAGCCAAGCCCCAGAAAGAACGGCAGCAAGCCGATACTGAATTTGGCCAAGCCGCCGATGCCGACCGCCGCGCCGAATTCGTACCACGCGGCTTGCCGCTGGCGGCACAACGCCCGCCAGATAGCCCACAAACCCCAGCTCCAGCAGACGAACAGAAAGACATCGGTGGTCATCACCTGACCGAGCGGAAAATACAACGGCGTGGTCAATCCTAGCGCCACCGCCCACCAGCCCGCCCGCCGGCTTTGCCAGAACTGAGCGGTAAAACAGAACAGCACAATCAAAAACAGATCGTAGGCCAACCACGCGAACAAGCGCACTTGCCATTCGCCGTGCCCGAACAGCGCGGTGCTCAAGGCGATCAACCACGCGACCAACGGCCCCTTGGAGTAGTAGCTCCAATCGAGCTGCCGCGACCACTCCCAATACTGCGCTTCATCGAAATGCAAATCGAAACCGCCGGCCTCGGCGATATAAAAGCGCAGCAAAGGCAATACCACCACCAACCCCGCCAACAACACCAGGTCGAAAACGGTGATCGGAGCCGGCTCGGGGGCGGCGGACGGTTCAACCATGCCGGGTGCGCCAACCGGCTTCGAACGCCAGCGCCTCGGAACCCTCCGGGCGGATCGCGTAAGAGGAGTTCTGGCTGGAGGAAAAATAAGTCCTTGCAATCAGTTCGCTCAAAACGCCGGTGGTCAAAAACTGCACCGCCATCAACACTAATAGCACCCCCACCAGCAACAGCGGACGGGTGCCGATGCTGGCGGCGAACAGCAGTTTTTGCGCGAATAGATAAGCCAGCACCAACAGGCCCGCCCCCCCGCTGAGCAAGCCGATCCGGCCGAAGAAATGGCCCGGCCGGGTCAAAAAGCGCAGAAAAAAATACACCGACAGCAAATCCACCAATACCCGAAAGGCGCGGCCGATGCCGTATTTCGATTCGCCGTGCTGGCGGGCGCGGTGGTTGACGACTTCCTCTCGAATGCGGCTGGGGGCGGTTTGCACCGACATCCAAGCCGGAATGAAACGATGCATCTCGCCGTATAAGCGCACTTGCTTGATCACGGCGGTGCGGTAGACCTTGAGGCTGCAACCGTAATCGTGCAAGCGCACGCCGGTGATATTGCCGATCAAGCGATTGGCGATCCGCGAGGGAATGGTGCGCAGCCAGACGTTATCCTGACGCCGCCGCCGCCAGCCGACCACCAAATCGAGTTGTTCGGCGAGCAAGCGCCCGACCAGGCGCGGAATATCGGCGGGATCGTTTTGTAAATCGCCGTCCAAGGTGGCGATGAGATCGCCGCGCGCGGCGTCGATGCCGGCCTGCATCGCAGCGGTTTGACCGAAATTGCGCTGCAAGGTCAGCACCCGCACGTGCGGCCCATACCGGTCAGCCTCGCCCGCCAGCCGTTCGGCGGTGCCATCGCTGCTGCCATCGTCCACCGCGATCAATTCCCACGGATCGGGATAAGCCGCCAGGGCCTCATGAATGCCCGCCAACAGCGGCGCGACGTTATCCCGTTCGTTATAAAGCGGCACCACCAGCGACAGACGGTGCGGGGGCGGAACCGGCTCAGGATCGGTTGCTTTCATCGCTCTCTCGATGGGGGGCGGGCGAATGGAACGCGGGGCCGGCGGCGTCAACCACCGGCGCTCTGAAAACGGTCGGATAGCGCGAGGCCAGCCACGCGCCCAGCGCGCCGACCAGCGCGCCGACCAGCGCGCCGGCCAACACCTGACTGGGATAATGTTTGCCGAGATAAATCCGCGACAACCCCACCAGCACGGCGCAAGCGAACAGTCCGATCCGCCAGCGACGCCAAGGCGTGGCCAGCGCGATGAAAGTCGCTGCGGCGAAAAAATTGATGGCGTGATTGGACGGCATTCCGTTCGGAGCCTTGCCGCAACGCTCGGCGACCGCGCCACCGAGCGCGCGCAACTCCTCGAACATGGCCTGACACGGTCGCGGCGCGGCGAAGGCGTCCTTCAAAAAACCGCCGAGCAGATCGCCGACCACGACCGTCAAGGCCAACAGCAAAAATAGCCGCGCGCCGCGCCAACCCCACCGCCGGACGCTATCGTACAGCAGCAGCGACGCCAGCGGAAAAGCGAACCAAAGCCGTTGCGACAGCCACCAAAAGACCCCGTCCAGCGCCGGATGACCCCAGCCCTGATTGATCCACAGCAGCAGCCGCTCATCCATGCTCGCGAACCCATCCAGCGGCGGGCGCGCCAGCGCGGAGCAACAGCGCCAGCGCGCCGCCCGCCGCCGACAGCCCCAGCACGAACAGATGCAGGTTGACCGCCGCCGCCAGCGCCACTTTGGCCTCGATCCCGAACGGAATCAAGGCGGCGACCACGCCCGCTTCATAGGTGCCAGCCCCAGCGATGCCGTGCACCGGCAACACGCTGGTCAGATCGCCGCCAAGCGCGCCCATCACCGCCGCCGCCCCCGGCATCGGCGCAAACAGCCGCAAAATCCAGGCGAACACCGCCAATTTCACCAGCCAGTTGAGTTGGGTCCAAAACCACGCCCGCCAAAACGCGGCCGGCGTTTGCGGCAACCCTTCGCTCGCTCGCGCCAACCGATCCCGCCAGCGCGGCGACAACCGTTCGCTCAACCGGACCAAGGCCGGTGCGGATTGCAGGCGGAACGACCACCACGGCAGGATCAACCAAACGGCCGCCAGCAAGCCTATCCACCCACTATCCCACCAGCGGCGACCGACGGCGAGAATCGCCACTGCCGCCAAGGCGTGCAAGTCCATCAGCCGGAACCACAGCAACGCCGTCAGCGAACGGCTTAACGGCACCTTGAAATAACGGTTCATCAACACCGGAAACGACGCCTCTCCAGCCCGCATCGGCAACAGATTGTTGAATAGATTATGCAGCAGGGTCAGCTTGAGACAGGCGACAAAACCGCCGCGCGCGCCGGGCGGGAAATAATCGTACAGCCGCAGCGCGCGCGCCATATAGCTACCCGAAGCCAACAAAGTCGCCAGCGCCAGCGCCGACGGCGCAATCGAGCGCCAAGGCGCCAGCAGTTGCGGCCAACCGACCGACCACTGGACGATGCCGACCATCACCGCCAACAGCACCAGACCGAGCCACAACCGCGCGTTGGCGCTCATTCACGAGCGGCCTGATTCGGGGTTGGCGCGGCCATTTTCCCGGCGCTCCGTCCAAAGCTGATACGCCATGCTTCCCAAAGACAGCGAAGCCAGGAGACGTTGCCAGGCGGCGGCTTGCGGATAGCCGTTTTGATAATGGAGCAACGCCGCCAAGGCGCAGGCCGTCAAGATCAGGGTCAACCAGCGCCGGCCGGCGGGGCTGGCTCCCCACGGCCAACGCCGCGCCCATAGCATGCCGCCCACCGCCGCCAGCCAACCGCCCGCAGCACCCGCCAACACGTCCGCCGGCCAATGCGCGCCGACCACGACCCGCGACAGACCGACCAACCCGACCAAGGCCAGCAGCGGCGCGGCCAACCAGGTCCGCCCGCGATCCGACAGATGCAACACGATGACGCCGACCACCATTGCGGCGGTCGCGGCGTGGCCCGAGGGAAACGAACGGGTCAGCAACACCCGGCCGATGATATGGAATTGCTCGCCGGACAACAGCGACGCCGGACGGGGAAGCGACAATCCGTGCTTGAAACCGTGCACGAACAAAAAAGTCAGCACGCCGGCCAGCAATCCCGCCCAAACCAAATCCGGCCAACGCCGCACCAACGCCAAAAACAGCGTCAGCGCGATCAAGGCATCGCCCAGGACGGTGATGTTGGCCCACAAGCCGTCGCCGGTGTAGGCGCTCAACCGGTTGAGACTCAGAAACAGCGTCTCGTCGGCGCGCAACAGCACAATCGCCACCATGCCGGCCAAAGCCGCCATCGGCAAATCCCAATACCAGGGATTCCAGCGGCGCGGGCGAGCAGAACGGGACGGATTCACGGAACCGTTTCGGCGACTGGCGCGCCACCGGGTTGCTCCGGCGCGCGGGAGGCAGCCTCGACGGCGGCCGGCGCGAGCCGCGCCAGGGCGATGCCGTGGCGCTGGTACAGCACCTCGTGGGCTTCCAAGGCGGGTAGGCTGGTGCTTTTAACCAACGCCACATCGCCCGGACGCGGCGCCCGGCGCTCGACGATCCGCCCGCTGTAAACGCTGAAGCTGGGCACATTAACCCCCCACATCACCACCGGCTGCTGCGGATACTGACGCGCCAGCAAACCGGCGTCCTTGACCGGCTGTTGCCGGACGCTCGCCACCAGCGGCGCGACTTGACCGGACGTTACGCTCACCAGCATCAAACCGCTCGCGATCAGTTTATAAACCGGGGCGATGCGCCGCTCGCGCATCCCATACAGGGTGAGCAAAACTGCCGCCGCCAGCACCGCATAATAGTCGAGCGGAACCGTCAAACCCTGCAACTGCGCGCGCGCCAGTTCATCCCGCACGCTCGGCGCGGCCAACCCCGCCAGTCCCGGCAAAGCCAGCAACAGCCCGAAAAACAGCAATTGCGGGAACAGCAGCCAACCGGCCGGACCCGGTTTGTCCGCTTCCGGAGCCATCAACAAAAACAGTCCGGTATAGCCGTAGGTCAGATAATGCGGGAGTTTGGTCGCAGCCAGCGAGAATACTAACAACACCCAGCCGAACCAGATCAACAGATAGCGGCCCAGCGGATCGGCGATCCATGCGCGCCAACGCGCCAACGCCACGCGCGGCAACAGCCCGGTATGCGGCAGCAACCCCACCAGCAACACCGGCGCGTAGTACCACCAGCCGCCGCCATGCCCCTCCAACGGCTGCTGGAACCGGCCCCAGTTGTGCCGCAGAAAAAAGCCCAGAACGAATCCTTCGCCCTCGCGCCAGTATTGCAGGAGATACCAAGGCGCGGCGATGGCGAAAAACACCAGCCACGCCCGCCAATCCAAGGCCAGCCGCAACCCGTCGCGCCACTCGCCCCGGCTGGCGCAATACAGCAGGCTGACGCCGCCGGGAATCACCACCGCCACCGGACCTTTCGTCAGAAATCCCAGGCCCATCGCCGCCGCCGCCGCATACAGCCAACACCGCCGGCCTTCCCGCAAATACAGATACAGCGCCATCACGCTGGCCGCCAGCAACAGATTGAGCAGCGCGTCGGCGGTCGCCGCCTTGCCGATCGCCGTCACCGCCAGCGAAGTGGACAGCAACAGCGCCGCCAGCAACCCGCGCCGGCTATCAGCCACCCGCCGCCCGAACCCAAAGACCAGCAAGGTCCACGCCGACGCCGCCAGCGCCGAGGGCAGCCGAAATGCAAATTCGTTAACGCCGAACGCCCTCAAACTGGCCGCCTGCAACCAGTAACTCAAAATCGGTTTGTCGTGGCGCGGCTGACCGTTGAGATAGGTGGACATGAAATCGCCGCGCAAGAACATTTCGCGCGTGGCCTGGCCGAACGCGCCTTCATCCAGATCAAACAGCGGGACCGCGCCGAGCTGATAAAAGAAACTGAAAAACAGCGCCAGCGCCAACCCCGCGTAGAGCGGACGGTCATCGCGTCCGTCGCCGGCGACCGTGAAAGGCGCGAAACGCATGAACGACCCCCGATCCGACAGCCGTCAAACTCAGCGTTCGACCGCCCGGATTTCCATCCGCAAGACTTCCTTATTATCCTTCTGCTGCATGACCCGCACCGGCAGATAATGCAACGGCGGCGCGAACCAGAACGTGGTGATCCGCGTCTTGCCGGGCTTGGCCTGACTGAGCCGAATCGCGCGCAGTTTGCCGACTGACGTATCGAGCGTTTCCTCGCCTTCGTTCTTGATCTGATAAGTCTTCAGTTCGGTTTCGTCCGCCAGAACGTACTGGGTTGGGGCGCGGCCGTTTTGCAAGTCCCACATCGCCTGCAAATTTAGACTCAACGGGTCCATCACACCGGACGACAGCGGCAGCGTGGCCCGCCGCTCGTTGTCGCTCGCTTGAATTTGCTTGGCCGACCAATCGAATCGCAGTTGCACCGTTTGCTTCTTTTTGGGTGTTTCCACGCGCCGCTCGTAGCGGATCGGGCGGATGGCGCCCTCCCGAATTTCACCGCTCGCCTGTTCGTCGATCTGACCGGAGACCAGCATCGCGGCCAAGCCGTTGGGCCGGACCCGCGTGCTCATCTGGTAGGCGTCGCCGGCGAGATTCAAGCTCATCACCGCCTCGCCGATGGAGAAACCGGAACCGTAGACCTCATAGCGCGCCTGGAACGGTTTGACCGGCAAGTCCTCAGACAGCGCCAGCGCCGGCCACGAAGCCAGCAAGCAACCCAGCAATGCAACGCGAATCGAGAGCGTCATGCGGCGGCAATCCTCGCCGGCTCAAGGACCGGCCAACGGTTTCAACAACAACGGCCGCGCATGATAAAGCATTCCGACCCGACGGGCTAAGAATGCCGGTTTGGAAGGAGTTCAGGCTTGCAATTGGGACAACTGGTCGCGGCGCTCGCGCAACAGAGTTTCATAGGCCCGGCTGAGCGCGTGTTCGTAAGCGCAATCGCCTTGTTCGCCCATCTCGTGCAAGCGCCCTTCAAAAAAAGCGATTTCCTGGCGTAAAAAATCTGCCGCCCGATAATCGGCGACGGGATGACCGCGACCCACCGGGCGGGTGCCCAGCATTATTTCGGCATACATTGGCGTTCTTCTCCTCAATACCTGCTTCTTGGTTTCTATTGTCCGAGCCTGTAGCCTAAGTCCGCTCGGTTACTATTTTATGACAACCGCGCGAGCCCCGCGTTTCACAAGGCGCGGAAGCGCATCGACAAGTCCACCGCGCGCACGTCCTTGGTCAAGCCGCCGATGGAAATGTAATCCACGCCGGTTTCGGCGATCCGGCGCACCGTGGTGAAGTTGACGTTGCCCGATGCTTCCAGCTTGACGCGCTTGGCGGTCAGCCGCACCGCCTCGGCCATCGTCGCCAGATCGAAATTATCCAGCATCACAATATCGGGGCCGGCCGACAGCGCTTCTTCCAGTTGCGCCAGGTTTTCGACCTCCACTTCCAGTTTGACGCCGGGATGCAAGCGGCGGGCCGTCCGGATGGCTTCAGTGATCGAACCCGCCGCCATAATATGATTTTCCTTGATCAATACCGCGTCGAACAGGCCGATGCGATGGTTCTGACAGCCGCCGCAGCGGACGGCGTACTTTTGAGCCAGCCGCAAACCGGGAATCGTCTTGCGGGTGTCGAGAATGGTCGCGCCGGTGCCGGCCACGGTATCGGCGAACTGCCGGGCCAGCGTGGCGGTGCCGGACAGGGCTTGTAGAAAATTGAGCGCGGTGCGTTCGCCGGTCAGCAGGCTGCGGGCCGGGCCGCGAAGCAGGCACAGCAGTTGATCGGGCTCGACTCGGTCCCCGTCAGCCGCCCGCCAACCGACCGCGACGCGCGAATCGAGCTGGCGGAATACCGCGTCAAACCAGGCTGTCCCGCACAACACCGCCGGCTCGCGGCTGATGACGGTGGCTTCGGCCTCGGCCGTTTCGGGGATCAGCGCGGCGGTCAGATCGCCGCCGCCGATATCTTCGGCCAAGGCTGTGGCCACGGTGGGATTGGGATCGGGCATCATCATGGGCGGGTTCCTCGCAACGCGATCCGCATCGAGCGGAAAACAATCAACATAGCTGTTTTTTTGATGGAAGGACGAGCAATGCTTTAAGGTTATTATGCCAAAACAAGGAGAAAAATCATGAAACGCTTTTTATTCAGTCTGTTATTGACCTACAACGCGCTGGCGCTGGCGGCGGGAAACGGCGCCATCCAGATTGCGAATCCGCAGGCGGCCGAAACGCCGCCCGGCGCGAAAACCGGCGCGGTCTATTTTGATGCGGTCAACGGTGGCGACGCGGATCGCTTGCTGAGCGTCGAGGCGAAAGACGTGGCCGGTTCCATCGAACTGCATACGACGCTCATGGAAGGCACCTTGATGAAAATGCGCAAGGTCGAAGCGGTGGATTTGGCGGGCGGCAAAACCACCTCGCTCAAGCCGGGGGGCTTGCATGTGATGCTGATCGATCTAAAAAAACCCTTGCAAGCCGGTCAAAGCTTTCCGCTGACGCTCCATCTGGAAAAGGCGGGCGCGCTACGCATCACGGTGCCGGTGGTGAAGCGCGAGAGCATGATGGATTCCATGCCCCAACACGGCCAGGATCATTCAGGACACGGAAAGCCTTGAATCAGTCGCTTTCGACCACGCCGGCGTGATCGGGCGCGCGCGATTGCAACGTCTCGATGAAGCGCGCGCGCGAGGGTCGAGCGTCGAATAGGTACAGATGGGCGGGGCAGCGGCAATCGGAAGCGCCGAATCGGAACGGCGGCGCTCGCCCGCCCAATTCCCCAGCGCACAAACCCGCCCATAAACATTCGCGGCGCTTCGGATCGTGGCTGCGCCAGACGGCCTCAAGTGCAGCGTAGCGCCGTAGGTAATCGATATGCCAGTGCGGGCGAGCCGCCAGACGGCGATGATGGCGCAAGCGGCCTTCCACCCCGCCGGGACCGAAGGCGCTGCCGATATAAAGCGCCCAGCCCGGCGTCAGCGGCAACAACCGCCGGCCGACGCGGATGGATTCCTCAACATCCAGCCGCAGCAACAGCGCATAAGTTCCCGACCGGCCATCGGCCCGCCGAGCCTCATCCATCGCATCGCGCCGGTCTACGCCCATCAGCCCTTTTCAGCCCATTGCAGGACGCTCGCAACCGTCTATATGAATCGGTCAATCCAATGTCAGCGGCATGGGTCATTGACGGTAGTCGCGCCTGAGGGCGACCGCCACATCCCTGAATGAGGCGAGAGCCGCTTCGAGATGCTCGATGATTTCTTGCTGCAAAACATCGGGCGGCGGCAAGTCGTCAAGCGTTTCCAGACTGTCATCCTTCAGCCAGAAAACATCCAGGCTGGCTTTGTCGCGGGCGACCAGCTCATCATAGGTGAAGTACTTGAAACGCTCCGTTTCCGTGCGCTGATGCCGGTTGTCCGGGTGGTAGCAGCCAATGAAATCTTGCAGATCGTCGAGTTTCAGCGTCCGGGTTTTGAGCGTGAAGTGCTTGTTGGTGCGCAGGTCATAGAACCAGACGCCGGGGGTATGAATTTGGCCGTCCTTGGGTTTGGCGTCGAAAAACACCACGTTGGCCTTGACACCTTGCGCGTAAAAGATGCCGGTGGGCAGCCGCAGGATGGTGTGGACATCGCAGGTCTCTAGCAGCTTGCGGCGGATGCGCTCGCCCGCGCCGCCTTCAAACAGCACGTTGTCCGGCAACACCACGGCGGCTTGCCCTTGCACCTTCAGCAGGTTGACGATGTGTTGGAGGAAGTTCAGTTGCTTGTTTGAGGTGGTTTCCCAGAAATCCTGACGCTCGTAGGTGAGCGCGTCGCGATCTTCCTCGCCTTCTTCGTTAGTGATCGTCATGCTGCTTTTTTTGCCGAATGGCGGGTTGGCCAGCACGTAATCCACTTTGCGTTTCGGTTCGGCGATGAGCGCGTCGGACCGCTCCACCGAGGGTTCGCCGTCTAAATCGCCGATGTTGTGCAAAAACAGATTCATCAGACAGAGGCGGCGGGTGTTGGGCACGATTTCATTGCCGTAAAACGTCTGATGGCGCAGGAATTCCTTTTGCCGCTTGTCGAGCTTGGCGGCGGGGCGGGTGAGCCAGTGGTACGCGCCGAGAAAAAACCCGCCCGTTCCGCAAGCCGGATCGGCGATGGTCTTGCCGGGTTGCGGCCGCACGCAGGCCACCATCGCTTCGATCAGGGCGCGCGGCGTGAAGTATTGGCCCGCGCCGCTTTTGGTGTCCTCGGCGTTTTTCTGCAACAGCCCTTCGTACAGGTCGCCCTTGGTGTCGGCATCCAGGCTGATCCAGTTTTCGGCGTCGATCATCTGCACCAGGCGGGCCAGCTTGGCGGGGTCTTGGATTTTGTTCTGCGCCTTGAAGAAGATCGCGCCCAACATGCCGGACTCCTGGCCCAGTCGGTTCAGCGTGATCAGGTAGTGCGCCTCCAGCGGCGCGCCGGTCTTGCCGCGCAGGCTGGCCCAGTCGTGGTGCTTGGGGATGCGGGTGTCGCGGTTGTAGGGTTCCTGCGCATATTCGTGGGCTAGTTTGAGGAACAGCAGGTAGGTGAGCTG
>DJIW01000026.1:0-1698 GCA_002433805.1 Competibacteraceae bacterium UBA6584 | reverse complement strand
AACAGCAGGTAGGTGAGCTGCTCCAGATAATCGCCATAGCTCACGCCGTCATCGCGCAGCGTGTGGCAGAAGTTCCAGATTTTTTGAACGAGGCCACTTGCGTTCACAACAGAGCCTCAATCCAAGCTTTGTCACGATGTGTCCCGATAGCTGAGCGGAAAAAGCTCGAATATTCGTGATCGCAAGAGAGATGCTCTTGCAATTTCCTAACGATTTCTGACCGGTTGATTTTAGAACGAATCAAGATGTCCAAAGTACTCCATTGTTTCCTCTTGATCTCCGGACAATTCCATGCGTTCAAGCCAAGTTGGCTAATGGCATAGTCGGCACGCTGATACTCCCAAGTACCAGGATTCGCTGTTGGTTTAACTTCTCCATCGATGCCGTGGGCCAGCAGATCGCAATCGGATTGCACGCAAGGATCAAGCAACATCGGCGATTCGTTATTAAGAGCCCCTTCGAAATTCTGACAACGGCTTGTCTCATCTCGTACAGGAAATTCATTGGCTTTACCTCGCAGGACATGAATATCATCCTTCTCGGGGCGATTACAGCGTTGGCAGGACAAACGGAAATTCCACCACTCATACGCCAGCCAGTAATAGCCGTTGTGTCCGCTCAGATCGACCCCATTGACGGTAATGCCCAGCTTGGGGCGGAAGTGGTCAACATCAAAAGGAGCACGAGAGCTTTTCGCCTCGCAATACCAGCATTTATCTCCGCTGGCTTGAGATAGCCACTTCTTCAGGTTTACCCAACTACAGTGTTTATTCAGATAGATAGAGCGCTCTTCTTGCGTTTGCAATGCATCGAGTGCAGCAATGCGAGCGCTATGGATCTTGTGCCATCGCGCCGGCAGATAAGGCGGAAGAGCGATAAAGATGTATCTCAAGCTTGATCCTCCGGCGAGCCTTGAAGCAAACTTTTCACCAATGCGCCAAGCGCCTTTTGCTTGTTCTCCGGCGTCACAACAGGCTCATCAAGTTGAGAGTCGTTGGTTAAGTCAAATCGGGCTCGCAAATACTCTTGTTCCAATCGATCTCGCGATGCGAAGTTGAAGTCCAGTCCTTCCAGCCGCTGTCGAATCTCGACAAGCCGCGCTCTATCCGCATCATCCAAGGTCTCTTGAGTCGAAAGCTTGTGCAATGCAATCAAGTCTTCATTTGTGGCCCTATCGAGACTAGAACCCAAGCCAAACATATCGCTGGTCACAATACCCGCAAATCCCATACCTTTCGGATCTACTGCCGGATTTTCCGCGTGTATCCAGCGCGACCCCATTTTTCGATATAGAATCTGAACCTGCTCCTTGACTAGCTCGGCAATGGCTAATGGATTATGCGTTGTCAGAACAATATGGCTCGTGTCTCGGCCCTCACTGCGTTGTCCCACGAAAGATTTCAGATAATTTAGATAATCCACGCTCCAGCGCGGGTTTAAATGCGTGTCGGGTTCATCGAGCAAGAACAAACTCTCATCTTCGGCGGTGAAGCGCAACAAGCCTAGAACCGTTAACAGTTGCTGTTCGCCCTCGCTCAGCTCGCGAAAGGTCACGTAGCCGTCGTTCTTTTTAAGACGAACGCGAATGCGAACTTCCTCGATCAGCTCGGACACGTAGGTACTTTCCAGATCGCGGAAGAATTGCGCCGGAACCGGACGGCCCCCCAAGCGCCCCAATGCATCAATACCCTTTCCATA
>DJIW01000016.1:14534-14811 GCA_002433805.1 Competibacteraceae bacterium UBA6584 | reverse complement strand
GGCACCCGCGCGTCCTCCGTGCTGCGGGCGGATAGCGTTGGCAACGCGCTCTTGGTTGAAGTTACCTGGCCCAGCGCCAGCCGGCGCGAGGTCCGCGCGGACTGGCCGGCGTCATTCTGACGTGAATAGCGGGTCTCAAGCGAGCGCGAACCGTGGCTTGTTCGGATCGCGCGTGATCGGCTATCCTAGCCTGACCCCATACTAATAAACCCGGCGACGGGTAGCCGGATGTTCCCAAACTCCCTCCCGGCTTGGCCCCGGTAGCTCAGTTGGATAG
>DJIW01000016.1:14094-14327 GCA_002433805.1 Competibacteraceae bacterium UBA6584 | reverse complement strand
TAAGGGTGAGGTCACAGGTTCAATTCCTGTTCGGGGCACCATTTTTTCAAGGGGTTAGAGTTGTTGCCTGATTAGGCTAACATCTTCCGTCGTGCAGTCGTCGCGCAAAGTCGGCGGCGGAAAATAATCACGGTCGGATTTTAGTGGATTTCAAATCCCGGAAAGGTGCGCGCGATAAGGACCGACGGAATCTCGCTCTCCAAAAAAACAACTTTTCGTCAGACGGGCAGGAA
>DJIW01000016.1:13575-13926 GCA_002433805.1 Competibacteraceae bacterium UBA6584 | reverse complement strand
ACTTTTCGTCAGACGGGCAGGAACCTGGGTTGAAAACTTGACCCATCGGCTCTGTCAGCAACTGCCATTTCTGGCGCGGGGTCGCCTCGTTCCTATCGTCTCGCTGACAAGGCCAAATTCCGCCGATGTTATTCGCAAATCTAACAAGTGAGGGTTGACTATGAATCGGAGCCGCTTTGTCCGTGGCCTGCTGGCCTTTGTCATTCTTCTGGTTCCCGTCTTTTTAACCGATGCTCGAAGCGAATCCCCGGCCGGCAAGCCTGATTTAGCCGACATGGTGGCGGGTCAATATTTCGGCGATGTCATATCGGATTCTAAAGGTTCATCCCACAGTGACGTTGCCTTGACCGT
>DJIW01000016.1:0-13371 GCA_002433805.1 Competibacteraceae bacterium UBA6584 | reverse complement strand
CACAGTGACGTTGCCTTGACCGTGACGAAGGTTGGCAAGAATCGGGTGCGCATCACATCCGATTATGCAAGGTTGCCGGTTGTGGAGGTGCCATTAACCCGCGCGATGGACAAAATCCTAAACGCCAGCGGCGATACCGTTTTCGTGCTGGACAGCGCAAAGATTCCGCCACGGCTGGATGTCAGTTTTTTGAATGAGGTGAGCTGGGCAGGAGAGAAACAATAGCGCTTTCAATCGCCGCGCCAGCATCACCCTTCGGGACAGGCCATAGTGAACAGCGGCAAAGCAACCATCAACAAAAAAGCTACTGCGAGCAGTAGCTTATCATATATTATTGTTTGCCGCGATACACGGTAATTCACCCAAAAATAGCGCTCCCAAGGGTGAGGTCACAGCTTGAATTCCTGGTCGGAGCACCCTTTTTTCAAGGGCTTAGGTCAATTCTGTCACAACACGCGGGCTCTATCGCAAGGGTTGTCGTGTCTGATCGAGCGGTTGCCGTGTGTTGGGCGATACCGGGGGCTTGCTCGCTCTGAGATAACAGCGTGGTGCTTTGGCTTCCAGGCTCTCCGGTAGGAGCGCCTGGAGCTGGATCAAATCGTCATAAAAAACAATCAAACCGCCAGATTGTCGATCAACCGTGCCTTGCCCAGCCACGCCGCCGCTAAAATCCGCAAATGAGTATCCTCGCCGCTAGGCGGTTTAAGATCGCCGGCGCGGCGGATTTCAAAATAATCCGGCCGGAAGCCGGCCGCCGCCAGGGCCGCCTTCGCGTCATCCGCCAGCCGTTGATAATCGCGTTCGCCCGCGCGCAGCCGCTGCGCGCTAGCGCTCAGCGTGGCGTACAAGGCCGGCGCGATGGCGCGTTCCTGGGAGGTGAGATAGCCGTTGCGCGAGCTCATCGCCAAGCCGTCGGTTTCGCGCACCGTGGGCACGCCGATGATTTCGATGGGGAAGTTCAAATCCTCCACCAGCCGCCGGATGATCATCAACTGCTGCCAGTCCTTTTCGCCGAATAAAGCGGCATCGGGCTGGACCATGTTGAACAGTTTGCCGACCACCGTGGCGACGCCGCGAAAATGGGTCGGCCGGCTGGCGCCGCACAAGATGCCCGACAGTTCCGGGACCGTAACGGCCGTCATGTCCTCCAGCGGGCGCGGATAGATTTCGGCGACCGGCGGCGCGAACAGCACATCCAATCCGGCGGCTTTCAACTGGCGGGCATCCTCGGCCAGCGTGCGCGGATAGCCGGCGAAGTCCTCGTTGGGGCCGAACTGGGTCGGGTTGACGAAAATGCTGGCGACGGTGCGCGGGGCTTGCTCGCGGGCGCGTTCGACCAGATGGATGTGGCCACGGTGCAGGTTCCCCATGGTGGGCACGAAAGCCACTCGTTCTCCCGCTTGCCGCCAGGCGGCGACTTGAGCGCGCAATTCGGCGATGGTGTGGACAGTCCGCATCAGGATGCTCCTTAACGCTCAAGCCAAGCAGTGTTCGGGGCCAGGGAATTCGCCGCTTTTGACGGCGGCCACGTAAGCCGCCACCGCCGCTTGCAAGCTGTCGTGGCCGGTCATAAAGTTCTTGGAAAAGCGCGGCCGCCGTCCGAAGGTGATGTCCAGCATGTCATAGCTCACCAGCACTTGCGCGTCGCAGTGAGGCCCCGCGCCGATGCCGATCAAGGGAATATCCAGGGCCTCCGTCAGGCGCGCCGCTAGCTCCGCTGGAATGCACTCCACCAGCGCGATGTCGGCTCCGGCGTCTTGTAGCGCCAGCGCTTCATCCATCATCTGGCGCGCGGCGGTTTCCTCGCGGCCTTGGACTTTATAACCGCCGAGTTTGTGGACCGATTGCGGCATTAACCCCAGATGGGCACAGACCGGAATGCCGTTGCGTCCGAGCTGGCGCACGGTGTCGGCCAGGACGGCTCCGCCTTCCAGTTTGACCATGTGCGCGCCGCCTTCCTGCATCAACCGCGCGGCGTTACGCACCCCTTGTTCGACCGTCGCATAGCTGGCGAACGGCATATCCGCCATCAACAGCGCCGCGCCGGAACCCCGCGCGACATTGCGAGTGTGATAAACCATCTCATCCATCGTCACCGGCACGGTGGTGCGCTGACCCTGGACGACCATACCCAGCGAATCGCCGACTAAAATGACCTCCACGCCCGCCGCATCCAGCAGCGCCGCGAAACTGGCGTCATAAGCGGTCAGCACCGCGAATTTTTCCCGGGCGCGTTTCATCTTGGCCAAGGTGGTGATCGTGATCGGCTTGCGGGTCGGCTGTTCCTGGTACATGGCGTGCTCGGCGTGCGGGCCGCGCGCCAAGCAAGCCGGGCGCGGCGGCGAGGTTATGGGGATTTTTGGAGCAGAGTCGGGCTGCGCGGCTATCGTAGCCGGTTAATCTTCGCTGTCCAGCCGGATTAGACCGTGTTGCGAACAATTTGCACGCAGTTCGCGCAAAGAACCTTTGCCGGGAATCGTGAGGGACGGCGCGATATCGTAGAGGGGATAAAGGACGAAGGCCCGTTCGTGCAGGCGAGGGTGGGGCAGGGTCAACCGGGGATCGTCGATGACCAGTTGATCGTACAACAGCAAGTCCAAATCCAAGATGCGAGGACCCCAGCGCACGGTCCGAACCCGGCCTTGCGCCAGTTCCATCGCGCGCAGCACGGCGAGCAATTGCCCCGGCGTGAGGCCGGTGTCCAGCGCGGCGACGGCGTTGATGTAGTCGGGTTGGTCCGACGGCCCGCCGGCCGGCGCGCTTCGGTACAGCGGCGAGCGCGCCACGCAACAGCTGCTTAGAATCCCGCCCAGCGCTTCGAAGGCTTGGCGGACTTGATGGACCGGATCATGCAGATTGCTGCCGAGGCCGATATAAGCGCGGGCGGGTTTCATGGGCCGATGGCCGCTCAAGTCTCGGGGTGGAGCGAGGGGTCTTGCGCGCCTTTGCGGGCGGAGCGCGGTTTGCGCCGGCGGCGGGGCTTGCCTTTCGCGGCGGCGGTCGCCGGCTGAGTGGCTCGGGCGCGGCCGGCGTCATCCAAAGCCAAAAACTGGGTCCACCAATCGGCCAACCGTTGAGCCTGTTCGTCGGCGTCGGCGCGCAGCACCAGAAAATCGTAGGCCGCGCGGAAGCGAGGATGGCTGAGCAAGCGCAGCGGCCGCTTGCCGCTGACGGTGGTCAGGCGCTGCTGCATTTCCCAGATTTCCCGCATCGGCAGACTGTAGCGGCGCGGCAGGGCCGTGCGGCGCAGCTGGTCCTGAATGACCGCGTCAGCGGCGGTTTGCAGGGCCTCGGTTTCATCTAGCCCCTTGGCGCGCAGCTCGCGCATCCGTTCCCGCAGCGGTTCCCACAACAGCGCGGCGAACAGAAAGGCCGGATTGACCGGTTTGCCCTCGGCCAGCCGGCTGTCGGTGTTCGCCAGCGCTTGGGACAGCAAGGTTTTCGGATAATGCGCCTGCTGGTGGTTGAGGCAGCGCTCGGTCGCCGGAAACAGACAGCCGAACAAGCGATAATGGCGCAGCAATTCGAAGGTTTGGATGGCGCTGCCGGTCAGAAACAGCTTGAGCACTTCATCGAACAGCCGGGCCGAGGGAATTTGTTCCAGCAAATGGCCCAAGCGATGCAGGGGGGCTTCGGTCGCCGGGTCGACCTTAAAACCCAGCTTGGCGGCAAACCGCACCGCCCGCAGCAGCCGCACCGGATCTTCCTGATAGCGCCGCGCCGGATCGCCGATCAACCGGATCAACCCGGCTTTCAGATCGGCCATCCCGCCCACGTAATCGAGCACCACGAACTTGTCGATGTCGTAATACAGGGCGTTGACCGTGAAGTCGCGCCGCCAGGCGTCTTCCTCGATGCCGCCGTAAACGTTGTCGCTGAGGATGCGGCCGCTGGCCGTGCGCTCGACGCTGGGCCCCGCGTCGTCTTCGCTGTCCTCGCCCCGGCCGCGAAAGGTGGCGACCTCGACGATTTCCCGATCGAACTGGACGTGCGCCAGCCGGAAGCGGCGGCCGATCAGCCGGCTGTTTCTAAACAGTTTGTAGACTTGTTCGGGGCGAGCGTCGGTCGCCACGTCGAAATCCTTGGGTTCGCGGCCGAGCAGCAGATCTCGGACCCCGCCGCCGACCAGGCAGCCTCGAAAACCGGCTTCGCGTAGTCGGTACAGCACCTTAACCGCATTGGGACTGATATTGTCCCGCGAGATGATGTGCTCGGAGCGGGGGATAACAGTGGGTTGGGAACTAGGGTTGTCCAAGGAGGATTTTCAAACTCTTGTATGATGCGGGAGCGGGCGTATAATACTATTTTCCCTGCGGTAGACGCTACTCGCCACCCCTTGCTCCCTTCGTCTAGTGGCCCAGGACACCGCCCTCTCACGGCGGGAACAGGGGTTCGAAACCCCTAGGGAGCGCCAGTTAAACACCGTTCTCTATCCCTTCTCCCCAGCTCGCCCCAGCGGTTTGCGCTCGCTCGGCGGCCGCCGAAAGAGCCGAGCCAACGGCGCGCGCCGGCCTTTCAGACGACTGCCGGATCAAAGATAATAAGTTTTCAATGGTGGGAAGCCGTTGAATTCAATGGAGCTGTAGGAGGTGGTATACGCGCCGGTGGACAACCAATACAGCCGGTCGCCGCTTTCCAGGGACAGCGGCAGCTCATATTGAAAATGCTCGTAAATGATGTCCAGGCTATCGCAGGTCGGACCGGCCAGCACCACGTCGCCTACTTCCCCGCTCTTTTCGGTGTAAATCGGATACTTGATCGATTCGTCAATGGTTTCCATCAGGCCGTTGAACACGCCGACATCGGTATAAATCCAGCGTTTCAGATCGGTTTTCGATTTCTTGGAAACCAACACCACTTCGCTGACCAATACGCCCGCCTCGCCCACCAGCCCGCGCCCCGGCTCCAGATAAATTTCCGGGGTCGAAGCGCCAAAATAGGTCTTGAGGTAGGCGTTGATTTCTTCCGCATACACCGACAAGGGATTGGTCTTGACCAGATAATCGGCTGGAAAGCCGCCGCCCATGTTGATCGCTTGCAACGGCAGGCGGTCTTTCGCCAGCCACTCAAACAGCGCGTGCACCTGAGCGACCGCCGCATCCCAGGCCGAAATTTCACGCTGTTGCGAACCGACGTGAAATGAGATCCCATAAGGTTCGAGTCCCAACTCGGCGGCCAGCGCCACCAACTCGATGGCCATGCGCGGTTGGCAGCCGAACTTGCGCGACAGCGGCCAGTCGGAATCCGAGGTCACGGCGTCCATCAGCAGCCGGAAGAACACCCGCGAGCCCGGTGCTTCCCGCGCCAGGTTGCGAATGTCGGCCTCGCAGTCGCTGGTATAGAGCCGGACGCCTTTTTCGTAGGCGTAACGGATATGTTTGGCCTTTTTGATGGTGTTGCCGTAGCTCAGCCGCTCCGGCGTCACCCCGAGCTCCAGCATCCGGTCGAGTTCGTGGGTGGAGGCGATATCGAAACAAGAGCCCAGATCGCGCAGCACGGCCAACAGTTCCACGCCGGGATTGGCCTTGACGGCGTAATAAATTTTGGCGTTCGGAAAGTTGGCGCGGAATTCCTGATACTTCTCTCGCACCTCATCCAGCAGTACCACCAAAAACGGCGTCTCTTTATCTTTGGAGAACGCGATGATTTTGTCCCAATCAACGGCGGAGTAGTAATCGCGGTACATGAATTTTTCCGATCAAAGCCCTAAGGTGGGGTCAAGGATTGAAGCAGGCAGGCCGAAACGCCAACGGAAATGATGGTCTGCCCTTCGCCCTCCGCGAAAAATCGTCCGTTCGCGGCGGATTGCAACATCGCGCGGCCGATCCGCTCCGCGCCCGAGGATTAAATCGCCACGCGGTGTCGGGTGAGTTCCATCAGCCAGGCGTGGGTTCCCACCGCCGCCGGGCCGGCGGCATCCGGGGCCGGCCGGCTTTGAAGGTAGGAGCCGTCCGGTTGCATCAGCCAGGCTTGCCGCTCGTCGCGCAGGCCGATCTCTAGAATTTCCCATAACTGCTCGCGCGCGGTCCGATCTTCCACCGGCGTCGCCGCCTCGACCCGTCCGGTGAGATTGCGGTGCATCCAATCCGCCGAACCGATGATGAACTCGCCATCGATCGGGTTTTCCTGGCCGTTGGCGAAGTGAAAAATCCGTGAATGTTCCAGAAAACGGCCGATGATCGAGCGCACCCGCACGTTTTCGGTCCAGCCCGGCACGCCGGCGATCAGGCAGCAAAAACCGCGCACGATCAGCTCCACGGGAACGCCCGCTTGCGAGGCGGCGGCCAGCGCCTGGCCCATCTCCAAGTCCTCGACTTGATTCATCTTGGCCACGATCCGGGCCGGCCGGCCGGCGCGGTGGTTTTCGATTTCCCGTTCGATGCGGTCCAGGAAACGCTGGCGCATGTTGGTCGGCGCGATCAACAGTTTCCGATACTGCGGGGTGCGGGCGATCCCGGTCAGGTAATGAAACAGGTTGACCACATCGGCGGTGATGGCGGGGTCGCAGGTGAGCAGACCGACATCGGTGTACAACCGGGAGGTCTTGATGTGGTAGTTGCCGGTGCCGATGTGGGCGTAACTGCGCAGTTGCGCGCCTTCCTTGCGCACCACCAGCGCTACCTTGGTGTGGGTCTTCAGCCCCAGCACGCCGTAGGTGACGTGCGCGCCGACCTTTTCCAGTTTCTTGGCCCAGCGCAGGTTGCGCTCCTCGTCGAAGCGGGCTTTCAGTTCGATGACGCACGCCACCTGCTTGCCGCCCTCGGCGGCGCGGACTAACGATTGGACGAACGGGGTGTCGTCGCCGATCCGATAGACCGTCATCTTGATCGCTACCGTCTGCGGGTCGATGGCGGCGTCGCTGATGAAATCCTCGACGCTGGTGTCAAAGCATTCGTAGGGGTGATGCAGCAGCAAGTCGCCGGACCGGATCACGGCGAAAATATCCACCTCTTCGTTGGGCAGTCGCGGCGGCGGCAGCGGGTTCCAGGGAGGATCCCGCAACGCCGGCAGATCGAGACCGGCGATCTGGAACAAGCCGGTATAGTCCAATAGCCCGTCCAGCTCGTAAACCTCATGGTTTTCCAGCTCGAACCGGTCCATCAAGCCTTGGCGCAGGGCCGGGTGAGCGTCCGAGGCCAGATCCAGCCGCACCACCGGCTCGAAGCGGCGCTGCTGGAGCGCTTCGGCCACTACTTCCCGCAAGCTGTCGTCGTCGTCTTCGTCCAGTTCGACCTCGGCGTTGCGCAAGATGCGAAACAGCGTGGCGTTGATCAGCTCCATGCCGGGAAACAGTTTGTCGGTGCTGTGCCGGATCAAATCCACCAGCCGCAGGAAGCAATACTGATCGGGGCCCGTATCCGCCTCCAGCCGCACCCACGAAGGCAGCACGGTCGGAATTTTCACCCGCACCGGCACGAATTCATCGGTTTCGGGATTGCGCAGAATGAAACCCCAATTGGTGGATAGATTGGACATGAACGGGAAGGGATGGGCGGGGTCCATGCCGAGCGGCGTCAACGCCGGGGATACATTGTGATCGAACAGGGTCGATGCCTCTTCCCGTTGCGCTTCGGTCAATTGTTCCCACTCGACCAGGAAAACACCGTGTTCGGCCAATCGGGGGACGAGCTGCTGATAGCAGCGCGCCTGCCGCTCTAATTGGTCGAGCACCGTTGCGCGGACCTCGGCCAGCCGTTTCGGCGCGAGCAAACCCACGCGCTTCATGTAGAACTCATCCAGGTTCGAGGTGAAGATCGCCAGGAATTTAAGCCGCTCCAACAACGGCGTGCGCTCGTCTAGGGCTTCATGCAGCACCCGCCCGTTGAAATCGAGCCAGCCCAGATCGCGATCCCGCCAAGCGTGCGCCAGCAAGCCTTCGCGGGACGCGAGAAACGGTTCGGGCGCGACGGCCGGCGGCTGGGCTTTTTTGCGCCGTTTGGGCTTGACTCGGGTCAGGCTGATGCCGGTCTTGGTTTCTTGGGTTTGGGCGGACATGCGGATTTCTCTCGGAATGCGACGGGCGACGCTAGAGTGAAATTATTGGGGTTCGCGGACGGATTGGCAAAGCACCTCGGTAAAAAACATAGCGCGGCGGTCGGCGTCAACGCGCGGCGGCGCGGTAGACGGCCTCGGTCAGCGCCGCCGAGCGATCCCAATTGAAGGTGTCTTCCACCGCCTGGCGGCCGTTGAGGCCCATTCGCCGACTCTTTTCGAGGTCGGCCAGCAGCGAACCGATGCCGTACGCCAAGCCGTTTGGATCGGCATCCACCAAAACGCCGTCCACGCTATCCCGGACAAATTCCCGAGGGCCGCCGGCGGTGGTGGCGACCACCGGCTTGCCGGCCGACCAGGCATCCAGCACCACGATGCCGAAGGGTTCGTTGCGGCTCGGCACGGCGACCAGATCGCACGCGCGCAGCAGATCGAGGTAGTGTGGATAGGGCAGACGTTCGAGCAACACGGTCGCGCGGGCAACGCCGAGCGCTTCGATGCGTTGCTTAAGGGATTCTCGTTCGGGACCCTCGCCGGCCAAAACAAAACGCGCTTCCGGGTGATCGGCCAGCAGCATCGGAACGGCTTCAACCAGCAAATCCAAACCTTTTTGCACCGTCATCCGAGCCGGCGCGAACACGGTGGGCGCTGGCGGGGGGATCGCGTAGCGGCCTTTAACCTCGGCCGGGTCGATCGCGCCGTCGAAGGCGCGATAGCTGACGCCGTTGGGGACGATGTGAAGTTTCGCCTCGGGCGCTTGATAGATGCGCCGCAGTTCAGCAGCCAGAAACCGGCTGACCGCGATTACGGCATCAGCGTGATGGCAAGCCGCCGCTTCAAGATCCCGAACCTGTCGGGCGAAACCGTCATGAAACACATTGCCGTCGCGGCCGTATTCGGTCGAGTGCATGGTCAGGATGCCGGTGACGCCGGATTCGCTCATGACGGCGCGCAAAGCCTCGGCGGTCAGCCAGTCGTGCGCGTGGGCGATGTCGAATCCGCCAACCTCGGCGCTGATGTGACGGAAGCGTTGCGCCATCGCCTCGCACATCCAACGCGCGACGTCCAAGTCGTCGGCGCTGGCGCGGTGATCGATGCGATGATAGTGCACCCCGTCGATGCGATCATAGTCGGGTTGCGGGTCTTTGCGCCGGGTGATGACATGCGACTCGTGCCCTCGCCGTTGCAGGGCGGCGGCCAGTTCGGTCACATGCGCGCCGAGCCCGCCCAGGAAAACCGAGTGCAGGGATTCCGAGGACAGCATCGCCACCCGCATGGTTTAATTAACCTCGATAATCCATTGAAAGGGTTCGGGGGCTAGGTTAAACAGCGAATGCTCCAAGCGCAATCGGGTCATGAAAAATTCAATTTACTTTATCGGTGGGGCCAGGGCGTCCGGGAAATCCAGGACCGCTAAAATTTTGGCGGCAACCGATTGCCTCCATCAATCTTTTACGCCGACGGCGCGCGGCTCGTCCAATCCCCGCTCCGCCAGCGCCGCCGCCCGAAACAGCGCCCGACCCTTGTTCATGGTTTCCTGCCATTCCAGCACAGGGACCGAATCGGCCACCACGCCGCCGCCGGCCTGAATGTGCAGCATTCCGTCCTTGAGCACGGCGGTGCGGATCGCGATGGCGGTGTCCATGTTGCCCGACCACGACAGATAGCCGACCGCGCCGGCGTAGATGCCGCGCTTGACCGGTTCCAATTCGTCGATGATTTCCATGGCGCGGATCTTGGGCGCGCCGCTGACCGTGCCGGCCGGAAACGTGGCGCGCAAGGCGTCGATGGCGGTCAAACCCGGCCGCAGCCGTCCGGTCACGTTGGACACGATATGCATGACGTGCGAGTAGCGCTCGACCACCATTTTTTCGGTCAGCCGGACGCTGCCGGTTTCGCTGACCCGACCCACGTCGTTGCGCCCCAAGTCGATCAGCATCAAATGCTCGGCCAACTCCTTGGGATCGGCCAGCAGTTCCGCCTCCAGCGCCCGATCCTGCTCCTCGGTCGCGCCGCGCTGGCGGGTGCCGGCGATGGGCCGCACCGTCAGCAGCCCATCCTCCAGCCGGGTCAGGATTTCCGGCGAGGAGCCGACGATGTGGACATCGCCTAGATTGAGGAAATACATGTAGGGCGAGGGATTCAAACCGCGCAGCGCCCGATATAAATCCAGCGGCGCGGCCCGGAACGGAGCCGACAAGCGCTGCGACGGCACCACCTGCATGCAATCGCCAGCCAGAATGTAGTCCTTGATCCGTTCGACGGCGGCCTCGTAGCCCTGTTGGGTGAATCCGGACACGAAGTCGATATCATGATCGGGCGGCGGATTGGCGCGGGGCGGCGCATAAAGCGAGCGGGGGGCGCGCAATTGATCGCTCCACTCGTCCAGCCGCTGCTGGGCGCGGGCGTAGGCGCGCTCCACCGCCGGGTCCACCAGCGTGATGAGGTACAGCTTGCCGGCCAGATTGTCGAACACCACCACGTCTTCCGACACCAGCAGCAGGATGTCCGGGTTATCCAGCGGATCGGGATTGGGGCAGCGCGCCAGCTTCGGCTCGATATAGCGGATGGTGTCGTAGCCGAAATAGCCGACCAGGCCGCCGATGAAACGCGGCAAGCCCTCGCCGGTGGCCGGCACCCGGTAACGGTTCTGAAAGTCCTGCAACCAGGCCAGCGGGTCGGCGCATTCCAGCGACTCGACGATTTCGCCGGCGTGTTCGACGCTCACCCGCTGGCCGCGCACCCGGATAATCTTGCGGCAGGGCAGGCCGATGATGGAGTAGCGGCCCCATTTTTCGCCGCCGTGAACCGATTCCAACAGATAGCTGTACGGGGCATCGGCCAGTTTGAGGTAGGTGCTGAGCGGAGTATCGAAATCGGCCAGCAGCTCGCGGGCGACCGGAATCCGGTTAAAGCCTTGTTCGACCAGGCGTTGGAAGTGGTGCTGATTCATAACGTCGCGGACATCCTAAACGGCGGAAACGAGAAAGGGGGGTGCGAAGCGGAAGGCGGCGGGGCTAGCCGCGCCATCGGAAGTCCGGAACGGGTCTTCGGGGCGATGCGAGAGGGCGGGATGGAGGGCGCATCAAGCGGCCCTGCCCAGCAGTCGGGGTAGATCGGCGATGGAGTCGATCACCGCGTCCGGAGCGGCTTCGCGGATGTCGCGGCCGTGGTTGTAGCCGTAGGGCACGCAGACCACCGGACAACCGGCGTTGCGGGCCGCGCCGACATCGTTGAGCGAATCGCCGACCATCAGGCTGTGGGTGATCGGCGCTCCCAATCGCTCGGCGCACAGCACCAGAGCGTCCGGGGCGGGTTTGGGATGGGCGACGCATTCGCCGCCGACCACCGTGCTGAAATACTGGGCGATGCCCAGATGGCCCAACAGCGGCCGGGCGAATTCGACCGACTTGTTGGTGACGCAGGCCATCGGAAAACCGGCGGCGTACAGGCGGATCAGGCCCTCGCGCACGCCGGGATACAGGGCGCTGTGGGCGCTGAGATGTTCGGCGTAGGCGGCTTTGTACAGCGGCTTGGCGCGGGCGAACAGCGTCGGATCGGCCCGGCCCGCCATGTCGTTGGTCAGGGCGCGGTGGATCAGGTTGTCCACGCCGTTGCCCACCCAATCGCGTACCTGGTTTTCCCGGCGCTGCGGCAGCGCCAATTGCGCCAGCATCACGTTCACGGCGGCGGTCAGATCGGGCACGCTGTCCACCAAGGTGCCGTCGAGGTCGAAGAACAAGGCGAGCGCGTGGGCAAACGGGGGTTCAGACATTGGCGTTGGCGAGTTCGGCGCGCAGGGCGGCCAGGGTGGCCCGATAATCGGGGGTATTAAAGATCGCGGAGCCGGCGACGAAGGTATCCGCTCCGGCTTCGGCGATGGCGCGGATGTTGTCGATTTTTACCCCGCCGTCCACTTCCAGCCGGATCGGATAGCCGCTTTCAGCGATCAAACGCCGGGTTTCGCGCAGCTTGGCGAGGGTGCCTTCGATGAAGCGCTGGCCGCCGAAACCGGGATTGACCGCCATCAGCAGCACCATGTCCAGCTTGTCCATGACGTGATTTAAGTAGTGCAGCGGGGTGGCGGGGTTGAACACCAGACCGCACTTGCAACCGCAATCGCGGATCAATTGCAGGCTGCGGTCGATGTGTTCGCTGGCTTCGGGGTGGAAGGTGATGTAACTGGCTCCGGCCTGGGCGAAGTCGGGGATGATGCGGTCCACCGGCTTGACCATCAGATGCGCGTCAATCGGCGCGGTGACGCCGTGGTTGCGCAGCGCCTGACACACCAGCGGCCCCACCGTCAGATTGGGCACGTAGTGGTTATCCATCACGTCGAAGTGAACCAGATCGGCCCCCGCCGCCAGCACGGCGTCTACTTCCGCGCCGAGCCGGGCGAAATCGGCGGATAAAATCGACGGCGCAATCCAGTAATCCCGCATGGCCAATCTCGAAGCCTGCCCAACCGTGGCGACCCACGGTCGCAAAAGATAAAGTGGGAAGCGACTTTACCTGAATCGCCAGGGTTTGGACAACGGTGGAGGCGGGCGTGCGGTGGAATGAGCGGGTGGGCGTTACAAACCCAGCCGCAGGCGGGCGCGTTGCTGGAACTGAGCCGCCGCTTGGGGATTCGGAATTTCCTCGGCCAAGGCGTTGACCGCGGCGTCGGGCGCGGCGGCGACCTGGAAACAGTCGGCGCAGATCATCACGGCGATGGGGCCGATAAACTCCTTCAACAGCTCTTCCAAAATCGTTTTGGACGCTTGGCTCAAAGCCGGCGCGGCGGGTTTGGCTCCGGCTTGTTTGGCTTCGGCTTGATGGAGGTCGGCGGCCGTATTCGCGCCATCGAGGATCGCCAGAATGTCGTGGGTGGACGGCAACGCCATCCGGGGCGTCGACAGCGGGCCTGGGGCGAACGCCACGCCGCCGTTTTGGATGTCGACAAACAGCGGCAGCGCGTGGAGGCCCTGCTTTTTTTGAGCGAGCAAGGCGATAATTTCACCCGCTTGCAGGCTGATTTGTCCCAATAAGTGACCGTTTTCGATGATATACAGCGTGCCTGTCTGCTTGTCCTGGCACAGCCCGCGCAGCCGGTTGACGATGTCCGAGGAGCTTAAAGACTGTTGGTACATGGCGCTTTCTCCCGATGGCGGCGGCGCGCGAGCGGCTTTGCGGGCTCGCGCGCCGCCGAGGATCACGACAGGGTTTTCTGCAAGCGCTTCATGGCCACCACCACGCTGTTGCGCAGCAGGTTGATGGCGTGGCGCACGTGATCCACTTCGTCGCGGCTGTCCGGATTGCCTTGCAGCGGCAAATCCAGTTCGCCCTGCGCGAGGCGCTCGGTCGTTTTTGCCAGATCCTTCAGGCGATTGATGATGG
>DJIW01000112.1 GCA_002433805.1 Competibacteraceae bacterium UBA6584 | reverse complement strand
ACCGTCACCAACCAAATTTCTTGGGCGTCGTGCTCCACCCAACCCGGCTTCGGATAGTGCTGGGTGAATTCCGAATAAGCCCGACCCTTGATTTGGTCGTCGCGATCAAAAATCAACACCGTGGAACCGGTGGTGCCTTGATCGATGGCCAGCACGTATCCCACACTCATTCGCTCGCCTCTTTCGCGGATCGCTCTTCAGATGATGTTCAAAAGAACATTATTAAAGAGTATAGCGACCAAAAATCACGATAAAAGCGCCAATAACGAAAAAAATTTTTTGATACGAACAAAACTGAAAATTCGAACAGCCGGCGCGCTTTAGGCCACGAATACGTGCACCTCGGCCTGCGCCAGCAGCTCGATCATCGGCTCGGGCGGGGTTTGGTCGGTGAACAGCATATCCACCTCGGCGATGGAGCCGAGCCGGACCATGGCGTTGCGGCCGAATTTGCTGTGATCGGTGACCAGCAGCACCTGGCGGGAATTGGCGATAATCGCCTGGGAGACTCGGACTTCGCGATAGTCGAAATCCAGCAGCGTGCCGTCCAGGTCGATGCCGGAAATGCCGATGATTCCGAAATCGACCTTGAACTGCTTGATGAAATCGATGGTCGCCTCGCCGATCACGCCGCGATCCCGGCGGCGCACCACGCCGCCCGCGACGATCACCTCGAAGCTGGGATTGTCGGACAGCAGCATCGCCACGTTGAGGTTGTTGGTGATCACTCGCATGTCGGCGTGATCCACCAGGGCCTTGGCCACTTCCTCGGTGGTGGTGCCGATGTTGATCAGCAGCGACGATTGATCGGGAATATGCTGGGCCACCAGCCGGCCGATCCGGCGCTTTTCGTCGTGATGCAACACCTGCCGGGCCGGATAGGCGATATTCTCCACGCTGGACGGTAGCCCCGCCCCGCCGTGGAAGCGCCGCAGCAAGCCCGATTCACACAGGAGATTGATATCGCGGCGGATGGTTTGCGGGGTCACGCCGAAATGAAGCGCCAAGGGCTCGATGGCCACCGAACCGGCGTGCCGCGCCCGCTGCAAAATTTCTTGTTGCCTTTGATTTAAATTCATGATTTTCAAAATTTTATAACTGAACTGAATCTCATTTATCCGCCTTTCGGGCATGGCTTTAAAAAATCACTGCTCAGTAAAAAGCTCAACAACGAACGCCGCGCTTTGTACAATCATCTTAAACCACCGCCGACGCTCTCACTGACCGCAATGACTTCTCAATCCCTCTCTAGCTCTCCGGCCGTGCTGTTGATCGGCCACGGCACCCGCATCGCCGCCGGCGTCACGGAATTCCGCGTGCTCGCCGAGCAGCTGCGGCAAGCCTTGCCCGGTCGCACCTGTCTGGCCGGATTTCTGGAACTGGTCGCGCCCGCCTTGCCCGAGGCGCTGGAATCGTTGCGAGAGCAGGGTTTCCGCCGGATTATCGCGCTGCCGGCGCTGCTTATGGCCGCCGGTCACATCAAGAACGACATTCCAGCGCTGTTGAACGAGTTTCAGACCGCGCACCCCGAACTGCAAATCACCTTCGGCGCGGATTTGGGCATCCATCCGAATCTCCTCCAAATCGCCCGCGAACGGATCGAAACCGCCGAGGCCGAATTC
Organism: Competibacteraceae bacterium UBA6584; assembly: GCA_002433805.1. GTDB lineage: Bacteria > Pseudomonadota > Gammaproteobacteria > Competibacterales > Competibacteraceae > Competibacter_A. The sequence goes on along the minus strand of DJIW01000112.1, from coordinate 3,517 downwards.
GGCCTGGATTATCAGCGACAGGACACCTTGCTGGTGGTGATCGGACGCGGCAGTTCCGATCCCGACGCCAATTCCAACATCAGCAAGATCACTCGGATGCTGTGGGAAGGCATGGGCTTCGGCTGGGCGGAAACCGCCTATACCGCCGTGGCCGCGCCGCTGATGGCGCCTGCTCTGGAGCGGGCGCATCGCTTGGGCTTCACGCGCGTGGTGGTGTTTCCTTATCTGCTGTTTACCGGCCGGCTGGTGGAACAGGTGCGCGCGACCGTGGCCGCCCATCAAACCGCGCATCCCGATATCAAGGTGGTGACCGCTCCGTATTTGAACAATCATCCGCTGCTGGTCCAAACCTTTCTCGAGCGCTTGCGGGAAGCCGAAGCGGGCGAAGCGCGCATGAATTGTCAGTTTTGCCCGTACCGCGCGCCCGTCGTCGGACGAGAAGACTGGCAAGGCGCGCCGCAAACCGGCCATCAGCATGATGATAGTCACCACCATCACGATCACGACCATCACGACCATCACGACCATCATCCCCATCACCCTACCCCGCGCGGCTGACCGCCGCGCGCCGGAGCCGTCATGCCCCGATTCGATTACCTGAGCGATCCCGATGAAATCGAACGCCAGTCGTTTGTCCAAATCCGTCAGCTGACGGACCTGTCGCGCTTTGATCCCGACCAACAACAGGTGGCGATGCGCTTGGTGCATACCTCCGGCGATCCGGGCATCGTCCGGGACCTGTATTTCAGTCCCGGCGCGGTCGCCGCCGGCTTAGCGGCGCTTCGCGGGGGCGCGGATGTGCTGTGCGATATCGAAATGGTCGGTCGCGGCATCAGCAAGCGCTATCTGACGGGCCAAGTGCATTGCTTTTTGAACGCGCCCGAAGTCGCCGAGCGCGCCCGCCAAACCGGTGAAACCCGCTCGATGGCGGCCATGGCCGAATGGCCTACGCATTTGCCGGGTTCCATCGTCGCCATCGGCAACGCGCCGACCGCTTTGTTTCGGCTGCTGGATCTATTGGACGAAGGCGCGCCCCGACCGTCTCTCATCATCGGAATGCCGGTCGGTTTCATCAACGCCGCCGAATCGAAACAGGCGTTATGGGATGTTGCGCCGGGCGAATTTCAGACGCCTTGCATCACCTTGTTAGGCCGGCGCGGCGGCAGCACCTTGGCGGCCGCCACGCTCAACGCCCTGGCGCGGATGACCCACGGAATTCGGTTCTGATGGCGCTGGAATCCGACTGGCCAGGTCCGCCGGTTCAGGTGATCGGCATGGGCATGGAAACCGGAGCCTTGGGTCAGGCGGCGCGCGCGGCGCTCGATCAAGCAGAACTGATCGTCGGCGCGGCGGCGCATCTGGCCGCGTTACCGGCGTTATCCGCCGAAAAGCGCCCCTACCCTAGCCCGATGAGCGGTTTGTGGGCGATGCTGCGCGCCAACGCCGGCCGGCGCATCGCCCTGCTCGCATCCGGCGATCCGTTATTTTACGGTATCGGCAGCACGTTGCTCCGCCACTTATCCCCGACGCAGCTCGTGTTTCATCCTAACGTCTCCAGCTTACAAGCGGCCTTCGCTCGCTTGGGCCGGCCCTGGCAGGAAGCCGAATGGCTCAGCTTGCACGGGCGGCCGCTGGTGAGCTTGCGCGCGGCGCTGCGGGGGAATCGACTGTACGGCCTGCTGACCGACCGCGAAAGCTCGCCGGATGCCATCGCGCGGATCTTGGTCGAAACCGGCTTCGGCGAATCCGATATGTGGATCGCCGAAGAACTCGGATCGGATCGGGAGCGGCTGCGGTTTATCAAAGCCGCCGAATTGGCGGATGCCCCACTCGATTGCGCTCCCTCGAACGTCGTGATGCTGGACACGCGCGGGCCGGGCGGCGTACTGCCCGAGTTTCCCGGTATCCCCGACCAACGCTTCAGCACCGGCGCGGAACCCGGCAAGGGTTTGTTGAGCAAGCGCGAGGTGCGGCTGACCATCCTCTCGTTGCTCGGCCCGCGCGCCGGCGAGATCGGTTGGGATGTCGGCGCGGGCTGCGGCGGCGTCTCGGTGGAATGGGCGCGCTGGAACTCTCAAGGTCAGGTTTACGCCGTCGAAGTCCACCCGGAACGGCTGGAGCATTTAGCCGTCAATCGCGAACGGTTCGGCGCGGTCGCCAACTTACAGATTATCGCGGGTCGCGCTCCGGAGGCGCTCGCCGAATTACCCGATCCGCGAGCGGTCTTTATCGGCGGCAGCAGCGGCAGCTTGGCTGAAATGCTGGAAGCGGTGTGGGCCCGATTATTGCCGGGCGGTCGGCTGGTCGCCAGCGCCGTGACTGAAGATAGCCGGGTGGATTTGCACGACTTCGTCGGCGGACGGGCTGCGGAATGGACGGAACTGAGCATCGCGCGCGGCGAGTCATTGGCCGGCCAGCGCGTCATGCGGCCTTATCTACCGGTGCTTTTAATGAAGTTGGAGAAACCTGATGAGCGATAGCGGAACGCTTTACGGCGTCGGCGTCGGACCCGGCGACCCAGAACTGCTGACGCTCAAAGCGGTTCGCATCCTGCAAAGCGTTCCGGTGGTCGCCTACCCCGCCACCCCGCAAGGCAGCGCTCAAGCCCGCGATATCGCGGCCCAGTGGCTGACCGGCAAGCGGGAGATTCCGATTGCCATGCCGTGCATGCTGGATCGCGGCCCCGTCAACGAGGGTTACGATGAAGCGGCTACCGCCATCGCCAAGGAGCTGGCGGAGGGCCTGGATGTGGCGATTCTGTGCGAGGGCGATCCGCTGTTTTACGGCAGTTTCAGTTATTTGTTGCAACGCTTGGCGGATCGCTTTCCCTGCGTGGTGATTCCCGGCATCAACTCCGTCAGCGCTGCCGCCGCCGCCGCCGCCGCGCCGCTGATCACCGGCGAACAACGCCTGACCGTCATTCCCGCCACCGCCGACGATGACGTTTTGCGGCAGACCTTGCTCAACAGCGAAAGCGTGGCGATTCTCAAGCCGGGACGCCACCGGCCGCGCTTGTTGGCGTTGCTTCGGGAAACGGGGCGCGCCAAGGACACCTTCTATATCGAGCAAGCCAGCCGACCCGCGCAGCGCATCGTCAAGCGCTTCGAAGATATTCCCTCGACGCCAGGCCCTTATTTTGCATTATTTTTAGTGATTAAAAGTGGAGATTCAACCGAATCCCCGGAATAGCCCATGAAAAAATCAGCTCGTCTTGAGAATAAGGAAATCGTTTTCTTCTTCGCAAATTATTATTCTGGCGCAACGCTATTGGCTTTCTTTCTCAATAATCATTCTCAATTGCTTTGCAACGGTGAAACGTTTCCTTTTAGTTATTCTGAAACAGATTTATACAGATGCTCATGCGGAAAGCAGCTTAAAGAGTGTGATTTTTATCTCAGCTGCGCGGACCAGTTTAATTTACGCAATCCTTCAAATAAAAATTACCGATATTTCTCAATTCATCCAGACTACAAAACCCATAAATTGATTAATAAATTTATCTCGATTCTTGCCATCC
>DJIW01000135.1 GCA_002433805.1 Competibacteraceae bacterium UBA6584 | reverse complement strand
ATCAAGCGGCCCTGGATTGGCTGCGCAAGGCGGCCGAACAGAATGACGCCGAGGCGCAATATTGGCTGGCGGCGTGTTATGCCCGGGGCGAGCTGGCCGAGCGCAGTGAGAGTCAGGCCGCGCAGTGGTATCGCAAGGCGGCGGAGCAGGGCCACGTCGAAAGCCAGCTGCGGGTCGCCGGAATGTATGCGACCGGCGCGGGGGTTTCGCAGGATGACCGGCAGGCCCTGCAATGGTTTCGGGAGGCCGCCAAGCAGGACAACGCCGAGGCGGAATTCAATATCGGCGTGTTCCATGCGACCGGTCGCGGCACGCCGCGCGACGACGCCCAGGCGGCGGCGTGGTACCGCAAGGCGGCCGAGCGCGGTTCGGCGCTCGGCCAACTGAATCTGGGGCTATTTTATGCCGACGGTCGGGGCGGATTGCCGCGCGACGACGCTCAAGCGGCGGTCTGGTACCGCAAGGCGGCGGCGCAAAATCTGCCGCTGGGGCAGCTGATGCTGGGTTTGATTCACGCCACCGGCCGGGGCGTGGCGCGCGACGACCGACAGGCGGTCGAGGGCTTCGAAAAGGCGGCCAACAGCGGCTTGCCCTTGGCCCAATACGGGCTGGGGATGCTTTACAGCAACGGTCGGGGCGTCAAGCAGGATTGGCTTCAAGCGCACGTCTGGCTGAATTTATCGGCGACTGGAGGCTATGTCGGGGCGTCCCAACCTCTGGAATACGCCGCCAGCCAACTGAGCGGAGAAAATCTGGCCCGCGCCCGAGAGCTGGCGCGGGCGTGGCGGCCGGCCGAGGCATCGGCCACTCGGACTAATTGAAGGCGGTGCTAGGTCGATGAACGAAGAAAGCCGCCGGCTGGCGGAGCGCGTCAGAACCGCCTGCGTGCGCGCGGCGCTGGAGGCTTATCAGGACGCCGGCGTCAGCGGTCTGTGCGCCGAAGGACGCTGGGAGTACACCATCGGCGTGCTCAGGGAAATGAACTTGGAATCGCTGTTGGCCCAAGCAGGGCCCGACGCGATGGGCCGGGGCAACGGGCGGTCGGATAGCGGCTGAAAGGCGCGGAGGCGGGCGGGCCGGCGGCTCCGCCGCCCCGCCTCGGGTCAATGGCTCTTGCGATTGGGGTCCAACAAATGCTGGCCGAGGTTGCGGACGAAATCCTCAAGCCGGGTGGATTCGGCGTGCAGGCGCTCGTTGACTTGAACCAAGGCGCTCGCCAGCCGGTAACTGCGCGACAGCAGCTGTTCCAGATCGTCGGTTTGCCATAATTTTTCCTGATTCACTTCCGGCGAGCCGTCGTTCAACTCGACCGCGCACCACTCCGGAAGCCGGTACATCAGCACCGATTCGCGGTCGTTGGCCAAGCACAGCGTCACCCCGATGTCATATTTGCGCAACACCGTGACGACTTCGTCGAGGCAGCGCTGCATTTCCTCGCTGGGCTGCTCGCTGGTTTGCGGGCGCTCGCTCTCGTTTGAGAACTCCTGCTCTTCGTCTAACCGACTCATCTTGATTCACCTCCCACGGTCTGGGTCAAGGTTGGGTTTGAACGAAAACCCCATGCGAAAGGTGGGCATGAGGGCAGGGGTTCGGAATGACGTCCCATTCAGGGATCTCAAGCCGAGGATAAACTTGGGAAATGGGCGCTATCGATTGAACGGCGAATTGGGAAAACGTTCATAGTGTTGGCGAAATAGTAAGCTAATCGCCGGTTTTACGCCAGTTGGCCGCACGTGGCGGCGCTGGGATTGGCGTTCTATACCGGCGCTCAGTTTCCCGAGCGCTATCGAGGGCAGCTGTTCATCGCCGAACACGGGTCCTGAAATCGCAACGCCAAGATCGGTTATCGCGTGATGTCGGTCAGGCTGCGCGATGGCCGGGCGGTCGGTTACGAGCCGTTCGCCGAGGGTTGGTTGAGCGGCGAGCGGGCTTGGGGCCGACCGGCTTACGTCTTGGTCATGCCGGATGGTTCCTTGCTGCTATCCGACGATCACGCCAGATTGATTTATCGCATCCGCTACGATCCGGCGACAGCTCCGAAAACTTAAAATGCGCTCGCCCATCATCCAGCGCGGGTGAAATCTCAACAAGAGCCGAGCATGACGGTTGAACGAAACGGTTTTGGCCGGTTGCCGGCGTTTTTTAAATTGTTGCTCGGCTTGTTCGTGCTCAATTCGGCGCTGACCCTGCAAAATCGCTGGCCGACGTTCGGGGTGCGTTGGGTTCCAGAATTTTCCATCGAACTGGCGGTGCTGCTGCTGGCGCTCGCCCTGATCGTCGCGCGGCGGGGCGCGCTGGGCCGGGCGGCGCAACGCGCCCTGGTTGTTGGCTATTTCGTTTTGATCCTGGGGCGCTATGCGGACGTGACCGCGCCCGCGCTGCTGGGGCGATCCATCAACCTGTATTGGGACCTCGGTCACGCTGGCCGGGTGGCGGCCATGTTCGCCGACGGCGTCGCCAGTTGGCGGTTGCTGCTGGCGGGCTTGATGCTGCTGGCGGGGTCGAGCGCCTTGCTCTGGTTGTTGCATTGGTCTTTCAAAGTGGTTTTGAGCGCGCTGGCGCAACCCTCGCGCCGGCGCTGGCTGGTGGCGCTGGCCGCGGGGTTGCTCGCGCTTTACGGCGCGGGTCGGGCAAGTCCGCGCCTGCTCACCGAGCGGTGGTTTGCCTTGCCCGTTGCTGGCGTGTTTGTCGAGCAAGCGCGGCTGGCGCTGGCGGCCACGCTGTTTCGGGACCCGAGTAGGATCGACGCCCGCGCGCCGTTGCCCGCCTTTGAACCCGGACGACGAGGCCCGCGCGATCTGTTCGTCTTCTTCCTTGAATCCTACGGCGCGCTGGTGTTCGACGATCCGCGCTTTGCCGAACCGCTCGCGGGCGAGTTTGCGGCGCTGGCGCGCGATTTGGAAGCCGCCGGCTGGAAAAGCGCCTCGGCGCGGGTCGAATCCAGCACCTTCGGCGGTTCGTCTTGGCTTGCGCATTCCAGCTTTTTGTCTGGATTGCGGATCGCCGATCAGGGCGATTATCGGGATTTGCTGAGTTCCGCCCGAGCCACCTTGGTCGCCCGACTGACCGAAGCGGGCTATCGCGCGGTGGCGGTGATGCCGGGGTTGAAATTCGCGTGGCCGGAAGGCGCGTTTTACCGCTTCGATGCGATCTACGATTCGCAGTCCCTGGATTATAGAGGTCCCGCCTACGGTTGGTGGGCCATTCCCGATCAGTACAGTTTGCATCGGGTGCACCGACTCGAAGTCGAGGTCGCCGGCCGCCGGCCGTTGTTGGTGTTTTTCCCGACCATCAACAGCCACGCGCCCTTCGCGCCGCTGCCGGCCTATCAGCCGGATTGGAGCCGGTTTGATCGGGATGTCGGCGAGACCGGCGCGCCGGCCCCGGTGACGCTGAGCCAGCGGCTGGAGGGGCAAGAGCTGGCGGCCGCCTATATCGAGAGCGTCCGTTACAATCTGAAGGTGCTGGGCGGCTATCTGCGCCAACACGCTCCGCGCGATGCCGTGCTGCTGGCGCTGGGCGATCACCAACCGCCGGCGGTGGTGGGCGGGCGCGATCTGCCCTGGCACGTCCCGGTCCATGTTTTCTCGCGCCAACCCGAACCGATCGCCGGGTTTTTGCAAGTCGGGTTCGCGCCGGGGCTTGCGCCGGGGCCGAGCGCCGCGGGCGGCATCGAAATGTTGGCTCCCTTGTTGTTGCGGATCTTGGGCGAGCGGGCGTCTCCAGCGTCGGAGCCTACCGCCGGCGCGCTGCAAACTCGATGATCGCTTACGCTGTATTGCTGGCCCAACTGCAAGGCTTGAAAATCATGCGGCGTTTTCCTTTGAGGTCGGACGGCGGGTCAGCCAGATGAGATCCGCGGCAAACGAGGCGCTCAGCGCGACCAGCGCGACGGCGGCCAGCCCGGCGCTCCAGGGCGGCGTCAACGCCGGCGTCAGGATCACGGTCAGGACGATGCCTTGCAGCACGCAAACCGTCTGGCGGCGCTTGCGCGGCGGCAGCGGCTGGTTCAACCGGGGCAGCGCGCGGCCGAGCGCGACGAAGCCGTAGCGCATCGCCCCTGAGAGCAGCACCCAAGCCCCGGCCTTATCGGTTTGATAGGCCAAGACGGCCAACACCAGAATCAGAAAAGCGTCTACTTCCATATCGAACCGCGCGCCGAACGCGCTTTGCAGGCCGCGCCGGCGCGCCAGCCGTCCGTCCACGCCATCGAGCGCCAGGGCGATGCCCGCCAGCGCGGCAATGGTCCAGAGCAGAGCGGACGAGAGGGGCGCGCGGCCGATCAAGCCGGCCGCCAGCGCGGCGATGACCGCCCGCAGCAAGGTCACGCGGTTGGCCGCGCCGAACCGCCGCAAGGGGAGATGCTGGGGCAACAACGGCAGCAGCGCGAGCAACAGCGCCGCAAAGATGAGCGCGGATTGGCCGGTGTAGCCCGAGGGCAGCGCAAACAGCGCGCCGATGCCGGCCGCCGCGCCGGCCAGCAACAGCAGCGCGCCGGCGGCGTCGAGCAGCGCGCTGACGGCCAGCGGCCGCCATTGTGAAAGCGGAGGCGCGGTGGTGATCGACATGGCGGCCGCGCCTCGCCTCAGTCGGTCGCTTGAATCAATTCGCGCAGCACGGCGGTGGCGTAAACACCAGCCGTCAAGCGAAAATTCAGGACGGCGGTTTTGGAATCCGACCATTCCAGCGCCGCGTCCTGGACCCGCAGCCGCAAGGCGCGGCGTTCCTGACGCAAACCCTCCGCCGCTAGCCCGTCGCGGAACACGGGCAGGGTCGCCGCGACGGCCTGCTCCAATTCCCGCGCCTCGCCTTCGGAGAGTAACTCGCCCGCGCCCCACAGCGGACCGGTCGGGTGCAGGTCGAGGTCGGCCACCCGCTGGCGGATCGCCGCATCCGGTTCGGTCGCGGTAAAAATGCTGTGGCTGCCGTCCAGCATCAAGACCTCGCCCGGCAGCGGCTGGCTCCAATCGCTTCGAGCGATCCGCCGCGCCAGCACGGCGTTGAACAAGGCGGCGCGGGCGGCGGACAGGTACAGACCGCGCCGGTGGCGGTCCCGCACCTGTTCCTCGCCCCGCAGCAGCGCCTCGGCCCGTTCCAGATTGCCGCCTTCCCGGCCGAAGCGCTGCTCGCCGAAATAATTGGGCGCGCCGTTTGCGGCAACGCGGCGCAGCCGTTCCGCCAGTTCCTCGGGCTGGCCTTCGATTTCGCGCGCCACGATGCGAAAGGCGTTGCCGGAAAGCGCGCCGCGCCGCAACTTGCGGGAATGGCGCACCGCCTCCAGCACGCTAAACTCATCGCCCTCGGCAACGCTCCAATCCGGTTCCGGCCGGCCGGGCAAATGCACCGAAAACCACTGTTCGGTCAGGGCGTGGCGGTCCTTAAGGCCGGCGTAACCGACCGCGCCCGCCGCCACGCCGGCCCGTTGCGCCAAGCGTCGCGCCACCCATTCGGTGTTGGCGTCGCGCTTTCGCACCCAAAGCCATACATGTTCGCCGGCGCCGTCCAGAGTAAAACTCAATTCCTCTCGAACCTGGAAATCCTCGGGCGCGGCGCGCAGCCGGCCTTTCAGCCGGGGCCGGCCGTGCGCGTGGGGTAATTCAACAACAAACGACTCGGACACAGTGGGAACCAAACCGGTTGGAGCGAACGATCAATCGATGCCGCCGCCCTGAACGGGCTCTGCCAGCGGAATGACGTAGAACAGGATAGCGAAGAAATGCAAGATGCTGCCGGCCAGGACAAAGATATGCCAGATGGCGTGATGGTAGGGCAGCCGCCTCCAAAGGTAAAAGCCGACGCCGAGCGTATAGGCCAGTCCGCCCAGGAGCAACAGCCACAAACCGCCCGGCGCGACGCGGGTCGCCAGCGGTTCGATGGCGACCAGCACCACCCAACCCATGCCGATATACAGACCGACCGCCCAACGCGGCGACCGCCGCCCGCGCGCGATTCGCAACACGATGCCCGATAGCGCCAATCCCCAAATCACCGCAAACAGCGACCAGCCCCAGGGACCGCGCAGGTTCACCAACAAAAACGGGGTATAGGTGCCGGCGATCAGCAGAAAAATCGCCGCGTGATCGAGCGTCCGCAACACCGCCTTGACCCGGGGGAGCGGGATGCTGTGATACAAAGTCGAGGTGGTGTAAAGCAAGATCAAGGCCGCGCCGAAAATACTGCAACCGACGATGTGCCAAGCGTCGCCGCGCAAGCTGGCGAAGGCGATCAACACGGCGAGGCCGGCGATGCCGAACACGATCCCCAGACCGTGGATCACGCTGTTGGCGATTTCCTCGCCCAGGGTATAACGCGGTGGATTGGGTGGGGGGGTCATCGAAACACTCTCCACGGCTAGGGAAGCGAACCGCCCGGCGACCGGCAAGCGCCATCGCGGCGTGTGTTGGTTCTGACCGCGCGGCGGCGGTTTCGGTTTCGGCGGCGCGCGCGGGGTCGGGTGAAAGCCGTCCTCCAGAACGGCTCCAGGAGGCCGGGCCGCTATCCCGCCGGCCGACGCGGTAATCCGGCCGGCGCTGGCAGGCATGTTACAATTCGAACCTTATTAAAAATTCAGCCTGACGGATCGCAAGCGACAGCGTTTCATGAGCATCGAACAAGCCATTATCGAGGGGTGCGAGGAGCTCGGAATTCGGTTGCCGGGGGACGCTTGCCGGCGCTTGAGCGAGTATTTGATCCTGCTGGAGCGCTGGAACCGGGCCTATAATCTAACCGCCGTGCGCGCGCCGGAGGCAATGGTGGTCCGGCATTTATTGGACAGTTTATCGATTTTGCCCTGGTTGCAAGGGCCGCGCGTTTTGGATGTGGGCAGCGGCGCCGGCTTGCCGGGCATCCCGCTGGCCATCGTCCGCCCGAACGATCGATTCTGGCTGTTGGACAGCAACGGCAAGCGGACCCGTTTTTTGGTCCAGGCCAGCGCCGAATTACGCCTGAATAACGTCAGCGTGGTGCGCGGCCGGGTCGAGGAGTACCGGCCGGAGACGCTTTTTAACAGCGTGGTGTCGCGGGCCTTTGCAACCCTGGCCGACTTGGTTGCCGACGCCGGCCGCTTGTGCGCGCCCGACGGCCGGCTGCTGGCGATGAAAGGCGTATTTCCCGACGACGAACTGGCTCGCCTGCCGGCCGGTTATGCCGTGGTGGACGTTTATCCGTTGCGGGTTCCGAGCTTGGACGCCGAGCGCCATTTGGTCCATATGGCCCCCGCGCCCGCTTCCCGAGGTTGAGGTCATGGCTACCATCATCGCGATCGCCAATCAGAAAGGCGGGGTCGGCAAGACCACGACCGCCGTCAATTTGGCCGCCTGTTTGTCGGCGCTGCGGCAAAACGTGCTGCTGATCGACCTCGATCCGCAAGGTAACGCCACCATGGGCTGCGGCGTGGACAAGCACGCGGTCGCCGCCACCAGTTACGACGTGCTGCTGGGCGAGGCGACCCTGACCGATGCCCTGCAATGGATAGAAAAGGCGCAATTGCAACTGCTGCCGGCCAACGGCGATCTGACCGCCGCCGAGATCAACCTGCTGGAAACGGAAAACGCGCCGGGGCGGTTGCGCGCCGCCCTCGCCCCGGTGGAGTGGAACTTCGACATCATCATGATCGACTGTCCGCCGTCGCTGAACATGCTGACGGTCAACGCGCTGACCGCCGCCCATTCGGTGATCGTTCCGGTCCAGTGCGAGTATTACGCGCTGGAGGGATTGTCGGCGCTGCTCGACACCATCGAGAAGGTGCGCAAATCCACCAACCCGGATCTGCGCATCGAGGGCGTGCTGCGCACCATGTTCGATCCCCGCAACCGGCTGGCCAACGAAGTGTCGGCCCAGCTGTTGGAGCATTTCGGCAAGGCGGTGTTCGAAACGCTGATCCCGCGCAACGTGCGGCTGGCGGAAGCACCCAGTTACGGCTTGCCGATCATTCATTACGACGACGGATCGCGCGGCGCGCAAAGCTATCGGGATCTGGCGAAGGAGGTCCGCAAACGGCTGCGGCGGCCCGCGGCGAAAACCACGACAGGGAGCGGCAAGAAACCATGATCAGACGAAAAGGCGGGCTCGGGCGCGGTCTGGATGCCTTGCTCGGCGCGGGGGCGGCGGTGGCCCAACGCCATGAAACCGGCGCCGATCCGGCGGCTCCAGACGCGGATACGCTGCGGTCGTTGCCCATCGACCGGATCGTCAGGGGCCGCTATCAACCCCGCCAGGACTTGCGCGAGGACAGCTTGCGGGAGCTGGCCGAATCGATCCGCGCGCAGGGCATCGTGCAGCCGGTGGTGGTGCGGCCCTCGGACGATGGGCGTTACGAGCTGATCGCCGGCGAACGGCGCTGGCGGGCCGCCCAGCTGGCCGGCTTGAGCGAAGTGCCGGCCGTGATCCGCGCGGCGTCGGATCGGGCCGCCATCGCCATGGCGCTGATCGAAAATATCCAGCGCGAAGACCTCAACCCCTTGGAAGAAGCCCTGGCCTTGCAGCGCTTGATCGACGAATTCGAACTCACCCACCAGCAGGCCGCCGACGCGGTGGGCCGCTCGCGCGCGGCGGTGAGCAACTTACTGCGGTTGCTGGAACTGAGCGGAGAGCTCCGGCAGTGGCTGCGGGAGCGCAAGCTCGACATGGGCCACGCGCGCGCCTTGTTGCCCCTGCCGCCCGCCTTGCAACTGGAAGCGGCCCGGCAGGTGTTGCTGCGCGGCTTGTCGGCGCGGGAGACCGAGGATCTGGCGCGGCGGCTGCAACAACAGGAGACGAGCGCCGCGCCGGCGCGCGCCAGACCGGCGGACCCCAATATCCAGTCGCTGCAAAACGACTTGTCCGAGCGGCTGGGCGCGCGGGTCCAACTGCGCCACGACGCCTCCGGCAAGGGCCGGGTGGTCGTCCATTACAACAGTTTGGACGAGTTGGACGGGATTATCGCCCGCGTGAAGTGACAAGGTGATTTTCGTTGACCCCGCCGCGCTATATTCCCTATAATCCGTAGCACTCTGCGGAGCCGGGAAAAGGTCGAAAAACGGATGTTTCTCAAGAGGAGCCCGGCCTTTTGCGCAGTCTGAAGAATAAATAAACAGAACAGAATATAACGATTTTAAAACATGCCCGGCGCAATGCGGTGCCTGCACAACTAGAACTAATGCGAGCCATGGGCGCAAAACAGGTCACCCGAAAAATCACTGCCATTCAATTGTCTCTCACGCTGTTGATCGCGGTTGCCTCTTTGGTTCTCGGTAGCTTCAAGACCGCTTATTCGGCCTCGATCGGCGGGGGCATCAGCACGCTGGTCACCCTCTATTTCGCCAGCCGGGTTTTTTCGGTGCGCGCCGGCGAACCCGCCGCCAAAATCGCCCGCGCCTTTTACCTGGGCGAAGTCGTCAAGCTGCTGTTGACCGTCGTCCTGCTGAGCGTCGCCTTGCTCTGGCTTGATGTCTCGCCCCTTCCGCTGCTGCTGGCGTACATCGCCGCGCTGATGGCCTACTGGCTGGCTTTACCCTTTACATTCGACGCTTCGGTGAGGACGCTATGAGCGAATCCGGTCATTCCGCAACGGGGTACATCATCCACCATCTAACCAATCTCAAGATTGGCGAGGGATTCTGGTCCCTCCACCTGGATACCCTGTTTTTCTCGATCGCCCTGGGCTCCTTTTTTCTGTGGCTGTTCATGAAAGCGGCGAAATCGGCCACCAGCGACGTGCCCGGACCCTTGCAGAATTTATGCGAGATTCTCATCGAGTTCGTCGATACCCAGGTCAAGGATTCCTTCCACGGCCGCAATCCGGTGATCGCACCGTTGGCCCTGACGATTTTTGTCTGGGTATTTCTTTGGAATTTCATGGACTTGCTTCCGGTTGATCTGTTGCCGTCCATCGCCGCCTTGTTCGGCGTTCCCTACCTGCGCAGCGTGCCCTCCACCGATTTGAATTCGACCTTTGGCCTGTCGATCTCGGTGCTGCTGCTGCTGTATTACTACAGCATCAAGGTGAAGGGCGCCGGCCATTTCACCATGGAAATATTGACGCATCCCTTCGGCAAGTGGTTCATGCCGTTCAATCTCTTGCTGCGGATCGTCGAGGATCTGGCCAAGCCCATTTCGCTCGGCTTGCGTCTGTTCGGAAACCTCTACGCCGGCGAATTGATCTTCATCCTGATCGCGCTGCTGCCCTGGTGGATCCAGTTCGTCCTGGGCTGGCCGTGGGCGGTGTTCCACATCCTGATCATCACCTTGCAAGCGTTCATCTTCATGGTGTTGACCATCGTGTATTTGAGCATGGCCCACGAAGATCATTGAACGGTTCGCAAGCGGCGGCTCCGGCCCGCAAGCCTCGCGGAGCGCGCCATCGGTTTTCTTTCATCCACACCACAATCTCTAGACGGGAGACACACTAATGGAAGCTGCAAGCCTGATTGCCAACGTGCAGGGTATGACCGTTATCGCCGTGGCTCTGATCATCGGCCTGGGCGCGCTGGGCACCGCCATCGGCTTCGCCCTGTTGGGTGGCAAATTCCTGGAAGGCGCCGCCCGGCAGCCGGAAATGATTCCCGCGTTGCAGGTCAAGATGTTCATCGTCGCCGGTCTGTTGGACGCGGTGACCATGATCGGCGTCGGCGTGGCGCTGTTCTTCACCTTCGCCAACCCGTTCCTCGGTCCCGTCAACGCGGCCCTGGGTCATTGAGCGTCCGTTCCGTAACGTTACGACAGGTTCGCCCCGTGTACCCGAGGAGGTAATCGCGTGAACTTCAATGCCACTCTCATAGGGCAGATGATCACGTTCGGCCTGCTGGTGCTCTTTACCATGAAGTATGTATGGCCGCCGATCATGGAAGCCATGCAGGAGCGCCAGAAGCGGATCGCCGAGGGCTTGGCCTCCGCCGAGCGCGGCGTGCGCGAGCAGGAACTGGCCAAGGCCAAGGCCGCGCAAATGCTGAAGGAATCCAAGCAGCAAGCCGCCGAAATCGTGGCTCAAGCCCACAAGCGCGCCAACGAAATCATCGAGCAATCGAAACAGGAAGCCCGCGTCGAGGGCGACCGCCAGCTCGTCGCCGCCAAGGCGGAAATCGAGCAGGAGGTCAACCGCGCCCGCGAGCAGCTTCGCAATCAAGTCGTCAGCCTCGCGGTCGCCGGCGCCGGCAAGGTGCTCAAGCGCGAAGTCGATGAAGCGGCTAACGCCGCCATGCTGGATGACTTGGTCGCTCAGCTCTAACCCCATGGACCACGCTCATGGCTGACACGACACCCGTCGTCCGACCGACCTCCGCCGCCCGGCCTTACGCGCGCGCCGCTTTCGAGGACGCGCAGGCCGCCAAGGCGCTGCCGCTTTGGTCCGAGCTGTTGCAGATCGCCGCCGCCGTCGCCGCCGATCCGGCGATGCAGCGCTTGTTGGGCCCCTGGAACCCTCAAATGCGAGGCGAACAGAAAGCCGAACTGGTGGCCGACTTATGCCGGGACCTTCGCGGCCAGAATGCCGGCGCGATTCCGGAGAGCTTCGTCGCCTTCCTCAAGATGCTGGCCGAATTTCACCGTTTGAATCTGCTGCCCGGCATCGCCGTTCTGTTCGAGCGGTTTCGGGCGGAAGCCGAAAGCGTGTTGCGCGCCGAGCTGATTTCCGCTGTCGCCGTAACCGACGCCCAACGCAAGCGCGTGACCAAGGCGCTTAAAACCAAGTTCAAGCGCAGCGTCGTGTTGGATTGCAAGATCGACCCGGCGTTGATCGCGGGCGCGGTGATCCGGATCGGCGATCGGGTGATCGACGGTTCGGCGCGCGGTCGGCTGGACAAACTCGCCACGGCCTTGAGCCAGTAAGAGGACTATCGCTTTATGCAACTCAAACCATCCGAAATCAGCGATCTGATCCGGCAGCGCTTGCAAGGTTACGAGGCGACCGCCGAAGCGCGCACGGAAGGCACCATCATCAGCCTGGCTGACGGCATCGCCCGCATTTACGGTCTCGACAATGCGATGCAGGGCGAAATGATCGAATTCCCGGCTCCCAGGGAAGGCGATCCAGTCACCTACGGCTTGGCCATGAATCTGGAGCGCGACTCCGTCGGCACCGTAATCCTGGGCGATTACGAGCACCTGGCGGAAGGCGACAAGGCGCTGTGCACCGGCCGCATCCTGGAAGTGCCGGTCGGCGAGGCGCTGCTGGGCCGCGTGGTCAATTCCCTGGGCCAGGCCATCGACGGCAAGGGGCCGATCCACTCCACCCACTCCTCGCCCATCGAAGTCATCGCGCCGGGCGTGATCGAGCGTCAGTCGGTGAGCCAGCCGGTGCAGACCGGCCTGAAGGCCATCGACGCCATGGTGCCGATCGGCCGCGGCCAGCGCGA
>DJIW01000022.1 GCA_002433805.1 Competibacteraceae bacterium UBA6584 | reverse complement strand
GGGCTGGCGTACTATTTAGTTCGGCGGCTGTAGGCGGCGTGGTGACCGTATCGAAACACACTAAACCCTGACCGTTAGGCAATAAGCCAGCCAGGGATTGTTGCCATTGTGCGAGATCGTTTTGAGCCATTTCCGCGGACGTGCAACCGGCCGCAGTATTACAAGCCGCAACCGCCGCAACCGCCAAATTGGTGCCGCTGTAACTGGCAAGACTGGGCCGATTGGCCCGCATTCGATCAGCGATTTCCTCAGCTAGTAGAGTTGCCTGGGTCCGCATATAGGCGCTGTGATTGAAGCGCAGGCCGTTGACCTGGAGACTGGCCAATCCCAGCAGCCCTATGGATAACACCATCACCGCCACCAACACTTCCAGGAGGGTAAAGCCGGCGGCGCTCTCACCCATGCGATTAGTTGATTTCGTCATGCTCGCGCTCCTTAAAAAAGCACCTATTTCCGCCGCAACTCACGAACAGCCCGCCGCAGACGCCGGTTGTTGTGTGGTGACCTGCATCCGTCCCCCCACGCCGAGTACGAGCTGGCGCGCGGAAGTGGCGTAACCCGGCTTGCACAAAGTCCACGTGGTATTGCCAGCTGTCAGCATCGCCCCGTTTAACTGCTGCGCCACACCAGCCGACACATAGGAAATCACGTTGCTCACATCGGTCCCGCCCAGCAGAGTCATGCCGCCCGGCAGCGCGCTGTAGGAGCGAATAATCTCCTCGCCAGCGTTAACTGCGCCGTTGCTGTTGCGATCCACGAAAACAATCCAGCCTTGCTCGTAACCGCCGCTTGTCGTACACGTCGCCCCATCGGCACTCTTGCACAACGTGACCCGAACGTTGCGCTTAACCGCTTCCGACCGCGCCAGATGTAGTGCGCTCACCAGTTCGTTCGCCCCCGCCGTCAACCGATTGTTATTGATCGTTTCTCGAAAAGACGGTATTCCAAGCGTCAACACAATGGCGGCAATGGCCATGGCGACGATTAGTTCAATCAAAGTAAAGCCCACGTTGCTTTTCATGGCTTTTCACTCATGTGGTTCTCCATTATGTCGCGACCGGTACGCGATCCCTACTGGCTGCTATCGTCAAATACACGGATCGCATGATAGTCAAGCCCACAAACCCATGCCCGCAACGGACGATGGAAGGTAGAAATTAGCGGATGGACGGAAAAGCGCACCGCGCCACTGATAACGTTGCTGATTGCAAAACGACTCGAAACGCGCGGCGCTCCTTAACAACCCACCCGCGATGCCGGCTCGACCCGCTCCACCCGCACCCGACCGCCCCTGCCCAACACCAAGCGCCGGGCTGAAGCGGCATAACCGCGCGCGCATAAAGTCACTGTCCCCGCTTGAAACGCCCCATTGCTTAACTGGCTGACGCCCGCCGGGACAAAAGAAATGAATTCGGCCACATTTTGGTTTCCGATCAAGCTTAAACCTCCCACCAGCGGTTGGTGAACGCGCACGAGAGGCTCTGAATGACTTGCAACGGAAACGTTGGAGCAGTTAGGGGATTGGCGGATCAAATCGCCGTTGGGATCGGCAAATACGATCCAACCTTGGTGATACCCGCCGCCACCGGCGCAACATTGCCCGTCCGCGCTCTTGCACAACGTGACGCGCACGCCGCGCTTGATCGCTTCCGACCGGGCCAATGCCAACGCGCCAACAAATTGGTTGATCGCGGCGGTCAGACGCTGGTTTTGGATCAAATTCTGAAAGCTCGGCACGCCAACCGCCAGCACGATTGCCGACACGGCCAAGGTCATGAGCAATTCAAGCAAGGTCAATCCTCCCTGCAATCTGTAAAATATCCTTGACAGTTTCTGGCGATCAGCGGCAGGATTAACGTTCCACCAGAGCCCAACATGAAAACCAATGATCGGCGTAAAACCCCCATCCGAACCGGGATTTCTGCCGGATTTCTGCACGAACCGCGTTAGCTTCTTCATGGTTTTGCTGGCCGAACTGTTTGCTCTCATTCTAGCGCTCGGCCAAACCGATACCCTCATTGCGTTTTGGAACCAACTCGCGTTGATTTCGCTGTTCGTGCTGTGGATAGCGTTGAGCGTTGCTGGCGCCATCTGTCTTGGCAAACGTTGGCTCAATCGGCTCGATACCCGGATTGCCACGCTGGCCGTGTTGAGCGTGACGTTGTCGATCACCTTGCTATTTTCGTGGCTCGGCTGGTGGTATCTGGAACCGCATTCCGATCCGACCGCTGCCCCGGCCCCACCGGCGGCGCTGCTGGTCCGCAACCTCGCTATCGCCGGTATCGTCACGCTGATCGTCCTGCGCTACTTCTATGTCCAACACCACTGGCAACTCAATGTTGAGGCGGAAGCGCGCGCCCGCCTTCAAGCCTTGCAAGCGCGCATCCACCCGCACTTCTTGTTCAATGCCCTCAACACCATCGCCAGCCTGATTCACAGCCGCCCCCAACAGGCCGAACAGGCGGTGCTCGATCTGGCCGACATGTTGCGCTCGGCGCTCGCCTATCAAGAACGCATTACATTGGAAGCGGAACTGGAATTGACCCGGCGATATCTCGCCATCGAAAGCTTGCGTCTGGGAGATCGGCTGCGCGTGGACTGGCAAGTGGCGGACAACCTACCGCTCGATCTGCCGATGCCTGCCTTGCTGTTGCAACCCTTGGCCGAGAATGCCATCCATCACGGCATCCAGCGGCTGACAGAAGGCGGAACCCTGACCATTCGCATCGAACGCCAACCCCGAGCCTTGCGAATCACGGTCGCCAACCCGCGTTCCGCCGATGGCGCGACCAAAAGATCGGGACACGGCATCGCCCAACACAACATCCGCCAGCGCCTGCAACTGGCCTACGATATGCCAAACCCGCTGGATATCACCGAAACGCCCGACTACTACCAGATCGCCTTTAGCATCCCGCTCGAAATTTCAAACGCCTGGCCAAGCCCTAAAGTGTCTTAGCGCACGTATACTATTAATACGTTTGTAGCAATTTAGTTCGAATGGACCGCCATGATGAACGTATTGATCGTTGACGATGAAGCGCCGGCCCGAGATCGGCTACGCGATTTGCTCAACCAACTTTCCGACTATCAACCGTGTGGGGAAGCGAGCAACGGCGCGGACGCCTTGCGGCTGGCGGAGATCGCGTCGCCGGATATCGTATTGCTGGATATTCAGATGCCGGGTCTGGATGGCTTGGAAACCGCGCGGCGACTGGCCGCGCTCGCCCGCCCGCCCGCCGTCATTTTCGTCACCGCCTACGGCGATCATGCGTTAGAGGCGCTCGATGCGCAGGCGGTGGCTTACCTGCTCAAACCGGTCCGCCTGGAACGGCTGGAACGGGCGTTGGCCCATGCCGGTCGGCTCAATCGCGCGCAATTGGCCAGCTTGACCGCCGACCGTTCCGAAGCTGGCCGCACTCACATCCGCGTCCGGCTCGGCCAGCGCCTGGAGTTGATCCCGCTGGTCGATGTCTGTTATTTCCAGGCCGATCAAAAATACGTCACGGTCCGCCACCGTCGCGGCGAAGCGCTGACCGAGGAATCGTTGAAGACTCTGGAAACGGAGTTAGGCGCACGGGTGATCCGGGTGCACCGCAATGGGCTGGCGATGGCGGCGCGCATCGCTGGCTTGGAGAAAACCGCCGATGGCGGCGTCAATCTGGTTTTCGACATCATCGCCGACCGTCTGGAGGTCAGCCGGCGTCATCTGCCGCTGGTCCGGCAGTTTCTCAAACAAGCCTGAGCGGCTCCAAAGGCTCCCCACCAGCCGCGTCGGCTGAGTTTCGGAGCGGATGATTAACCCGGCGGCCAGCCCAACTCCCGGCCCGCCAGCAAGTGCATATGAAGGTGAAACACGATCTGACCGGCGTCGCGGTTGCAGTTGATGACGGTACGGTAACCGCTTTCCGCCACTCCCAAATCGGCGGCTACCTGTTTGCCGGCGAGATACAACTGACCGACCAGCGCCGCATCCGTCGGCTCCAACTCGTTGAGCGTGGCGATATGGCGTCGGGGTACGATCAGTACGTGAACGGGCGCTTCGGGATTGATGTCTCGAAAGGCCAGAACCCCGCCGTCGTCGTAAAGCTTGACGGCGGGAATCTCGCCGGCGGCGATCTTACAGAAGAGACAGTCGTTCATCGCGGCGCGCTCCACTCAGGATAAATCGCGGCGGCCCGCAAAGGCATGGGCCAAGGTGCCGCCGTCCACATATTCCAATTCACCGCCCAGCGGCACGCCATGGGCGATTCGGGTGGCTCGGATGCTGCGCTCGCGGGCCAGCTCACCGATATAGTAGGCGGTAGCCTCGCCCTCGACCGTGGGGTTGGTGGCGAGAATGATCTCCTGGATTTGGCCCTCGTTGAGGCGCGCTTCCAAAAGATCCAAACCGAGTTCGGTCGGGCCGATGCCGTCCAAGGGCGACAAATGGCCCATCAGCACAAAATAGACGCCCTGAAAGCCGGTCGCCTGCTCCACCGCCAGCACGTCGGCCGGGGTTTCGGTCACGCACAACAGCGCCTGATTGCGGCGGGGGTTCGCGCACAGGGCGCAGAGGGCGGTTTCGCTCAAATCGCGGCAGCGTTCGCAGCGGCCGATCCCCTCTAAAGCCTCCCGCAAGGCCTCGACCAACCGACCCGCGCCGTCGCGGTCCCGCTCCAACAAATGCAACGCCATGCGTTGAGCCGATTTCGGCCCGACGCCCGGCAGGCAGCGCAGAGCCGCGATCAACTGGTTCAGCAGCGGCGAAGCGGCCACGTGAAAACGTCAAAACGGCAACTTGAGATCGCCCAGCATCCCCGGCGGCAAACCCATGCCGGAGGTCAGGCCCGACATTTTCTCCTGCACGGTCCGCTCGACCTTGCGAGCGGCGTCATTGAAAGCCGACGCCACCAAATCTTCCAGCATGTCCTTGTCATCGCCCACCAAACTGTCGTCGATCCGCAGGCGCTTGACCTCGTAACGGCCGGTGATGGTGACGCTGACCAAGCCGCCGCCCGCCTCGCCGTTGATCTCCATCGCCGCGATTTCCGCCTGCGCCTTCTGCAAGTTTTCTTGCATCTTCTGCGCCTGCTTCATGATATTGCCCAAACCACCTTTCATCATTGCGCCTCCTCAGCACATCTTGGCCCCGGCCTCCATCCAGCGGGAAACCGGGGGAATAGCTCATCCACCTTCAAAATCGTCGTGCGGCTGAACGTCTTTGATACTCGCGTCGAAAAGCTCTTTCAGCTCCGCGATGCGAGGATCCTGCTCGATCCGTTTGACAGCCGCTTGCTGGCGCTCGGTTTGGCGTTGAAAACGTTGCTCGGCGGGTGTGGCCGCCGGCAGATTCCCCACCTGAAACCGCAAGCTGGCCGGCGCGCCGAAATGTTGCTCCAGAGCCGACCTCAACCGCTCCTCGCTTGTCTTATTGCGCATTTGGGCGTGAGTCGCATCAAGCGCCAGACAGAAACTATTACCCTCGCGGGCGACTAAAACGCAATTCAAAGCGAGCTGTTTGGCCATGCCGCCCAACGCTAACTGTTCGACCAGCGCGGCCCATTCCGATGCCGGTTCGGCCGCCAACGAAGTCTCCGAAGGCGCAATCGATTGAGCCAGCGGGATGTTTGGCGCAATAACCGGAGCGGGCGCGGGGACAGGCGCGGGGACAGGCGCGGGGACAGGCGCGGGCGCGGGCAAGTGAGACACCGACTCCCGAGCGTCTGTTGCATGGTCCAGCGGCGCGGGCCGAAAGCACAGCATCCGCAGCAACACCATTTCGAAGCCGCCGCGCGGTTCGGGCGACAACCCTAAATCGCGCCGCCCCAGCAGCGCGATTTGATAAAACAATTGCACGTCTTCCGGCGGCAAAACGCCAGCCAAGCGCGCCAAATCTTCGGCATCCGCCACCCCATCGGCCGACGCGGCCGAGGGCGCGACCTGAAACAAAGCGATCTGCTGTAACAGCGACAGCAGTTCGGCCAACACCGTCGCGTAGTCGGGCGCGGACTCGTCCAATTCGGCCACGCGCCGCAACACCGCGTCCGCATCGCGCAACGCCAGCGCCTCCAACACGGTAGGCACCCAGCGTCGGTCGATAACGCCGAGCATGGCGGAAACCGCCGCCTGTTCCACCCGCCCCGCCCCGAAGGCGATAGCTTGATCCAACAGGCTCAAGGCATCGCGCATGCTGCCGTCGCCGGCGCGCGCGATCAGGCGCAACGCGGCGTCATCGCTCGGAATGCCTTCCGCCGCCAACACCTTATTCAAATAAGCGGCGATCATGGCGGTCGGCAACCGCCTGAGACCAAATTGCAGACAGCGCGAAAGGATCGTGACCGGCAATTTTTGGGGATCGGTGGTCGCCAGCAGGAATTTCACATGCGGCGGCGGCTCCTCCAGAGTCTTCAGCAAGGCGTTGAAACTGTGGGCGGACAACATGTGTACCTCATCGATCAGGTACACCTTGAACCGGCCCCGGCTGGGAGCATACTGCACGTTTTCCAGCAGGTCGCGCGTATCTTCGACCTTGGTTCGAGACGCGGCGTCCACTTCCAGCAAATCCACGAAACGGCCTTCATCAATTTCCCGGCAAGCGGCGCATTGACCGCAGGGCGTGGAGGAAATGCCGGTTTCACAATTCAGCGACTTGGCGAAAATCCGCGCCAGCGTGGTTTTACCCACGCCGCGAGTGCCGGTAAACAAAAAGGCATGATGCAGTCGCTGCCGGTCGAGCGCGTGGGTCAACGCCCGCACGATGGGCTCCTGACCGACCAGCTCGTGAAAGGTTCGGGGCCGCCATTTGCGGGCCAAAACCTGATAGCTCATGCCGCGATCCAACGCGCGGACAGGGTGGCGCATCCTTGGATCGGTGGCCAGCACATCCTGAACCGGATCAACAGGGCGGACATGGAAACGCTGCTTGAAATCGGATTGCTGGCCTGTTGGAAAGGGCGGCGGTCCCTACCAGCCGCACCCCGGCGCCCGAGGCTACTGCTGCCGCTGCTCCCTTCCGGGCCTGACGGGGTTCACAGTTTGTCGTCGCGGGGGGACCGATACGGACCGCCATTGAAAGTTGCGGGAGCGCGCCGCGCCTCGCGGAAACCACAGGGGAGGCGCCCGCCGAATTATAGCTGCAAGCCATTGATAGGCTTATCGACTCCGATACCGACTTGTATCGGCGATTCCGAAAAGCCGCTTCAGCGCGCTTACCCTCAAGGCTTTGCATGATAGTTCATCGCCCACAGGGTGTCGATAGAGCGGTAGCGCCGCGCTCGGATTGCCAAAATTCAATGTTGCATCCAGCCGGAATTTTGTCCGGGCGGCGGTGGCTTACCTTCGGAGTTCAGATACTGCGCGAAAGCGCCTACCACGATAGCCAACAGTACAGCGATGGCGATGTATTTCATCGGTCGGTCTTGCCTCACTGGGTCGACGAGCCAAGGTTTTCGTCGGATCGCGATGTTAGTGACCCCGGAAAGTTACCTCAATGCTACTCTGGATGCGCATGGAACGCCATGGAAGACGGCGCAAATAAAGGCAATAAAAAACCCGCACTTGGCGGGTTTCTATTTCCATGATGGAAGCTCATGGACGGCTTTGTGGCGGAGAGAGAGGGATTCGAACCCTCGTTAGAGTCACCCCTAAACAGCATTTCCAGTGCTGCGCCTTCGACCGCTCGGCCATCTCTCCGATAAATCGCCTCCAAACGGTGAGGAGGCTAAGACTACTCGAAGCAGCCGCGCCAAGGCAAGGTCGCCTCAGCGCCGCTTTCACCGGGTCAATTCAACCCTTTCATGGTCAAGCGCACCCGTCCTTGTTTGTCGATTTCGAGCACCTTGACCTTGACCGAATCGCCCACCGCCAGCTTGTCACTGACGTTTTGCACCCGCTCCTCGCAAATTTGCGAGATGTGCACCATGCCGTCGCGACCGGGCAGAATCGCCACGAACGCCCCAAAATCCATGATCCGCACCACCTTGCCCTCGTAAACCTGGCCAACCTCGACATCGGCGGTGATCTGCTCGATGCGGCGGCGCGCCTCATCGCCGGCTTCCTTGTCCACCGACGCGATTTTGATGGTGCCGTCGTCGGCGATGTCGATGGTGGTGCCGGTCTCCTCGGTGATGGCCCGGATGGTCACGCCGCCCTTGCCGATAACATCGCGAATCTTTTCGGGATTGATCCGCAAGGTGGTAAAGCGGGGCGCGTGTTCCGACAGCTCGCCGCGCGACTGGGTGATGACTTCGGCCATCTTGCCGAGGATGTGCAAGCGGCCCTCGCGGGCCTGCGCCAGCGCACGCTCCATGATTTCGCGGGTGATGCCGTCGATCTTGATATCCATCTGCAAGGCGGTCACGCCGACAGCGGTGCCGGCCACCTTGAAATCCATATCGCCCAGATGATCCTCATCCCCGATGATATCGGTCAGCACCGCGAAACGGTCGGCGTCCTTGATCAAGCCCATGGCGATGCCGGCGACCGGCGCCTTGATCGGGACGCCGGCGTCCATCAAGGACAAGCTCGCGCCGCAGACCGACGCCATCGAGCTGGAGCCGTTGGATTCGGTAATTTCGGACACCACCCGCACCGTGTACGGGAACTGCGCGGGTTCCGGCATGATCGCCTGCACGCCGCGCTTGGCCAAACGGCCGTGACCGACTTCCCGACGCTTGGGACTGCCGACCATGCCAGTCTCGCCGACCGAGTAGGGGGGGAAATTGTAGTGGAACAAGAACGGCTGCCGGTATTCGCCCTCGATGGCGTCGATAATCTGGGCGTCCTTATCGGTGCCGAGCGTGGTGACCACCAACGCCTGGGTCTCGCCGCGCGTGAACAACGCGGAACCGTGGGTTCGCGGCAGCACGCCCACCCGGATGCTGATCGGCCGCACGGTGCGGGTATCGCGGCCGTCGATGCGCGGCTGGTCAGCCAGAATACGGCCGCGCACCACTTTCTTTTCCAAGGTCGAAAACGCGCTCTCGATCGCCGCCGGCGACCAACGGTCCGACTCTTGGTCGCCGAGCTTGGCGAGCAATTGATTCTGAATTTCATGGACCCGCTGTTGGCGGGCCAATTTCTCAGGGATCTGATAGGCGTCCACCAGGGCCGCCTCGGCTGTCGCGCGCACCACTTCGGTCAATGCCGCGTCGCCGGTCGGCGGCCGCCAGTCCCACGGCTGGACGCCGGCTTCCTTCACCAATTCATTGATGGCGCGAATCGCCACCTGCATCTGCTCGTGGCCGAACACCACGGCGCCGAGCATCACCTCCTCGCTCAACTGCTCGGCTTCGGACTCCACCATCAGCACCGCCCGCTCGGTTCCGGCCACCACCAAATTGAGCTTTGAGACTTTTAACTCGTTTTGAGTGGGGTTCAGCAGATATTGACCGTCGAGATAGCCGACGCGCGCCGCGCCGATGGGCCCCTGAAACGGAACGCCCGACAAGGCGACCGCCGCCGAAGCGCCCAACAGGGCCGGAATTTCCGGGTCCACCTGATTATTGAAGGACACCAAGGTGGCGACAATCTGCGAATCGTTGGTGAAACCGTCGGGAAACAACGGCCGGAGCGGGCGGTCGATCAGCCGGGCGGTCAAGGTTTCGCTTTCGGAAGGACGGCCCTCGCGCCGGAAAAAACCGCCCGGAATCCGGCCCGCCGCATAGCTGCGTTCCTGATAATCCACCCGCAGCGGCAAAAAATCCCGACTCTCGTCGGTTTCCCTAGCCGCCACCATGGTGACCAGCACCACGGTGTCGGCCATATTCACCAGCACCGCGCCACTGGCCTGCCGGGCGATTTCACCGGTTTCCAAGGTGACGGTATGCTGACCGTACTGAAATGTCTTCTTGATGGGCGTCACGAAAGCGTCCTTTGCAACGAAAAACCGATGGTGGAAAAGCGGGACGATCAGCGGCGCAAGCCGAGGCGACCGATCAAATCCTGATAGCGCTGCAAATCCTTTTGCTTGAGATAGTCGAGCAATTTGCGGCGCTGGTTGACCATCTTCAGCAGCCCGCGCCGCGAATGATGGTCCTTTTTATGATCGCTGAAATGCGATTGCAGACCGTTGATCCGCTGGGTCAACAACGCAACCTGCACTTCCGGCGATCCGGTGTCGGCGGGGCCGCGCTGGAATCCTTGCACGACTTGGGCCTTTTGTTCGGTATTGAGCGGCATCGAGTGAAACTCCGATTCAGATTCAAGCAAGTAATTAAGTCAAATAATAAATGTTACCCTTACCGGGCCTAATCAACAAGCGCGCTGTCGGCGCCGTTCAGCGTCCGACCAAGCGGCGCGGCGCGACCCGGCCATCGTCGAGGATCTCGCCGATCCCCAAAAACCGGTGTTCGCCTTGGTACAAACGCACCCAACCGCGCGTCGGCGCGCGGGGCACCAGAACCGCCTGACCCTGGCGCAGGTAGAAGGCGGAATCGCCGGCCACGCTGATCGCCGGCCAGTCCGCCACGGCGCTGTCCAGCGGCAACAGCCACTGATCGAGTCCCGCCAAACCTTCCTGTTCGGCCCGTTCGCGCAGCGCCTCCAGCGTGACCATCCGCGCGGCGTCGTAAGGTTCCACCGCCGTGCGGCGCAACGCCGAAACGTGCGCCCCGCAACCCAACGCCTCACCCAAATCGGCCACCAGGGTTCGCACGTAGGTGCCCTTGGAGCAGCGCAGCTCGCATTCCAATTCCTCGGTCTCTTGACGCACTAAGCGTAATTCGCGCACCGTCACCTCGCGCGGCGCGCGCGCGACCTCGATCCCTTTGCGGGCCAGTTTGTACAGCGGTTGACCGTTTTGCTTCACCGCCGAATACATCGGCGGGATTTGTTGGATCACGCCGGTAAACTGGCGCAGCGCCGCATCGACCCGCTCGCGGCTCAACGCCTCGACCGGCCGGGTCGCGATCACCTCGCCTTCCGCGTCGCCGGTGGTGGTGGTGACGCCCAACCGACAGGTGAACCGATAGGATTTATCCGCGTTCAACAGCAGGCCGGACAGCTTGGTGGCCTCGCCCAGACACAGCGGCAACAAACCGCTGGCGAGCGGGTCGAGGCTGCCAGTGTGACCGGCTTTCTTGGCCTGATACAGCCGCTTGACCGCCTGCAAGGCGGCATTGGAGGTCCAGCCGACCGGCTTGTCCAGCAGCAGCACGCCGTCGACCGGCCGGCGGACGCGCTCCGTCACGCGGGATCCTTCGGATCGTCCGGTTCGGCCGTTGCGTCGGCCTCGTCGCGGTGCCGGCCGACATCGGCGGCCACCGCCGCGTCGATCAAGGCCGACAGCCGCGCGCCGTGCTCCACCACTTCGTCGTAGCGAAACTCCAGTTTCGGCACGGTGCGAATCCGCATCCGCCGGCCCAATTCCCGACGCAGCAACGGCGCGGCCTGGTTCAAATCGGCCACCCGCTCGGCCCGCTCGGCCGGATCGCCCATCAAGGTCACATAAATCCGGGCGTGGGCCAAATCGCGGCTGACCTCGACGCTGGTCATCGAAATCAGCGCCAAGCGCGGATCGCGCAGCTCGGCGCGGATCAAGTCGGCCAACTCGCGGCGGATCTGTTCGCCGATTCGCCGGGTGCGGGGAAACGCCTTCATAAGGGTTTATCAATCAATCGTCAAAGCCTGCCTTAAAGGGTCCGCTCCACCTGCACCCGCTCGAAGACTTCGATGTGATCGCCTTCGCGGATGTCGTTGTAATTACGCACCCCCATGCCGCATTCCGTCCCGGCCCGCACCTCGCTCACGTCATCCTTGAAGCGTCTTAGCGAATCCAAGGCTCCCTCGAAAACCACCACGTTGCTGCGCAGCACCCGGATCGGATTGTTGCGGCGGACCACGCCGTCGATCACCATGCAGCCGGCCACCACGCCGAACTTGGGCGAGCGGAACACCCCGCGCACTTCCGCCAAGCCGACGATCTCTTCCTTGAATTCCGGTTTGAGCATCCCCACCATCGCCCGCTTCACATCGTCGATCAATTCGTAGATGACGCTGTAATAGTGCAGCTTCAAACCTTCCTCTTCGGCCAATTTCTTGGCGACCCCGTCGGCGCGGACGTTGAAGCCGATGATGATGGCTTTGGCGTTGCGCGCCAGATTGACGTCCGATTCGTTGATGCCGCCCACGCCGCTGGCGATGATCTTGACTTGCACCTCGTCGGTGGACAAACGGCCCAAGGCATCGACGATGGCTTCGGCCGAACCCTGAACGTCGGCCTTGAGCACCACGTTGAGAATGTTGACCTGACCGCTTTCGAATTGCCTGGAAATGTCATCCAGACTGATCGCCGGCTTGCGGGCCTGCTCCTCGCGCTGCTTGGTTTGGCGGAACAAGGCGATTTCGCGGGCCTTGCGCTCGTCGGCGACCACGATCAGTTCATCTCCGGCCCGGGGCGCGCCCGAAAGACCGAGCACTTCGACCGGAATCGAAGGCCCGGCTTCGCCGACATTCTGGCCGGTCTCATCGAGCATGGCGCGGACTCGGCCGTATTCGAGCCCGCTCAGAATCATATCGCCCTTGCGCAAGGTGCCGCTGTGCACCAGGATCGTCGCCACCGGACCGCGCCCCTTGTCCAAGCGCGATTCGATCACCACGCCCTTGGCGACTCCATCCACCGGCGCTTTCAGTTCCAGCACTTCGGCTTGAACCAGGATTTGGTCCAACAGGTTATCAACGCCGTCACCGGATTTTGCGGAAACATAGGCGAACAAGGCATCACCGCCCCATTCCTCGGAAATGACGCCCTGAACGGACAATTCGCTCTTGACCCGTTCCGGATCGGCGCTCTGCTTGTCCATCTTGTTGACCGCCACCACCACCGGCACGCCGGCGGCGCGGGCGTGTTGGATCGCCTCCACGGTCTGCGGCATCACGCCGTCGTCGGCCGCCACCACCAGCACGACGACATCGGTGGCCTTGGCGCCGCGCGCGCGCATGGCGGTGAAGGCCGCGTGACCGGGCGTATCGAGAAAAGTGATCACGCCCTTGGGTGTGTGGACGTGGTAAGCGCCGATATGCTGGGTGATCCCGCCGGCCTCCCCGGCCGCTACCCGAGTGCGGCGGATGTAATCGAGCAGCGAGGTCTTGCCGTGATCGACATGGCCCATGATGGTGACCACCGGCGGGCGCGGCATGGCTTCGCCGCGATCCGTCTCGGCGGTCAACTCCTCTTCCAAGGCATTTTCCTTTAACAGTTTATAGGAGTGGCCCATTTCGGATACGGCGAGCGCGGCGGTATCTTGGTCGATCATTTGATTGATAGTGACCATCAGCCCCATCTTCAAAAAGGCTTTAATCACCTCGGTAGCCTTCACCGACATCTTTTGGGCCAGATCGGCGACGCTGATGGTCTCGGGCAAGGTCACTTCGCGCACCATCGGCGCGGTCGGCTTGGCAAAACCGTGGCGCTGCGGGGTGACCGGCGTCGCGAGTTTTCCTCCCTTCGCTTTCTTGGGCTTGCGGCGATCGCCCTTATCCGAGGATGGCTGGGCGTCGGCGCGCCGCTGCGGCGGCAGCCGTTCTTCTTCTTGCGTTTCATCCTGGCGCGGCAAGAACGCTTCGGCAAGACTAGGGTCCGCGCCGCGGGGTTTATTCGAGCCGCGCGAGGGTTCAGGGCGCTTCTTACCGACCTTGGTCTCCAGGATCGGTCCCGAGGGCTTGCGGCTCTTTAAATCAGGCGCGAATGCTGCCGCCTCTGCCTGGCGCGGGCTGGATGGCGCGGCGATGGCGCCAGCGGCGACCGGATAGGCGTCAAGATCGCCGGACGCGACTTCGGCGACGGAGCCGGCATCCGTGTCGCGCGCTTCGGGTTCGGCCTGAGCGCGCGCCTCCGCCTCCGGCTGGCGCGCTTCCACGTCCGCCTCCGGCTGGAGCGCCTCCGCCTCCAGCGGGCGCGTTTCCGCCTCCGCCTCCAGCGGGCGCGCTGGTTCCTGCTCCGGCGCGGACGGTTCGTCCACCTGGGCCACCTCGATGATCTCATCCATCGCTGGCGCAATCTCCAGCGCGAGGGCCGGTATTTCAAGTTCGCGCGGGGGGCGGGCGCTTTCTCCATCCATCAAGCTGCGCTTGACGTAGGTGCGTTTCTTGCGCACCTCGATGCTGACCGTCTTCACTTGGCCGGCCATCCCTCCCGCCATCTTGATCTCGCTGTGGGTCTTGCGCTTGAGCGTGATCTTGCGGGGTTCCGCCGCGCCTTGAACCACGCTGCCGCCGTGGCTTTTACGCAGGTGAGTCAACAAATCGACTTTCTGCTTTTCCGTGATGGTGGCGTCCACCCCCACAACCGAAATCCCAGCCTCGGCAAACTGTTCCAACAGGCGATCCACCGGTATCCCGACAACCGTCGCAAATTGTTTGACCGTTACTTGCGTCATTTACCACCCCCAGGACAAACCGGTCCTACTGCTCATTCTTCAAGAACCAAGGCGCTCGCGCCGTCATGATCAACTTGGCCGCCCGCTCGTCGTCCAATCCCGCAATATCGTTGAGGTCGTCGACTGACAGTTCGGCCAATTCGTCCATCGTCGCCACGCCCCGGCTGGCCAATAAGAACGCCAGCGCCTCATCCATGCCTTCCATCCGCAATAGATCCTCGGCTGGCGGCGTGTTGCTGAACTGCTCCTCGGCGGCGATGGCTCGGGTCAGCAACACATCCCGCGCCCGGCCGCGCAGTTCTTCGACGATCTCTTCATCGAACTCCGAGATTTCCAGCATTTCATGGGCCGGCACATACGCCACTTCATCCAGACCGGCAAAGCCTTCCCGCACCAGAATCGCGGCGATCTCGTCATCCACGCCCAACTGCTCCACGAACATCCGCCGCAGGGTTTCATCCTCCTGGCCGCGTTTGGCTTGGGATTGCAGCTTGGTCATCACGTTCAGCGTCCAGCCGGTCAGGCGGCTCGCCAGCTGCACGTTCTGGCCGCCCTTGCCGATGGCCTGGGCCAGCTGCTTTTCCTCGGACACGATGATGTCCATGCTGTGGGTGTCCTCATCGACGATGATGGACTCGACCTCCGCCGGCGCCATGGCGTTCATGACGAAGCGGATCGGATCGTCGTCCCATTGCACGATGTCGATCCGCTCGCCGCTCAGCTCGTTGGTCACGCTCTGGACCCGCGCTCCGCGCATTCCCACGCAGGCCCCGATCGGATCGATGCGGGCGTCTTTGCTCTTCACCGCGATCTTGGCGCGGGAGCCGGGATCGCGGGCGGCGCCCTTGATTTCGATAATTCCCTGATTGATCTCAGGAACTTCCAAAGTAAACAGGGCGATTAAAAATTCCGGAGCCACCCGGCTGATGAACAATTGCGGGCCGCGGCTTTCGATGCGCACGTCCTTCAGATAACCCCGCACCCGCTCGCCGTTGCGAAACGATTCGCGGGGGTTGAGATCCTCGCGGGCGATTTTGGCCTCGACGTTGCCACCGACGTCGATGATCACGTCGCCGCGCTCCAACCGCTTGACCACGCCGCCGATCAGGTCTCCCTTTCGGTGCAGATAAGCTTCCACGATCTGCGCGCGCTCGGCGTCGCGCACTTTCTGGACGATGACCTGCTTGGCGGTCTGAGCGGCGATCCGGCCGCCGAAATCGGCGTTCTCCAGCGGGATTTGCACATAACCGCCCACTTGGGCATCCGCTTGCAGCTTGCGGGCCTCGGTGTGCGCCATCTCCCGGTCGACATTCTCGAATGGGGCGCCATCGGCCACGATTTGCCAGCGCCGGAAGGTTTCGTAATGACCGGTGCGGCGGTTGATGGCCACCACCACATCGGGATCGCCTTCGTAACGTTTTTTCGCGGCCGACGCCAACGCCACTTCCAGAGCGCCGAAGATGACCTCTTTGCCGACGCCTTTCTCATTGGAAACGGCGTCCACCACCAGCAGGATTTCCTTGTTACCCTCTTTGCTGTCTTTCGTGTCTTTGCTGTCTTTACTGTCTTTAACGCGCATGTCGTTCTGCCTGTAGAACGACACATGAC
>DJIW01000034.1 GCA_002433805.1 Competibacteraceae bacterium UBA6584 | reverse complement strand
CGCCCATGCACGTGCCGGTAGCACGGCGGAGCTGGGCCAACCACGCCACCGCGGTTTCCGCCATGCTACCGGCACGTGCATGGGCGGCGGGCCGGTGAGCCTACCGTGTCCCTGGTGAGAAGTAGCGGTTTTACGTCCTCACGCTCCAGCATTCCTTGCGCTCGGTCTGACTACGGCATGAGCGAAACACCCCCCACCTGGGAAGAGATCGCCCAAGTCGGCGACATCGAACGCTGGGTCGTCGCCCGCCTGCGACAACTCGGTCTCTTAGACGAAGCCGCCGATCCCGCGAAATTGAGCGGCGCGGCCTTGCATCAGTTCAAAGCCCGCCGCGAGGAAGAACGCCGCGTCCGCAAGCAATTGCGCCAGCAAGCGTGGGCCGCCTTCCGTAAAGCGCATCTGGTGCATCTGGGCGCGGATGTGTTCCATCACGACACGCCCGATCAAGACCGCTACGACCTGCCCGACCCCGACGCCCGCCGCGAAACCAACGGCCTGCCGGAACTCAAGGACGCACAGGCTTTGGCAAAGGCGCTTGATCTGACCATCCCGCAATTGCGCTGGCTGGCGTTTCATCGGGACGTGGACACCGGCAGTCATTATCAGTATTGGACGATTCCCAAGCGCGACGGCGGCCAACGCCTTATCAGCGCGCCCAAGCCGACCCTGAAGAAAGCGCAACGCTGGATTCTGCGCCAGATAGCCGAACGCCTGCCGGTGCACGGCGCGGCGCACGGCTTTCTGCCGGGCCGCAGCATCTTCAGCAACGCCGCCGTCCACGCCGGAGCGCGGCAAATCATCAAGCTCGATATTCGTAACTTCTACCCGACCGTGACTTGGCGGCGGGTGAAGGGCTTGTTCCGCAAGGGCGGTTACGGCGAACAGGTCGCCACCGTGCTAGCGCTGCTGTGCACCGAAGCGCCACGCGAATTGTTGGAACTGGACGGCAAACCCTATCACGTCGCCAGCGGGCCGCGCGCCCTGCCGCAAGGCGCGCCGACCAGTCCGGCGCTGAGCAACACCGTCTGTCTGCGGCTCGATTGCCGCCTGGCGGGCCTGACTCAAAAACTGGGCTTTCGCTACACCCGTTACGCCGACGATCTGAGCTTTTCCTGGCACGAAGACGCACCGCCGCCGCTGGGCCGCCTGTTGCGCGGCGTTCATCTCATCCTCAAGGCCGAAGGCTTCATTCCTCACCCGGACAAAACCCGCGTGCTGCGTCGCGGTCGCCGCCAGACCGTGACCGGTCTGGTAGTCAACGCCGCACCGACCGGGAATAGCCCAGCGCGCATTCCGCGCGTCAAACTGCGACAACTGCGCGCCGCTTTGCACAATCGTCTGCACGGCAAGCCCGGCAAGGACGGCGAAAGTCTGGCGCAACTACGCGGCTGGGTGGCCTATCTGCACATGACCGACCCGGACAAGGCCAAGCCGTTTCTGGCCCAACTCCACCAACTAGAGGCGCGGGGCGCGAATGAGTGAGTGGCAAATTTCCCTGATCTTTCAGGATGATAAATCCAACAAGTTCTGGCGCGCGCGCTGCATCGGCAACAGTTTGGAAGTCAATTTCGGCCGCATCGGCACCCAGGGCCAGAGTCAGACCAAGCGCTACGACTCGCTGGAAGACGCCGCCAACGAGCTGCAAAAGCAGGCGCGGGAAAAGATGAAGAAGGGCTATGTGGACGGCGACGGCGGGCCGAATGAAGCCACCGCCGCGCCCGCTGACGCTGAATCGGCATCGGCCGCGCCCGCCCCCGCGCAGTGCGCACTGACGCTGACGATGGGCGAGCGCCGTCTGGAACTGCGCTTGAGCGTCGAAGGCAACGCGCTGCATACCCACAGCACCGAACACTACCCCAACCCCGAAGCCGCCGAAGCCGCATTCGCCCAAGTGCGGGCGGCGTTGGAAGCCGACGGCTACCGGCCGCGATAGGTGCTGCGCATGGCTGACGACCGCTCGATTTTATTCGCCGATCTGGAACACGCCGCCGCCCGGCGTGACCCGCACTTCGTGGCCTGGACGTTGGAGTTTCTCCAACAGCCCGACCCGCCCGCCGGTCAGCCGGAAGACCCGCCGGACGACTTTCAGCCGCTGCCGCTGCCGCCGGATGGCTGGTCGCTGGAGCGGCTGCGCAACACTCTGAACCCGCAAACGCAGTCCGGCAAAACCGCCGACGAATGGCAAGCCCTGCGCGCCGGAGCCTGGGCCGCGCTGCTGGCCTCACCCAACCCGCCGCCGCGCCTGAAGCTCGGTCAACTGCTGCTGGATTTATACACGGCGGACGACGAACCGGCCCGCGCCCCGCTGCTGGAACTGCTTCCGCAAATCCCGCCGCAGGCGCTTGGCTGGGGCGTGTGGCAAGGCTTTAAAGCGATCTACAAACAAGCCGAACCGCGCCACGATCTGGCCATGCTCGGCGCACTGTGCTATCGGCTGGACGTGCAACCGGTCGCGGGTGGGCGGGAAATCTCGCGCGGCACCTGGCTGTACATGCGCCGCCGCGCCTGGCGCTATCTGCGCCAACTCGGCCAGGCGTTGCCGGAACTGTTTCCGGTGTTTGCCGGACAGGTGTTGCGCCACTACCCGGCGACGCAGCGTTTTGATTCCTGCTGGATTGCCAATCAAATCTGGCGGCACAAGGATTTGATCGGCAACACCGATCAGGGCGCCGTCAGCCGTTACGGCCCGCCGGACAATTTGGAACAGCGCGCCTTCGATGATGCCTGGAAAATCAGCCCCGCGCCGCTGTTACGGCTGCTGGAAGACGCCCGTAATCCCCAAGTTTGTGACTTCGCCATCCGCTGTCTGGAGCAGGATTTCAAAGACGCCCTGCGCCACGTCGAACCGGCATGGCTGGCGCGCCTCGGCGCGAAACCGTTGGAAATCGTCCATGCGTTCATCCTCAAGCTGCTGCGCGACAATCCCGAATTCCATCAATCCAAGCTGAAATCGCTCGGCCTGCACGACATGGTGCTGGGCTTGCTCTACAGCAACAACAGCCCGGCCCGGCGCTACGCCATCGACTACGCCCGCGCCTACGCCGCCGATCTGCCGGTCGCCGAACTGGTCAAGCTGGTGTTGAACAGCACGCAGGACGCGCAGACCTTCGCCGTGGCGCTGCTGGAACAGCGCTCGCCCGCCGACCTGGGCCTGCCGACTTTGCTCAAGCTGCTGGCCGCTCCGGCCAGCGCCGCGCTCGCCAAAGCCAAGCTGCGGCAGGGTTTCAAACCCGAGAACATCAGAGCCGAACAGTTTGTGGAGGTGGCCCTCACCGCGCCTGCCACGCGGTCGAACTCTCCCGCGCTCGATGCGCTGCTCGAATTCTACAAAGACGCCAAGGTCAAGGTGCCCGCCGCCTACTACCGCCAATTGCTCGACGATCCGCGCTGTAATCCGCTGGCGCGGCAGCGGGCCTTGAAGGCGCTGGCCGCTTATCCGGGCCGCGAGATCGGCACCGAATGGCTGCAAAAAGCCCTGCTCGACCCGCAACTGAACAGCACCGTCGCCAACTGGTTGAAGCAGGGCAAGCTCAAAGGCGAGCATTTGGATGTCGAATGGCTGAAAGGGCTGGTCATGCGCCCGGCCTTGCGGCCGCTGGCCTTGCAACTGCTCGGCGATAGCCAACTGGTCGCGCCGGAACGGATTGGCGTACCGTGGCTGCTGGCGATGGCGCGGCAAGCGGACCCGACGCTACACGACTTCGCCCATCGGTATCTGCTGCAATCCTTCCAGCCGGGCGATTTTGCCAGCGGCGAGCGCGGCGGGGTCGAGCATCTGTGGGAACTGGCCGCTGGTGCGACTCAACCGGAGCCGGTGCGCCAGTTCGCCGCCGCCTACCTGCGGGCGCATCATCCGCAACTGGGGCCGAACGATGCGGAAACCCGTTCCTATCACCTCAAGCCAAGTCTGAGCGCCGCCGATTATTCCCTGCACCGTCTGCGGCCCT
Organism: Competibacteraceae bacterium UBA6584; assembly: GCA_002433805.1. GTDB lineage: Bacteria > Pseudomonadota > Gammaproteobacteria > Competibacterales > Competibacteraceae > Competibacter_A. The sequence continues at coordinate 8,338 of DJIW01000034.1, read as the reverse complement.
TATTCGCCGATCAGCGGCCCGACGTGCGCCGTCTGGCGGTCGCTGTCGCCCGCGAGGAAGTGCGCAACTGGGACGATCCGGCGCTGTTGTACCGGCTGGCCGATAGCCCGCACCGCGAGCCGCGCGGCTTCGCCATCGAAAGTCTGTTGCGCCTGGGTGATACGGCGGTCGAACCGGCCTTGCCGCTGGATTGGCTGTTGCCGGAACGGGTGTTTCAGTTGGCCGAAAGTCGGCATAAGGTCGTCCGGGAAACTGCGCTGACGTTGATCCGCCGGCATTACGACCGCCTGGGTGGCGCGGCGCGGCTGGCGTGGCTGATGGAAAGCCCTCACCGCGAGGTCGGCCTGTTCACCGTGCGGCTGCTGTGGGAACGGCAGCGACCTCGGCCCGCATCCGCCGCCGTCCGCCAACCCGCTGGCGATGCCGCGCCGCCGGAGGCTGCGTCCTTCGCGGCGCTGGATGAAGTGCGGCAATTCCTGCGTAAGACCTTGTTCGGTCTGCCGCCCGGTCGGCTGGAACGGCGCGAACTCGATAGCAGTCAGGCCGCGCCGGATCGGCCCTGGCCCGCCAGTGTCGGCAAGCGGCGGCTGATCGAGGCGATCAAGACGCTGGCCTTAAGTGATGCGGCTTTCGCTGAACTGGCGACACCGGTGTTGGAGGAATTCCGTCATTCCCGCGCCAAGAATGAATGGCAACATTGCGTCGCCGCGCTGGTGCAGATTCGTAAGGCGCATTCAGCGATTCGGGTGGATTTGCCGGTGGGGCAGGTGAACTTGAAGGTGAGGGCGGGATAAAAGAACGCAAGCACGAAAGAGATGCCCAAGAAAATTAGAGATCTGATTCAAGAGCTGAGAAACGCTGGATTTAGTCAAATATCGGGTGGCGGCAAGGGTTCACATCGAAAATTCACTCATGCCAAATACGCTGGTGCGGTAACAGTCAGCGGCCAAACTGGAGATGACGCGAAACATTACCAGGAAAAGCAAGTCAGCCAAGCCATAGAGAGTGTAAAGAAATGAAGACCAGTGACCAATATCATAAATGGATTGAGTGGAGTGAAGAAGATCAAACCTATATTGGCCAATGCCCTGATCTAATTACAGGGATTCACGGTGATAATCCCACCCAGCTTTATACCGAACTATGCGAAGTTGTAGAAGATGTAATTCAGCATTTTGCCAAGGAAGGGCGAAACCTACCCACTCCTAAAATTCGTCCCATGCGGGAAGTGGCCTAACCATGCGCTATGCGGTAGTCATTGAAAAATCTGAAAACAACTATGCAGCTTATGTTCCTGACCTTCCGGGTTGTGTTGCTACCGGAAAAACGATACAAGAGATAGAACCTGAAATTCAGGAAGCTATCCAATTTCATTTGCGTGGTATGAGAGAGGATGGATTATCAATTCCAGCACCTTCTAGTCAGGTAAAGTATATCGAAATTACTACTTAAACTTTATAAAAAAGCATTCAATTCACAAGCAAATATAAGAATTTTAAGAACGGTCATATCTTAACCTATAACAAAGGCGGTTAAAAAGCGAGAAAACTTTGTTAACTAATAAAGGTGCTGCCGAATACTATTGGTCTATTTTTTTTGAGTCAGCGCAGAGAATGGTCTACTAAATCATTAAAAACCGCCATATATATAGTGTCGACATTGTTGAATTAGGAATTATCCACCGTGCCTAAACAATACGCCCCCCACATTGAACGCTTATTAGCCGTCTCCGCCAGCGGCAAACTCCTTGCCGTGGGCGGTCGCCGTGATGCCGTGGGCGTCAGCCACTCCAGCGTCCACCTGCTGCAACTGCCCAAGCTCAACGCCCGATTCAGCGCGCCACTGGACTCCGCCGCCACCGCGCTGGCGTTTAGCGACGAGGGATTGCTGCTGGCGGGCACGGCGGATGGCGCGCTGGCGCTGTGGCGCACCGATGGCAAAGGCGACACGCCAGACGCGCGGCAAGCGGCGCACACCGGCGCGGTGCGGGCGTTGGCGACGGTCGGACAGCAAGTCGTGAGCGTCGGCGAGGATGGCGTATTGAAGCTGCACGAGATCGCCGCCGAAGGTGAAAAACTCCACCTGTGCCAACGCGCCCAGCGCCGCTTGAGCGAACAGCCCTTGCAGGCGGTGGCGGTTGATGCCGCCAGCGCCAGCGTGGCCGCCGCCGGAGCCGATAACACCCTTTACGTCCTGCCGCTGGCCAATCTCGATCAAGCCGAAATCCGCGTCATGCCCTGCGGCGGACGCGGCATCGATGCACTCGCCTTCACCGGCGATGGCCGCATCGTGGCCGGTTGCGGCGATGGTTCCATCCGCGTTTGCTTTTTGGAAGGCGCGATTGACGAGGAAGACCGCAGCGGCGATGCCGCCCATCAAGGCCCGGTGCGCGCCCTGATCTTCAGCGCCGCGCTGAATGACGAGCAGAACCGACCGCTGCCGCGCCGTCTGTTCTCGCTGGGCGAGGACGGCGAACTGAAAATATGGACGCTGGATCAGCGCCGCAAGCCGCGCACCGTGCCCATCGGCCGCGACGCCCGCGCCCTGGCGCTGGTCGATCCCAACCCCCAAGCCAAACCGGAACAGCGCGGCGGGACGCTGGTCGCCGTCACCGAACAGCGGCAAATCTGGCTCGGCGCAATCGATCAAAACGGCAATCCATCCGGCAATCCCGAAAGTTGGGATTCCCGCTTGCAACGGCTGCTGGATGAGGTGAAAGCCACCCGCTCCTCGTCCGCTACTCTGGAAGCCCTGGCGCAACTGGCCGAGGACGAAGCGCGGGAAGGCTTGGACTACGTGCTGACCCAGGATTCGCGGCCGGCCCAGCGGATCGAAGCCGCGCAATGGCTGGGCAAGACCCAGCGCCGCCGCAGCCGCCCGGCGCTGGTCAAAGCCGTGAATGACGACAACCCCGGCGTGCGCAAGGCCGCGCTGACCGCGCTGCAACAGATCGAAACCGACACGCCGCTCGCCGCCTTGCAAGCGGCGCTGAACGGCCATCATGCCGATCTGCGGCTATACGCGGTCAAGCAACTCACCCAGTTGCGGCAACGCTCGCCGCTGGCGCCGCGCTGGCTCAATGAACGGCTGAACGACGGCGACGAAAAAGTCCGGGAAGCAGCGCTCGATGCGTTGCTGGCGCTGGAACCGGAAACGAGCGTCGCGCCCTTGCACAGCGCTTTCGAGCGCGGTTCGCCCGACATCCGCCGCGCGGTGCTGATCCGGCTCGGTCAGCGCCATCTCGGCGCGACAGCAGACGGTCGCCGCTTGCTCGATCAGGCGCTCAACGACGACACCTTCGAGGTGCGCCACGCCGCGTTCTGGATCGGGGTGATGGCTTATCCGACGCTGGCCGCCCGGTTGCGCGGGGAAGGCAGCGACATCGGTAAAATCTTAGGTGGTTTCAAGGCGCAAGGCGTCGCTGAAGAAGCCAGCGCCGCCACCGCGAGCGATCAATTCCTAGAACCGCTGTTCACCGCATTGGCCTGTCGCCAGCCGGATATGGCCCTGCAAGCCGCCTTGTGTCTGAGTTGGCTTGGCGACGAGCGGGCCAGCGGCGCGCTGTTGCAGTTGAGCCGCGAGCCGAACCCCGCGATGCGTCGCCAGATCACGCGCTTCCTTGCGCCCGCCATCGGTAACCTAGCGGGCGATCCGCGTTTGCGCGCGCGCTTGCAATGGCTGCTGAACGACGACGACGCCCAAGTCCGCGCCGACGCTTTCGATGGTCTGCTCAAGCTGGCCGAACTGGAAGGCCCGGCGGGCGATATCGACCTCGCCGAACTCGCCTTGCGCACCCAAGCGGGCGAAATCCGCGCCCGCGCCTTGCAACTTCTGGTCAAGCACGGCGCAACCGCCCCCGCCGAACTGGCGACCCGCATTGATAAGCTGTTGGCGCAGGCGCTGGACGACGAGGCCGAAGACACGCGGCGCGAGGCGATGCGCACCCTGTGGGCCTGGCACAGCAAGCGCCCGGAAACCACTTTGCGGCGGGCGGTGGCCTCGGTTCATGCCGACGTGCGCCGTTGGGCGGTGGACGAACTGATCCGCCAGGCTCGCCAGTCGCGCGGTTGGGCGAAGGAATTGCTGATAACCCGCGTTGGCGATAGCGCCGCCGAGGTGGGCTTAGCCGCTTACGAGGCGCTGACCAAGGAAGACGCCGACAAGAAACGACCCGAATACCACCTGGCCGCGCTCCACTCGCCCGCCGCCGAGGTGCGGCTGGCCGGTCTCAAGGGCGCGCTGGACGCCACCGACCCCGCCCCGTTGCGCAGCCGTTTGATCGAACTGCTGCAAGTCGAGGACGCCGCGCAGTTCATCGCCGCGATCGAGGCGCTGGATAAACTGCTGCCGTCCGACGCCCACGCCTTCGCGCTGGCCTTCGACAGTCCGTTTTATCTCTTGCGGGTGCGGGCGGGCGAACTGTGCGGCAAGCGCCGCGACGCCCGCGCGGTCGGGCCGATGCAAAAATTATTGAGCATCGCCAAAACCGATCACGACCGGCCCAGCGACAGCCTGCGCCAGCGCTCCGCCAGCGCTTTGGCCGATGTGGGCGACCCGGCCAGCATTCCGTTTTTGACAGCTCTATTGCGCGATGACGATCCGCTGATGCGGGAACACGGCGCGCGGGGCTTGGCGGCGGCCTGTCAGAGCGGCAACCCGCAACCGCTGGTCGAGGCGCTGGCGCACGCCGATCTGGCGGTGCGCAGTTGGGCCGCCGACGGCTTATCGAAACTCGGCGATACGCGCGCCCTGCCGGTGCTGGCGGGCACCCAGCGTCACGAGCATTTGCCGATCCGGCGCGGCGCGCTTTTTAGCTTCGTCGCTCTCGGTGGCGACGGCGTGCAAGGGCTGTTGCAAGGCTTGGAAGACGCCGAGCGCGATTTACAGGAACTCAGTTTCGCGGTGATCGTGGCGCGCGACATCGCCCTGGCCCGCGCCCAGTTGCCGCCGGATTTGCTGTTGAGCGCCTTAAGCGCCGAATCGCCAGAAATCCGCTACGCCGCCGCCCGCGTGCTGGAAGCGCGGTTGCGGGATGAGGATTTGGGCCAATGGGGTTTGGAATTAATCGGCCCGCGCCAGCCGGAAAAAGCCAGCGACATGCGCCACTGGCCGGAGGCCGGACAACGCCCGCGCTTGCTCAATGCCGTGGTCAACGCGCTAGCCAGCGACGCACCCGCCCGCCGTTACGCCGCCGCTCAGATTCTCGGCCTGCGCCCGCAACCGGAAACCTTCTGGCGCGAGGCCAAACGCTTGGCCGAAATCGCCACCGAATCCGCGCCGCCGCCGACCGCGCCTGAAGCCGAAACCCGGCTGGAACGTAAAACCGGCTGGATTCGCGGCCTGTTCGGCCGTCCGCAAAAAGCCGAGACCGGCTCGGCTACCCAACGGCTGTTGACCGTGTTGCGCTTCGCCGGTGGCGGGCACCGTCCGCCCAGGGACGGTCAGGCCAGCGCCGCCGAACTCTGGCGGCTGACGTTCGGCGCCTATGCCGGGTTGATCCGGCAAGCGCCCATCGCCAAAGGTCCGGATGATTACCAGCGGGTGCGGCGCGATTGCATCGCCCGTCTGGCGATTCTGGCCCAGCAAGCCGACATCGGCCGCGATGCGGTGCTGCCGGTGCTACGTCAAGCTTTGAGCGATCCGCATCATCTGGTGCGGCAAGCCGCCTTGAACGCCCTGATCGAACTGCATCCGAACCAACCGCTGGAACCGCTGGCGCTGGCGCTGGCGCTGGATGCCGCCGACATCGGCCGGCTAGCTTTTGATCGGCTGCTGGCGGCGGCGGCGGCGGGCGATGCCCGCGCGCTGGAATTAGCCCGAGGCGCGGTCGATGCCGCCAGCGCCGAGGTGCGCCGCCATGCGCTCGAACAACTGCCTCGGTTGTATCCGGCGGGCAGTTTAGAGCCGTGGCTGCTGGCGCTGAACAGCCGCTTCGACGATTTGCGGCTGACGGTGGTGGATCGGCTGCTGGACGCCCGCGACTCGCGGGTGGCGTCGGCGCTGACCCGCGCGCTGGAAAGCGAACACGAGGAATTACGGCTGCGCGCTGCGGTCGGGCTGGCCCAGCGCGGCGAAGCGCTGGCGCTGGAGGTGCTGGCAACCGCCTTGCGCGCCGAACCGCGTCTGGCGAATCGCGCTTTGGAAGCGCTCGTCACGCTGGCCCACGCCCGACCGAACCCGCAGACGGCGGAAAGCGCCGCTCATGCGGTAATCGCCCGGCTGGACGACGATCCCGATAAAACCGCCGACCGTTCGGCCCTGCTGCGGGCTTTGGGCCGCATCGGCCATCTCGCCGCGCTGCCGTTGCTGGGACGCGGGTTACTGGATAAGGAACAGGCCGCCCAGCACGGACTGATGCTGGACATCCTGCTGCAACTGCTGCGCGATCCGGCGCAACCGGAGCAACAGCGCGCCGACGGTCGGCGTTATCCCCGGTATCAGGAAACGCCCGCGCTGCAAGCCCTGCCGCCGTTGCTCGATCACGATAATCCGGCGATCCGCGCCCGCGTGGTGGACGCGCTGGCGCTGCTGGACGCGAAACCGGCCGAAACGCTGTTGGTGCGGTTGCTGGACGACCGCAACGAGGCGATCCGCGCTCAAGCCTGCGCGCAACTGGCGCAACGCATCGTCATCGGCGTTCCCGGCGCAAGTCTGGAGCCGCTGACGCGGGCGCTGGCCGGTGGCCGCCGCGAACTGCTGCTGGCCGCCGCCGAGGGCTTGGCCAAGCAACAGCGCCCGGAAGCCTTGCAGCCGTTGCTGCTGGCCTTCACGGCGGGCACCGACGCCGAGCGCAAACGGGCCATCGCCGCGCTGGGCGAACTGGGCGACCGCCGGGCTCTGGAGTATCTGGAACCGCTGCTCGACCCGCGCGCCGATCTGCCCGCCGATGACCGAGCGCTGGCCCCGGACGCCGCCGAAGCGCTGGGCGCACTGCTCGCGCGGCTCACCGACGCCGACGAGCGCCAGCGTCTGCGCGAGCGGCTGGAAAGCGTAGCCCGCGAGGGTTCCAGCGAGTTGCGGTGGCGCGCCTTGAGCGGTTTGCGGCGAGTCGGTGACGAGCGCAGCCGCACGCTGCTGGAACGCCTCGCCAGCGATCCTTACGAAGACAATGCCGCCCGCCAGCGCGCTGCCAGCGAATTGGGCCAACTGGGCGAGATTGCCTCGGAACCGGTGCTGGAAAGCCTGCTGCACCAGCGCGACGCCAACTTGCGCAAGACCGGACTGGACGCGCTGCGACGGCTGTATCCCAGCGACGCCACGCAGGTCAATCTGTTGGCGCTCAACAGCGAATACCCCGAAATCAGCCAACCCGCCGCTCGCTTTCTAGCCCGTCAGGGCGATCCGAGCACGCTGACCCAGCGCCTCGGCGTGGTGAAAGATCAGCAAGTCCGGCAGCGTCTGCGGCGCGGTTTGATCCGTCGCCAATCATTTGCCAAAGACGCTTTGTGGAGCTTGTTGCAAAGTGATTCGGCGGCAACGCGCGCTGACGCAGCCTGGATTGCGGGCAATAGCGGAGATGCGGAATTGGCGGGCGCGGTGCAAACCGCCGTGCAGCGGGCCGCCGACGGCTGGCGGCAGGCGGAGCAGCAGCATTGGCGCGAGCAGGCTGCGACGGAAGCGCAGGCGTGGCAAGCTGGTTTGTGGGCCGCCCGACAGTTGCAACTCAAAGCCGCTCCGATGATGCGCGCCGCATTGGCCGATAGCCGAATTCCCAACGCGGTGCGCTGTGAAGCCTTGCGCGGCTTGGCAGAATGCGGCGACGCCAGCGATCAAGCGTTATTGTTGCCCCTGCTGAACGCGGTCGATCCCGCCATCCGCTCAGCGGCGAGCGCGGCGCTGGCGAGATTGAGCGGCAATGCGGCCTTGCCGGTGCTGGAAAAATCCACCAGCGTCGATGGCGCGGCCTTGCGGCCGATGTTGCGGGCGGTCGCGCCCAATGCCGAGGGCCGCTTGCTGGCGACGGTCGAACAGCGGCAGGCTGCGTTGCCGATTCTGCTGGAACAGCATGATGCCGCCGCGTTAATCCGTCGCGCCACCACAGCGAGCGACGCGGCCCGTTCCAGTGCCATTGCCGCTTTGGGTCGTTTGGGCGGGGACGCGGTGAAGACCGCCTTGGAAGGGATTTTGGCGAATAAAGGCGAGGATAGCGGGATTCGGGCGGTGGCGTTTAAGAGTTTAAGGAGGGTGGAGAGGAGGACGGCAAATAATATATGAGTAGAGGTGGCGCTTCCTTGCGCCATCGCCTAGCTTATCGGCTCGGCCAACTTCTCCAGTGTGAACGTACATGCTCTAGCCGTCCTAGCCTAAATCGCATGTAAGCGTTTACAAATACTTGTTT
>DJIW01000074.1:417-10946 GCA_002433805.1 Competibacteraceae bacterium UBA6584 | reverse complement strand
TCCAAAAGGAGTTGTGGAGGTTCGGCCCGTTGTTCCAACAGCCGCCGGGCGGCGGCCAAGCTGGTGCGTTGGATCACGCGGCCCTGTTTGGACCAAGTAAAGCCAATTTTGAGCGGACGCTGGTCGAGCAGGGGGATATGTCGGTAGGCCTGCTTGAGGTTCAAACGAGCGACGCCCATGCGCCGCATCGCGACGGCCAGATTGTCCTGGCGGCGGTGGAGGTCGGCCATCACCTCGCGGCGTTCGAGCCGCTCGAGCGCTTTGAGGGCCAGCACGGCGGCCTTGAATCGATCCTTAACGGCGTTGCAGGCGCGCGCGGCGGCGAGAGTGTCGTCGCTGGCCCCGACGATGCCGGGGCAGGTGAGGGTTTCTCGGCCGTCCCGCACGTCTTCATACCAAAGCGCGCGATACAGTTGGATCGCCTTGAGCCGCATGTCCAAACCCTCGGCGATTTCAGCCTCGGTGCGCGACACCCAAACCGCCAAGGCGATGTCCCGTCTGACGCGGGTCGAGCACTCATCCAAGCGTTCGATCAGATTTTCGTAACTTTCAAATAATTCGGTCCTTAGAGCGAGCGGGGATCGGAACGGATCAGACATGACGGTTCCTCTGTACAGGTTTTTTATTATATCATCATCTTCAATAATCCCCAACCCTCACCGCACCGGGAGCTCCAAACCCTCAAATAGACCCTCAACCTCAACCGAGGACTGCAAGCGCTCGGCATCGCGCACCCGGTCCCGTCGCAGGTGCTCTGAAAACAACTCGATGAAGTCGTACATATAACGCCTTAAAAACATCCCGCGCCTGAACCCGAGCTTGACCACGTTCGCCGCGAACAAGTGGCTGGCGTCCAAACGGACCAAGTCGCCGTCTTGCAAGGGATCGTAAGCCATGTACGCCACGATGCCGATGCCCATTCCCAAACGAACGTAGGTTTTGATCACATCCGCGTCAGTCGCGGTAAACACCACGCTCGGCTTCAGATGGACGCCACGGAATGCCTCATCCAATTGCGAACGGCCGGTAAAGCCAAACACGTAGGTAACCAAGGGATAGCGCGCCACATCGTGCAAGGTCAGGCGCTCGATTTGGGTCAAGGGATGATCGCGCGGCACCAACACGCAGCGATGCCACACGTAACAGGGCATCATGATGAGATCGTCAAACAGCTCCAAAGACTCCGTGGCGATGGCAAAATCGACCTCGCCGGAACGCACCAGTTCGGCGATCTGCGCCGGCGAGCCTTGATGGACCTGCAAGTTGACCGCCGGATAGCGCTCTCGAAAGGTTTTAATAACCGAGGGGAGGGCATAGCGAGCCTGAGTGTGGGTGGTGGCCAGCGACAAGCTGCCCCGGCGGTCGTCGCGGTATTCCTCGGCCAGAATCTGAATGTTGTTCACCTCGCGCAAGATGCTCTCCGCCTTGAGAATGATTTGTTGGCCGATCGGAGTCATCTCGGTCAGGTGCTTGCCGTTGCGACTGAACAATTCGACGCCCAATTCTTCCTCAAGCAACCGCAACTGTTTGCTGATGCCAGGCTGCGAGGTGTAAAGACTCTCGGCGGCGGCGGAAATGTTGAGGTTGTTACGGACTATCGCCGTCAGGTAGCGCAACTGTTGCAACTTCATAGGCGATCGCTCCAACTGGAAAAGCGCATCGATTCAGCCATCGTCGTAGTCGCTAACAAGTTCAAACCGCTCCGGAACCAGGACGATGCCGGTGAGCGGCGGCAGGTTCAACAGCAGGGAATACGGCTGGCCCATGTGAAAAACCGCAAGCGCCTGGAGCTCACCGTTGAGCGCGCCGCCGCCGCCGTAACGCGGCGCGTCGGAATTCAAGGCTTCCCGGTAAAGCCCGGGCAGGGGCACGCCGACGCGGTAATCGACCCGAGCCGTCGCGGCAAAATTGAACACGACAACGGCCAGCTGTCGGTCGCCGCCTCGGCGCAAATACACGATCACCGACTGCGCGGGGTCATGGCAATCCAGCCACTCGAAGCCTTCTTGGGAAAATTCGTGCGCGTGCAGGCTGGGTTGGGAACGATACAGCCTATTGAGATCGCGGATCAGCTTCTGAACACCGCGATGCTCCAAGCGCTCCAGCAGCTCCCAATCGAGCGACCGCGCGAAATCCCATTCTTTATCCTGTGCGATCTCATTGCCCATGAAAAGAAATTTCTTGCCGGGGTAGGTCCACAGATAAACGTAGAGCAGGCGCAAGTTGGCGAAATGCTGGCAGCGGTCGCCCGGCATCCGCGCCAGCAACGAGCCTTTGCCGTGCACCACCTCGTCGTGCGACAGCGGCAACAGGAAATTTTCAGTGAAAGCGTATAACAGTCCGAAAGTCAACAATTCCTGATGGTGGCGGCGCAAAGCGGGATCGAGCATCAGATATTCCAGGGTGTCGTGCATCCAGCCCATATTCCATTTCATGCCGAAGCCGAGTCCTCCCATCCACGACGGGCGGGTGACCATGGGCCACGCGGTGGATTCCTCGGCGATCATCAGCACGTTTTGATAGCGGCGATGGATAACTTCATTCAACTCGCGCAGGAAGGTGATCGCTTCCAGATTTTCGTTCCCGCCAAACGGGTTGGGGGCCCACTCGCCGGAGCCGCGCGCATAATCGAGATACAGCATTGAGGCGACGGCATCCACCCGCAGGCCGTCCAGATGAAATTCCTCAAGCCAAAAACAGGCGCTCGCCAACAAGAAATTCTTGACCTGCGTGCGGGTGTAGTTGAACACCAGCGTGCCCCAGCCGCGATGCTCGCGCCGGGTCGGATCCTCGTACTCGTACAGATGGGTGCCATCGAAACAAGCCAGACCGTGCGCGTCCTTGGGAAAATGGCCGGGCACCCAATCCAAAATCACGCCGATGCCGGCCTGATGGCAGTAATCGACAAACCAGCGAAAATCGTTCGCCCCGCCGTGGCGGCTGGTGGGGGCGAAGTAGCCGGTGGTTTGATAGCCCCAGGAATCATCCAAGGGATGTTCGGTGACCGGCATCAGCTCGAGATGGGTAAACCCCAGCGAGCTGGCGTAAGCGACCAACCGCCGGGCTAATTCCTGATAGGATAGATAATCGCCGGATGCATCCCGCTGCCACGAACCCAGATGCACCTCATAGACCGACAAGGCCGCCTGGGACCAGTTTTGACGCCGCCGCGACATCCAGACTTCATCCCGCCACGAGTAGGCGGCGTTATCGGCCACGACCGAGCAGATCGCGGGCCGGCGTTCGAAAGAACGGCCGTAGGGATCGCTCTTGCGCAACACGTGCCCGGTTCCCCTCACCAAGATTTCAAACTGGTAGGACGCGCCCGCCGCGAGCTCGGGTATGAACAGCTCCCAGACGTGACCGCGCCGGCGCAAGGGGTGACAAAGGCCCTGCCAGGCGTTGAAATCCCCCACCACGCTGACCCGTTCGGCGTTTGGAGCCCAGACTGAAAACAAGACGCCGGCGACGCCATCCACCAGCCGCGGGTGCGCGCCCAGCATCCGGTAGGCGTGCAGGTGGCGGCCCTCGTTGAACAAATGCAAATCGTACAGCGTCAACTGCGGCGGGAAAGTATAAGGATCGCGCATCGTATAGGCGCGCCCTTCGGCGTCGGTCCAGGCCAGGCGATAATGCGGGTCCAGCGCGCCGGCCGTTCCTTGCCATTCAAAAAGGTCGGTTTCCTCCAGTCGCTTGAGAGGCTGACCGGTATCGGCCAGGCGAAACTGGCGGGCGCCCGGCCAGCAGGCGCGGATCATGATCCGCGCGCCGCGACCGTGGCGGCCGAGCACCTGAAAGGGATCGGGATGGCGCCCCTCGGCCAACAGCGCTGCCGCAACGAGCAGTTCGTCCCGAGACGCGGACGGATCAGCGGGATCGAAATTTGAGCGATCGCCGTCGCGGCCGGATTCGGTCATGAGAAACGTCGGCCCTCCCAGCCGCGGGGGCGCTCGGAACGACCGGCGCGGACGCTGTGAGTGGCAATAAGCTGCATCCGGGACCTACTATATACCGAGTAGACGGGTCGAGGCTGGAATCCGGATCGCGCCGGAGCAGCCGACACCTGAAAAAATGGGCTGCGGGCGCCAGCGCCTGAAGCCGAGGATTGGAAAATCATAGCAAAGAGGGATATCAAACGCATGAGCGCCGCCACCACTTCGCGTTTCGTCAGCCGGTTGACCCGGCAAACCCTCGCGCTGATCTTGGCGGGCGGCCGCGGCAGCCGGCTCAAGCACCTCACCCTGTGGCGGGCCAAACCGGCCACGCCGTTCGGCGGGAAATACCGGATCATCGACTTCCCGCTCTCCAATTGCATCAATTCGGGCATTCGGCGAGTGTGCGTGCTGACCCAGTATAAGGCGCATTCCCTGATCCAGCACATCCAACGCGGTTGGGGCTTTCTGCGGGGTGAATTCGGCGAGTTCGTGGAACTGTTGCCAGCCCAACAGCGGATCGACGACAGCTCCTGGTATCGGGGCACCGCCGACGCCGTCTATCAAAATATGGACATTATCCGGATGCACGAGCCCGATTTCGTGTTGATTCTGGCCGGCGACCATATTTATAAAATGGATTATGGCCCGATGTTGGCCCGCCACGTCGAAAGCAAGGCGGATGTGACGGTAGGCAGCGTCGAGGTCCCGCGCGAACGGGCTTGCGAGTTCGGAGTGCTGACGGTCAACGACGCCAACGAGGTCACCGGCTTTACTGAAAAACCCCAGAATCCGGAAAGCTTGCCCGGCCGTGAAGACGTGGCGCTGGCCTCAATGGGCATTTACGTCTTTAACACCCAATTTCTGTTCAAGCAGTTGATTGAGGACGCGGAAGCGGCGCAATCCAGCCACGACTTCGCCAAGGATCTTTTGCCGTCGTTGATCGGACGCCAGCGGATCGTGAGCTATCCGTTCCGCGACGTTCAAACCAAGTCGCAGAGTTACTGGCGGGACGTCGGCACCGTGGACGCTTTTTTTAAGGCCAACATGGAACTGGTGGAAGTCGACCCCGAACTGAACCTCTACGACGAGCACTGGCCGATCTGGACCTATCTGAATCAAGCGCCGCCGGCCAAGTTTGTGTTCGACGACGAAGGCCGTCGGGGCATGGCGGTGGATTCGATGATCGCGGAGGGCTGCATCATTTCCGGCGGTTACGTGAATCATTCGCTACTCTTTTCGGGGGTGCAGGTCCATTCCTACGTGCAGGTGAAGGATGCAGTGGTGTTGCCGGGCGTCGATATCGGCCGTTACTGTCAGATCAACAAAGCGATTATCGACCGGGCTTGCGTGATTCCGCCCGGCACGGTGATCGGCCAGCATCCGGAGGAAGACGCGCGCCGCTTTTACCGCACCGAAAAAGGCGTGGTGCTGGTCACCCGCGAAATGTTGGGCCAGGAATTGCCGCGCGCGCGTTAAGCACGCGCTGGAATGTTGCAATGGACGAGGCGGCTTATCGCGCGTTTGCTCGAAAACCGATCCCGATCCAGCCATACCGTTGATGCTTTTTTCCACGCATAATCCGTCACTGCTCACCCATCCACCAGGAGTTTTCACGCATGAGCCAAGGCTCGCCCCTCGACACACGGCGCGCGGGATTGCTGTTGCACCCGACTTCGCTTCCCGGAGGTTACGAAAACGGCGATTTGGGACCAGAAGCTTACCGCTTCGTGGAATTCATGGCCGCCTGCGGCTTTACAGTCTGGCAGACGCTGCCCCTGACGCCGCCGCACGCCGATTTATCGCCTTACGCGGCGCAATCGGTCCACGCCGGCAACCCGCGTCTGATCGCCTTGGAACCGCTGGTCGAAGCCGGTTGGCTCTCTGCGGACGGCGGACCGCAACCGGGAGAGGACGGCTGGCGCTACCGGCAGCGGCGGTTGAACGAGGCGCGCCAGGGGTTCCAACAGGCGGCTTGGATTCAGGGCGAATACGAGGAATTTTTACGCCAGCGAGGGGATTGGTTGGAGGATTACGCGCTGTATCAGGCGATCCGCAACCATCGCCAGCAGGCCGCGTGGTTCGACTGGCCGCCGGAGTTGCGCGACCGCCACCCCGAAGCGCTGGCGGCCGTGCGGGCGCAATTCGGCGAGGCGATGGCGCAATGTCGGTTCGAGCAATTTTTGTTCTATCGCCAGTGGGCGGAGCTCAAGCGCTACGCCAACGCGCGCGGCATTTTGATTTTCGGCGATATTCCCTTGTTCGTCGGCTACGACAGCGCCGATGTGTGGGCGCGGCGCGACTGTTTTCTCTTGAACGAGGAAGGGCGGCCGGAGGTGGTCGCGGGCGTGCCGCCGGATTATTTTTCGGAAACCGGCCAGCTGTGGGGCAACCCCCATTACGCTTGGGAGGCGATGAAAGCGGATGGCTTTCAATGGTGGAAGGCGCGCATCCGCACCCAGTTGAGCCAATTTGACCTACTGCGGATCGATCATTTTCGCGGCTTGGAATCCTATTGGGAAATCCCGGCCGACGCCGAGACCGCCGTGGCGGGCCGGTGGGTGGCGGCTCCGGGGGACGAACTGTTTCACGCCCTGCGGGCGGAATTCGGCCGCTTGCCGCTGGTGGCGGAAGACCTCGGCATCATCACCCCCGAGGTGGAAGCCTTGCGCGACGCCCACGGCTTGCCGGGCATGAAGGTGCTGCACTTCGCCTTCGGCGGCGACGCGGAAAATCTGTATCTGCCCCACCATCACCTCCACAATTCGGTGGTCTATACCGGAACGCACGACAACAACACCACCTTGGGCTGGCTGGAGGAATTGGACGAACCGACCCGTGATCACCTGTTCGAGTATTTGGGCGGCGACCCGGCGCGGATGCCGGAGCTGTTGGTGCGGACGGCGCTGGCCTCGGTGGCGCGGCTGGCGGTGGTGCCGCTGCAGGACGTGCTGGCGCTGGGCGGCGAGGACCGGATGAACCAGCCGGGCGTGGCCGATGGCAACTGGCGCTGGCGGTTTCGCTGGGATCAAGTCGGGTCGGGCGTCGCCGGCCATTACCGCCATCTGTTGAGCTTGTACGGGCGAATTTGAATGCGCATCGAAGCCGACCTCAAGCTGGGGTTCAAGGATGTCTTGATCCGGCCGAAACGTTCGACCTTGGGCAGCCGCTCGCAGGTGAGCCTGGAGCGCACCTTCAAGTTCCGCCACAGCCGCCGGACCTGGACCGGCATCCCGATCATGGCGGCCAACATGGACAGCGTCGGCACTTTCGAGATGGCGAAAGCGCTGGCGGAACTCGGGCTGTTCACGGCGGCGCGCAAGCACTACACCCCGCAGGAGTGGGACGCTTTCATCGTTTCCATCGCCGACCCCCGCCAGCTGGCTCACGTGGCGGTCAGCACGGGCATTCTCGACAGCGATCTGGCCAAGCTGCATCGAATCCTGGAACGCCATCCCGAACTGTCGTTCATTTGCATGGACGTGGCGAACGGCTACTCGGAGTATTTCGTCGAGCAAATCGGCAAGGTGCGAGCCCGCCATCCCGAGCGCGTCATCATGGCGGGCAACGTGGTCACCGGCGAGATGGTCGAACAGCTGCTGCTGTCGGGCGCGGACATCGTCAAGGTCGGCATCGGGCCGGGCTCGGTCTGCACCACGCGGGTCAAAACCGGAGTCGGCTACCCGCAGCTATCGGCGATCATCGAATGCGCCGACGCCGCCCACGGCTTGTCCGGCCAGATCATTTCGGACGGCGGCTGCACCTGCGCCGGCGATGTCGCCAAGGCGTTCGGCGCGGGGGCGGATTTCGTGATGCTGGGCGGCATGCTGGCCGGGCACGACGAAGGCGGCGGCGAACTCCTGGAGCGGGACGGCCAGCGGTTCGTGCGGTTTTACGGGATGAGCTCGCGCACGGCGATGGAAAAATACAGCGGCGGGGTGGCGGACTATCGCGCCTCCGAAGGCAAGACCGTCACCGTGCCTTATCGCGGGCCGGTGGCGGCAACGATCCAGGATATCCTCGGAGGGTTGCGCTCGGCCTGCACCTACGTGGGGGCCAGCCAGTTGAAGGAACTGACCAAGCGCACCACCTTCGTGCGGGTGGCCGAGCAACACAATCCGATTTTTGACTCCCAAGCGAGCGGCTCATGACCCTGTCGCCCGCCGATCTTTGGAAGCGCCTGAGCGCGGTTCGCGAACGAGCGCCGCTGGTGCACAACATCACCAATTTCGTGGTGATGAACAACACGGCGAACGCTTTGCTGGCGCTCGGCGCGTCGCCGGCGATGGTCCATTCCAGCGACGAGGTGGAAGATTTCGTCGCCATCAGCCAGGCGTTGGTCATCAACATCGGAACCCTGTATTCGGAGCAGATCGCCGCCTGCAAACTGGCGGCGGCCAAGGCCAAGGCGGCCGGCGTGCCCTGGATTCTCGATCCGGTGGGCGCGGGTGCGACTCCGTACCGGCGCGCGGCGGCGGCGGCGCTGGCGGGACTGGGTCCGGACGTGATTCGCGGCAACGCCTCGGAAATTCTGACGCTGGCGCTGGAACAGGGTCAGGGTAAGGGGGTGGACAGCACGCAGGGCTCGGACGCGGCGCTGGAGGCGGCGCGGCGGCTGGCCGAGCGCGGCCGGTCCACGGTCGCGATTACGGGAGCGGTGGACTACGTGACCGACGGACGGCGGGCGGTCGCCATCGAGAACGGCCACCCGTTGATGGCGCGCGTCACCGGGCTAGGGTGTTCGGCGACGGCGGTCATCGGCGCGTTTCTGGCGGTGGAGCCGGATGCTTTTACAGCGGCGGCGGCGGCGCTGGCGGTGTTTGGCGTGGCCGGCGAACTGGCGGCGGCGGATGCGACGGGCCCTGGCTCCTTGCAAGTCGCGTTGTTGGACCGGCTTTACGGATTGACCGAACGCCAGTTCGGCGAAGTTTGCCGTTGCCGGATTATTAGAGCCTATCCGAAAATCTTAATTGAGAGGTAGTTGATTAAATGGAGTCTTTTTCAGGAATAGGAGCGCACAGTTTCTTTAGTAAAATGCGAATAGAAGAAACCCAAATCATGGCGATACTGGAAACGACTCTTTTTTCATAGACACGGGCCAATCGACGATAGCGACTTAACCAGGCCAAAGTGCGTTCCACCACCCAACGACGCGGTAACACTTTAAACGCTTTTGTGGTTCTTTGGACGATCTCTCAATCACAGGCAAAGGTCTGTTTGACCCCCTCCACCCAATCTCCCCGATAGGCTTGATCGGCCCAAATCCGGCGCAGCGTGGGTACGACGTTAAAGGTCTTCTTCAATAAGGGATAGGCCCCTTGACCATCATGAAAATTTGCGGCATGAACCGCGACAGAGAGAACACAACCTGTTGTATCCTTTACAATATGATGTTTTCTCCCTTTGACTTTCTTCCAACCGTCAACGCCGGATTCCTCAGCGGATTCGGCCGTGCCTTTGACACTTTGGCTGTCGATGAGTCCCGCGCTCGGTTCCTCGGTTCGACCCTTTTTTTTCGTACCTCACGACGGATTTGCGCATTCACCCGCTCGAACAGACCACTCGTCATCCATTTCATATCATGGTAGTTCACCGGGGTCCGGGGTGGAAAATCATGCGGCAGATAAGCCCATTGACACCCCGTTTTGTTGAAATACAAAATCGCATCCCAGACCCGTCTCAACTCCACTTCCAGCGGGCGACCTGCCCCTGCTTCGTCTTCCAGACGAAGGCATTCTTCCACAACCGTCCATTCTTCATCCGTCAGATCACTGGGGTATCTGTTATCAGGCATCATTTCAAATTTTCACCTATCGTCACTCAAAGCCTCTCTTTATAGGCATGTGATGTTACTTTTGTATAAATATATCAATGGTTTAATTTTGGGATAGGCTCTTAATTCTGATTGTTAAACTTAAGAGCCTATCCGAAAATTCAGATTCAGATGAAGCAATTAAACGGAACCTTCTTGAGGTATGGGAGCACACAGTTTCTTTAACAAAATGCGGAGAGAAGAGACCCAAATCATGGCGACACTGGAAGCGACTCTTTTTTCATAGACACGCACCAATCGACGATAGCGGCTCAACCAGGCTAAAGTTCTTTCCACCACCCAGCGACGCGGTAGCACTTTAAACGCTTTTGTGGTTTTTTGAACGATTTCCAGCTCGCAGGCAAAGGTCTCTTTCACCCAGGACACCAAATCTCCCCGATAGGCTTGATCGGCCCAAATTCGGCGCAGCGTCGGCACGGTATCAAACGTCTTCTTCAGCAAGGGGTAGGCGCCCTGACCATCGTGAACGTTCGCGGCATGAACCGCCACCGCCAGAACGCAACCCGTTGTATCGGTCACAATGTGATACTTCCTGCCCTTGACTTTCTTCCAGCCGTCAAAGCCGGATTCCTCGGCGGATTCCGCCGTGCCCTTGACGCTTTGACTGTCGATGATCCCGGCGCTGGGCTCTTCGGTTCGACCGTTTTTTTTCGCGCCCTGCGGCGAATTTCCGCGTTCGCCCGCTCGAACAGACCGCTCGTCATCCATTTCATATAATGGTCATTGACGGTCGTGCGAGGGGGAAAATCATGCGGCAGATAAGC
>DJIW01000074.1:0-136 GCA_002433805.1 Competibacteraceae bacterium UBA6584 | reverse complement strand
GACGAAGGCATTCTTCCACAACCTTCCATTCTTCATCCGTGAGATCGCTGGGATATCTTTTAGCAGTCATCATTTCAAATCTTCATCCATCGTTATTCAAATCCGCAATTTATAAGCACATGATTCTATATTTATA
>DJIW01000102.1 GCA_002433805.1 Competibacteraceae bacterium UBA6584 | reverse complement strand
TTATGGAAGGAGAGAGCATTGTTGCGCCTGATGGCGCGCGGCGGCAAGGAAGAGACGGCGACTTAAAAACATTTCAATTATAGCAAAATGGGTCAAGCGTTACCGACAAAATCCGAGGTGTTCGGGCGCAAGATATTGAAGCCTGTGAGTATCCTTGTCAACCAATTTGGGGTCGGCGATTCGGCCGCTCCAGCCGGCGCCGCCGGGTTGGAGCATTTTGAAGCTGGTGAAAGTCATCCAGGGGCCGCTCAATCGCACGATTGCCGCTGCCTCAAGACGGGTTGCGGCGGTTTACTTCTCCAGCGTTGTTCCAGGCTTCAAACCGAAAGGCAGCACTTCGAAATACACTAACAAGGTGGATTGCAAGCCGTTGCAGTTATCGTCGCTGACCATGAAAAAGCGTCGGTCCCGATAGTGGCTCAGCCCTTCAAAGTTATCCATCAGCCAGCCTTGACCGGTGTCGAACACCGCAACATCGCGCACCTCCAGCCGTGCTGGCTTGGTCGGGCGGGGCAGTTCGGTGCGTCGCAAGCTGATGGTGAAAGGATGGAGAATGGAGACAAAGGCTCGCTCCAAGGTCAGCAAACCGCCCTCCGGCAGCGCCTCCATCGCCACCAGCGCGCTGCCGGGCGCATCGCCGAGGGGATAGAACCAAAAACGGCCGCCGGTGGTGAAAAGGCGCACCAGCGATTTTGGATCGTTGCGCAGCGCCAGCTCCGGACCGGTGACGGCGCCCCATTCGGGGTCGATGGCGACGGCTTCCAACGCCTGATTGCTGTTGCGATAGTGGTAGAGCTTGCGCAGCGTAAGCGGCAGGGTGACATCGCCTTGCCATTCTCCGGTGGGGCGGTAGCGAACCAGGCGCGGCTTCGCCTCGAACGAAATCAGCAGCTCGGCATCGCCCCGGATTTGGTTGTGGCCGTTACGGATGGCCAAGCCTTCGCTATCGCGAAAGGGGCGGCTGAGCGGGTTGCCCGAAGCAGCTTGCAGCGGGCGCGCCGCCGCCACGCTCGCCCCGCTCAGATAACCCTGGCCGTCGAATTGCGGTCGCAAGTGAAATAAGACCCCCCGATCGGAAACGGCGTACAGCAACCCTTCATCCTCATCCCAGGCCAAACCGGACAGACCGCACAAATCCAAGCCGTCGATCTTGACGCTGGCCAGCCGCAAGGCCCCGAGCAGCCGGATCCCTTGATAAATGTCGCCGGGACCGATCTGGGGGTGGAGGGCGTAGGGGGCGGTCTTGAAGGCGCGCGAGGTGCAAGCGCCGGTGAATAGCGCGAACAGCGCTAGCGCGAGGCCGAGCAAACGGATCATGGCGGACGGTTATGTTTATTTTTGATAGAAGATGCTGTGTAGGTACTCATCCTGCGCGTGGCGCAGCACCACGGCGATCACCGCGGCGGCCGGCAGCGCCAGCAGCACGCCGAAGAAACCGAACAATTGCCCCCCGGCCAGCACCGCGAACATGACCGTGACCGGATGCAGGCCGATCCGGTCGCCGACCAGCCTGGGCATCAACAGAAAATCGCTGACCAATTGGCCGATGCCAAAGATCACCAGAATCGGGAGAACAGTCAAAAAGCTTTGAGTTTGCATGATGGCGACGATGCTGGCGGCAGCGATGCCGATGATCGGACCCAAGTAGGGTACGAAGCTGACCAGCCCCGAGATCAAACCGATCAAAAGCGAGAAATCCAGGCCGATGATCGACAATCCCGCCGAATACAACACCGCCAATACCCCCATGATGATGAACTGACCGCGCAGGAACGCGCCGATCACCTCGTTGGATTCGCGCGCCAGCCGGCTGACCACCGGTTCGATCCGCCGCGGCAGCAGACTGTGAATCTTGGCCACCAACAAATCCCAGTCGCGCAGCAGATAGAAGGTGACCACCGGCACCAGGATGAGATTGGCCAGCCAGTTGAAGGCGACCGCCGAGGAACTTTGAAAGGACAGCAACAGGCGGGTGGCCAAATTGCCGATTTCCTCGGCGTAAGCGTTCATCTGCGTTTTCAGATAGCTGAGTTCGAAGATTTCCGGATCGATGGCCAGATGCTCGCGCAACCAGGGTACGATACTGGCTTGAAACCATTCGACATAACCCGGTAAGTGCTGGATCAAGCTTTTGAACTGATGGGCCGATAGCGGAATCAGCACCAGCAACAGCAGCGCCACGATCAAAAGCAGCACGCCAAACACCAAAGTCACCGCCCAGGAGCGGGAAATTTTGTGGGTTTCCAGCCAGTCGATCAGGGGATCACCCAGATAAGCGAGCAAGGCCGAAACCAGAAACGGCGACAGCACCGGCGCGAGCAGATACAGCGCGCCCAGAACTATCCCTCCCAGGATCAGCCAGAATTTGGCGTGCGATTTATCGAATTGCGACTTTTCGAGCATGGGCTATTTCCATGGAAAGAGCGCTGGAGCGCTCCGGAAATCGGTCGACGGGCGGCGGGCGCGCCAACCGAGGATCCGTTGTGGTGATCGAACCGAACCAGGATGATTTCGCGGGCCGGACGGGCGGAAACGCAGCCCGGCGACGCCGGCGGCGCGACGGTGGGAGCGCTTAGCCAAGCGGTCGGTAAGATGTCGGAGTTTTGTTCCTTTTCCGGTACAATTTATCGAACCAACGCCGTTCCGATCGAGGTGCGTTCATGACGGAAATCTACTTCGCTCGCCAGCCGATCTACAATCAAAATTTTCAAGTAGAAGGCTACGAGCTGTTCTACCGACAGACCGCCGGAGCGGAGTCCGCTCAATTTTTCGACGCCGAAATCGCGACCTCGCAAATCGTCCTAAATACGGTGACGGAGGTCGGCCTCGAACAGATCGTCGGCCCGCATAAGGCCTTCATCAACATCGCGCGCGAGTTTGTGGTCGGCGGTTATTTGCAGATGTTCGCCTCGCCGCAGTTGGTTTATGAAGTCACCGGCAGCATCGTGGTCGACGAGCCGCTGCTCGAGACCCTGCGCCAGCTGCGCGGGCAGGGCTACCATTTCGTCCTCGACGATTATACGGACAACGAGGCCTATCAGGCGCTGCTCGAGATCGCCGACTGCGTCAAGATCGACATGCTGATGACCTCGGAACAGGAAGTGCGCCGCCTGGCTCCGCTGCTGCGCCAGCGCGGGGTTCGGTTGATGGCGGAGTGCATCGAAACCCAAGACGTTCAGGAGTTGTGTCAAAGTCTGAAATTCGATTTTTATCAGGGCTATCACTTTTCCCAGCCCAAGATGCTCAAATTCAGCGGGGTGGTGCCCGCCAATCAGTTGGTGGTATTGCAACTGGTGGCCAAGCTGCACCAGCCCGAAACCGATCTCAAGGACATCGAGGCGCTGATCCGGCAAGACGTTTCACTCAGCTATAAACTGTTGCGGTACATCAATTCGGCTTACTTCAACTTGCCCCGGCGCATCGATTCGATCCACCGCGCCATCGTGTTGCTGGGGACGCGCAACGTTCGGATTTGGGCGACCTTGATGTCGCTCGCCAACCTCGACCAGCATCGCAGCGATCTGATTACCGTCGCTTTGGAGCGCGCCAAGATGTGCGAGTTGCTGGCCGAGGCGATGGGGATCAAGCAAAAGGAGAGCGGCTACACGGTCGGATTATTGTCGGTGCTGGACGCCATCACTCAGGCCCCGATGGAATTGGTTTTGAAAACCTTGCCGCTGGAAGAGGAAATCAACGACGCTCTGCTGCATCATAAGGGACTCTTGGGACGGATCCTGGCTTGCGCCTTGGCGTACGAGCGCTGCGATTGGGAATCGCTCGACATGCTGGACTTGGATCCCGCCCAGATTAACGATGCCTACATGACCGCGCTGGCGGAAGCGTATCGAGCGTCTTGCGAACTGCTGAAAAGTTAAGGCTTCAAGCCGCGCTTCACCGGTCGGGTTTCGGAGTGTCCCGCGCCGCAGTCCAAGCCCGCCGCCCCCATTGCCAGACGTAGGCCGCGCCGCTCCAAATCAGGGTCAGCGCCGTCAGATCGATCAATCCGGTCAACACGCCTGGCGGCAGGGGGAACACGCCGTAATTGACGATGACTGCGAACACCAGGGTCAGTTGCAACAAGGTGTTCAGTTTGCTGATCAACAGCGGATCGCCGCGAACCCGCTCGATCAACAGGTGATAGCTGACCGCGCCCGCGATGATGACGGCATCGCGAAAGATCGCCAGCGCCACCAACCAGGCCGGCAGTTCGTTCAGCCACCCCAGCGCCAATAACGCGCCGATCAACAACAACTTGTCGGCGATGGGATCGAGGATGCCGCCCAGTTCGCTGGTCCAGCCGTAGTGTTTGGCCAAAAAGCCGTCCAGCGCATCGGAAACGCCGGCGATCACGAACAGCAGCAAGGCCATCCGGTAATGTTCTTGCAGCAGCAGCCATAGAAAAGGCGGAACGAGTAAAATCCGCAGGCTGGTGATCAGATTGGGGATATCCCGAGTTTTCAAGGGCCAGACTGTCACGATGCAGGTCTTTGCTGTTTTAAGATGGAGGCGAGGCGAACCTCGACCGAAACGCGAACGGTCTTAAGGATACCGAAATTTCAAGCCTCGTGAAGCCGGCGTTCCGGACACTCACTGTTCAACAAGGCGTTAAGAGGTCGAGCGCCGAACGCTAAAAGCGCATGACTCCACGCTCTGGCAATCCGCTTGAGGAGATCGCAAGATGGCTGACACCCCGCAAGACAACCGGCTCGCTCGCGCGTACGCTCGCATGATGGAGCGGGTCAAGACCCGTCTGGAAGAGTTCGAACGGGCCGAGAAAGCCGCTTTTCCCACTCTGAACGCCAGTATCGAGCACGCGGCGGAAAAAGCGGTGGCGCTGGGCGAGTTGACCCGGGAAGAAGCGCGGTTGCTCGGCGGTTATCTCAAGCGGGATTTGGAGGATGCCGGCCACTATCTGGCGACCACCGGCCGCGATTTGCGGGATTGGCTGCGCTTTGATTTGGAATTGATCGAGGAACGGGTGTTGGAGTTCTTCCGGCGCGGAGTGGATCAGTCTCGGCTGGATCTATCGGCGTTCGAAACGCCGCCGGATGACGTTGAGCCGGAGTGGTATCGCGGCGGCGAGGTGATCGGACTGGGCACCTTGCGCTGCCAGCAGTGCGGCGAACGGGCGGTGTTTCACTCGCCAGCGCTGATCAAGCCCTGTTCGGCGTGCGGGGGGACGGTGTTCGCGCGGGTGGCGGGCGAGCGGTAACCGGGCTTTTATGCAAAATTTAAGTAAAAACCCTTATTCAGTGATCAATCGTCCCGATTTACCCGGTGTTCGGTTTGCCGTTTACTAACGCCCGCTGAAGCTAGTTTCTACAGCGAAGCGTGTTTTAAGCTCAATATCCTGTACTTTACCGCCAGCCGGATTCGCTGGCGGTTTTTTATTTGGGCTTTCCGGATGATAACCGTTCGGGGCGACCAGCGCGGGGGAGCTGCCGCCGTCGGTGAACTGTCGGTCGAAGCCGCCCGGTTCAAGAGCGCAGCGCCAGCCGGGGCTCGCAGCGGTTTAACTGCGCGCGGTAACGCTCCGCCTGCTGGCGCACCCGCTGCGCGCGCTCGATCAACCACGCCTTTTGCCGGTGCGTGCCTTTGGCGAAACCGCCCTGACCTTCGTGATAGGCCAAATAGTGCTGGTAGGCATCGGTTTTGGCGATGCGGTTGTAGCGCGCGGTTTCATCGACGTACCAGCCGATGAAATCCACCGCGTCGGCAAAGCGGTCGCGCTCGGCGCCGGCGTTGCCCGTCGCGGTTTTGTAGCGCTCCCAGGTTCCATCGAGCGCTTGGCTGTAGCCGAAGGCGGACGAGGGGCGGGAGCCGGGAATGAAGCCGAGCCGCCAGGCGCGCGGGGGTTGGGCGTCGGCTCGAAAAGCGGATTCCTGGTAAATGATCGCCAGCAACAGCGGCAAAGGGGTATTCCAGCGCCGGCTGGCGGCCTTGGCGTCGGCGAACCAACCTTCATTCTGCGCGAAAATGACGCAAGCATCCTCAACATTGCGCGGCGGCGCGGGGGTGGTGCAAGACGCCAGCAGCAAGAAAGCGCCGGTCGAGCCCGCAGCGAAAAGACAATAGCCCATCAGGGTTTTCAAGGACCACTCCCAGACGGTCAGCCGGTTGCGGCGGGCATCCTCAAAGGTCGAGCCATCAGTCGGTTTGCGGTTCATATCGGTTCGCGCGGTCGCGTCCGCCCCTCCATAAGCCCAACGCCAGCAAGCCGGCCAGCCAGCCGACCGCCGGCCCATCGCCGAATCGCGCATAAGGCGTCAAGCCGCTTAGGGGTTTGATCTCGCCGCGCACGACCTCGGCTTGAAACTGATGGCCGCGGGCCAAGAGCCGTCCGCGTTCGTCGATAATGGCCGAAATGCCGGTGTTGGTGGCGCGCGCCATGTAGCGGGATACTTCCAGCGAGCGCATCCGCGCGATTTGCAAGTGCTGGTGCGGGGCGAGCGAATCCTTGAACCAGGCGTCGTTGCTGAGGTTGACCAACCAGGTCGCCTCGGGCAGCGCCAGGCGGATGTCGCTGCCGAAAACCGCTTCGAAGCAGATCGAAATCCCGACCGGTTGCCCTCCGGCGCGCAACAGCGGCTGATCGCGTTCGCCGGGGAGAAAGTCGCCCATCGGAATGGTCACCCAATGGCGGAAGAACGATAGCAGCCCTCGAAGCGGCACGTATTCGCCAAACGGCAGCAACCGGCGTTTGTGATAAAACTTCAAGTCGCGTCCGACTTCGACCACGCTATTTCGAAAATCTCGCGCTGGCCAGGAGCCGGTCGGAATTCCGATCAGATAATCGACCCGATCCTCCCGCGCTTTCTCGCCGAGCGTATTCAGAAACGGGATGAGATCCTGATAAAACGCCGGAATCGCCGTCTCCGGCCATACGATGACCTCGCTGCGGCCGTGTTCGGGCAAGCTGAGATCGAGATAGCGTTCCAGGGTTTCGTCCAGATGGTTGGGTTGCCATTTCAAATTCTGGTCGATATTGCCTTGCGCCAGGGCCACGCGCAGCGGCGGGCCCGCCGGCTCGACCCAGCGGATGGCCCCGAGGCTCCAAGCGCCGAACCAGAGCGCCGCCAGCAAGCCAAACCCCCACACCCGACCGAATCCGTCGCGGCTACGAACAATGGCCGACAGCAGGCCGGCGCTCAGCATCACCGCCCACCCGACTCCGAATACTCCAAGATACGGAGCCAGCGCGCCGAGCGGTGAATCGATTTGGCTGTAACCGACGGCCAACCACGGAAAGCCGGTCAGCAGCCAGCTTCTGACCCAATCCAGCAAAGCCCACAGCGCCGGAAAAGCCAGCAGCCAACGCGGCGGGCCCGGCGGTGGGCCCCAACGGCCGAGCAGCCAGCCCGCGACAGCGGGATACAAGACCATAGCCAAAATGATGATGAACGCCCCCGCCGCCGCGATCAACGCCGGTGCGTTACCGAAATCGTGCAGGCTGATATAAATCCAGTAGATGCCGAAGCCGTACATTCCCAGACCGAATAGCCCGCCGCGCCATGCGGCCCGGCGGGGGCTGGCGCGGTCCCAGCTCCACAGCAGGATCGTCGGCAACAGCATCGCCAGGGGCCAGTAGTCGAACGGCGCGAACGCCAGCGGCATCAACGCGCCCGCGACAAGCGCCGCCGCGTCAGCGGCGAACGGGTGAGAGAGCCTGGCGACGGACATGGTTGAGATTCAGGCTTACAGGAAGGCTAGCCAAGCTAAATGACGTTGCGGCCCACCGCGCCGCCGGCGCCCGACCGCCGGGGCGGGGCGGTGGCGCGCTCAGAGTTCGGGTTCCGTCGCCGAAAGCGGGATGGCCTGATCGTTATCGCGCACGGTCAGTTCCAGGAGATGGATACGCCGGTTGTCGGCGCGCAGCACCTGAAAGTGGAATCGGCCCAGATCGGCGGTTTCGCCGCCCTTGGGCAAGCGGCCCAGTTCCATCATCACCAGGCCGCCGATGGTGTCGGCCTTCTCATCGCTTAAATCGGCTTGGAAATACTGATTGAAATCTTCGACTGGCGTGAGCGCCTTGAGGATGAAGGCATCGCCCTGACGGCGGATGAAGGTATTGCTATCCTCGGAGGTGTCATGCTCGTCGTCGATTTCGCCGACGATTTCCTCCAGAACATCCTCAATGGTGATCAGCCCGGCCACGCCGCCGTATTCATCGACCACGATCGCCATGTGCAGGCGGTTGCTGCGAAATTCGTTGAGCAGGATGTTGAGCCGCTTGCTTTCGGGGATGAACTTGGCCGGCCGCAACAAGGTCCGCACGTCGAAGTCCTCGCGCCGTTCGAAGGCGTGAACCAGCAGATCCTTGACGATCAGGATGCCCAGCACCTTATCCTTGCTTTCGTCGATCACCGGCAACCGGGAATGGCCGGATTCGACGAGTTCGGCGATGAGGCGCTCCAGGCTCCAGTCGTGTTCCAGCACCACCATCTGCGCGCGGGGGATCATCACATCGCGCACCTGGGTTTCCGAAACCCGCATGACGCCTTCCATCATCTTCAGGGCTTCGGGGTCTAGCAGCGCCCGCTGCTGGGCGTCTCGCAACAAATCGATCAGTTCGTCCCGGTCCTTGGGTTCGCCCATCAGGGCGACGCTCAAACGTTCGAACCATGACGGTTTATGGTTCGGCTCGGATCGTTCTTCGCTCATGAGTCGTTGGGCTCTCCGTAGGGATCGGAATACCCGAGCCCCGCCAGAATTTGGATTTCCAAGGATTCCATGACGTCCGCCTGTTCCTCGTCATGATCATAGCCCAGCAGGTGCAAAACGCCATGCGCGACCAGATGCGCCCAATGCGCCGGCGGCGTTTTAGCTTGTTGGACCGCCTCGCGCAGCACCACCGGCGCGCAGATCACGATGTCGCCCAAAAGCGTCGATTCGACCTCGGGCGGCGCGTCGGACGGGAAGGACAACACGTTGGTCGGCCCTTGCTTGCGCCGGTAGCGTTCATTGAGGGCCGTGATTTCGGCCTCGTTGACGATGCGCAAGGTCAACTCGGCGTCTTTTCGATAATCCGCGCCGGCCAGCGCCGCTTCCGCCCAGCGGCGCAATTCGGCTTCGGAAGGCAAACCCGGCATATCCAGGGCGATTTGTACATCCAGGTCCAAGCTCATGAAGGGTTATCCTGCTCGAAACGGGCGTAGGCGCTGACGATGCGCTGGACCAGCGGATGGCGGACCACGTCGCGGGCGTTGAACAGGGTCATGCTGATGCCTTCCACATCCTTGAGCACCTGCAAGACGTGGCGCAGGCCCGATTGGACGTTGCGCGGCAAATCGACCTGGGTGATGTCGCCAGTCACCACGGCGGTCGAGCCGAAGCCGATCCGGGTCAGAAACATCTTCATCTGTTCCACCGTGGTATTTTGCGCCTCGTCGAGGATGATGAAGGAGTCGTTCAACGTCCGACCGCGCATGAACGCCAGTGGCGCGACTTCGATAATATTGCGCTCGATCAGCTTGGCGACCCGCTCGAAGCCGAGCATTTCGTAGAGCGCGTCGTAAAGCGGCCGCAGATAGGGATCGATTTTTTGGGTCATGTCGCCGGGCAGGAAGCCCAGCCGCTCGCCGGCTTCCACCGCCGGACGCACCAGCACCAGCCGCCGGGTCGCGTTGCCCTCCAGGGCGTCCACGGCGCAAGCCACCGCCAGATAGGTCTTGCCGGTGCCGGCGGGGCCGACTCCGAAGTTGAGGTCATGGTGCTGGATGTTCCACAGATAGCGCTGCTGGTTGGGGCCGCGCCCGCGAATCAGGCCGCGTCGGGTGCGGATGACCACCTCGTCGGTCGAGGCGGATTCGCCCTCCAGCAAGGCGTCCGCCCCGGCTTCCTGCAAGAGCAGATGCACTTGCGCCGGCGTCAGCCTTTCCTCTTGAGTCGCGCGGTAGAGCGCTTCCAATACCGCGACCGCGACCGCGATCGCTTGCGGTTCGCCGATCACCCGGAACTGATGGCCGCGATTGTTGATTTCCACGCCCAGCCGGCGCTCGATCTGGCGCAAGTGCTCGTCCAATTGACCGCACAGCCGAGCCAGCCGCTCGTTGTCGGCGGGCTCCAACAGCAGGTCCTGGAATTTGGGCGCGAGGTTTGAATCCAAGGGGGTCGCGACGGCGGCGCTCATCAACAGGCGTGCTTCAGGGCGGCGGCCGGCTGTTCGGGGCAAGCCAGCAACCGGCCGCGCAGGGAGTTGGGCAAGGCTTCGGTGATGGCGACCTCGGCGAAATGGCCGATCAGGCTGGCGGGTCCGTCGAAATTGACCACCCGGTTGTTTTCGGTGCGACCGGCCAGTTGCCGGCTGTTTTTGCGCGAGGGCTTATCCACCAGCACCCGTTGCGCGGTGCCGACCATCCGTTGGCTGATGGCGCGCGCGTTGCTTTCGATGCGGGCTTGCAGCCGAGCCAGCCGATCCTTTTTAACCGCCGTCGGAGTGAGGTCAGGCAGATTGGCGGCGGGCGTGCCGGGCCGGGCGCTGTAGAGAAAGCTGAAGCTGTGATCGAAACCGATCTCTTCGATCAAGGCCATCGTCGCGTCGAAATCCTGGTCGGTTTCGCCGGGAAAACCGACGATGAAATCCGTGGACAAGCTGATGCCAGGCCGCGCGGCGCGCAGCTTGCGGATCTTGGCCTTGTATTCGAGCGTGGTGTGGCCGCGCTTCATCAACGCCAAAATGCGGTCGGAGCCGCTTTGCACCGGCAGATGCAAATGGCTCACCAGCCGCGGCACGCGGGCGTAAACCTCGATCAAGCGTTCGGAAAATTCGACCGGGTGCGAGGTGGTGTAGCGGATGCGGTCGATGCCGGGCACGGCGGCGACGTGTTCGATCAACAGCGCCAGATCGGCAAGATCGCCATCGGCGGTCGGCCCGCGATAGGCGTTGACGTTCTGGCCGAGCAAGTTGATTTCGCGCACGCCCTGGCGGGCCAGAATGTCGATTTCGGCTAGCACGTCCGCCAGCGGGCGGC
This sequence comes from Competibacteraceae bacterium UBA6584, assembly GCA_002433805.1. GTDB lineage: Bacteria > Pseudomonadota > Gammaproteobacteria > Competibacterales > Competibacteraceae > Competibacter_A. The sequence continues at coordinate 1,816 of DJIW01000102.1, read as the reverse complement.
TGACTTCCTCGCCTCGGGTGTAAGGCACCACGCAGAAGGTGCAATACTTGCTGCAACCTTCCATGATCGAAACAAACGCGGTCGGCCCTTCGGCGCGCGGTTGCGGCAGCCGGTCGAACTTTTCGATTTCCGGGAAGGAAACATCGACCACCGGCCGCCGTTCGGTCCAGACCGCCGCCAGCATCTCCGGCAGCCGGTGCAAGGTTTGGGGGCCGAACACCAGATCGACGCAAGGCGCGCGCGCGCGCAGCAACTCGCCTTCCTGGCTGGCGACGCAGCCGCCGACGCCGATTACCAACTCGGGCCGCCGCGCCTTGAAAGTCTTCCAGATGCCCAGTTGCGAGAACACCTTTTCCTGGGCTTTTTCCCGGATCGAGCAGGTATTCAACAGCAGCACGTCGGCCTGCGCAGGATCTTCGGTGGGTTCCAAACCGTGAGCCGCCCGCAACACGTCCGCCATCTTGGCGGAATCGTATTCGTTCATCTGGCAACCGTGGGTCTTAATGTACAGTTTGCGAGCCATGGGCGATTATTGAACAATAACAAGGCAAAGACTATAGCATTGCCGGCAGGGGGGTGCCAGATGGCGGTTCCTCCGACCGAAGCGAACATTTTATCCCACCTAAGGACCAGACGCTTGTGATGGCATTTCTCAGCGAATACGGCCTGTTTTTGGCCAAGACCGCAACCTTGGTCGCGGCGGTATTGGCGGCGGTCGGCGGCGTCGTGATGCTGGCGCGACGCGGCGAAGGCCATTCGGAAAGTCGGGGTCGGTTGGATATCCGCCATCTCAACGACAGTTATGAGCGGATGGCGTTCGCGCTCAAATCCGCCACGCTATCGAAAAAAGCCTTAAAGCACTACCGCAAGGAGCAAAAGGCGCGCGAGAAACAGCGCGAAAAGGCCGAGCGCCGCCGGGTTTTTGTACTCAATTTTCACGGCGATATCCGGGCGGCGGCGGTGGCTTCGCTGCGCGAGGAGGTGACGGCGCTGTTGACCGTGGCGCAGCCGGATGACGAGGTGGTGCTGCGGTTGGAGAGCGCCGGCGGCTTGGTGCACGGCTATGGCTTGGCGGCGGCGCAACTGCTGCGGATTCGCGACCGCCAGATCAAGCTGACGGTCGCGGTGGACAAAGTCGCGGCCAGCGGGGGCTACATGATGGCCTGTGTGGCCGATCATATTTTAGCCGCGCCGTTCGCCGTGGTCGGTTCGATCGGGGTGATCGCGCAACTGCCGAATTTCAACCGCCTGCTCAAGAAAAACGAAGTCGATTTCGAACAGTTCATGGCGGGCGAGTTCAAGCGCACGGTGACCGTGTTCGGGGAGAATACCGAGCAAGGCCGGCGCAAGTTTCAGGAAGAGATCGAGGATACCCACCTGCTGTTTAAGGAGTTCGTCAAAACGCACCGTCCCAGCGTGGATTTGGAGCGGGTGGCGACCGGCGAGCACTGGTTTGGCGCCCGCGCGGTGGAGAGCCGATTGGTCGATGAGTTGCGCACCAGCGACGATTATTTGCTGGCGGCCAGTCAGGATGCCGATTTATACGAAGTCAGCTACGCCGGTAAGAAATCCTGGCTCGCGCGGCTGATGGCGCATACCACTGAATCGCTGGGGTGGTCCTGAGCGAGAGGATCGTATTCTTATGAGTTCAACGTCTGGGATGACAGTGCTGGATCGACAGGGTGAGTGCTGCTCTATTCAAGAGTGTGGTTCTTTCTTTGTTTTTAATAGTGAAAATAATGCTCTTTTCATTGGAGTGGCAACCTGTTGTTCCACGCCGATGTAGACTAGATAAGATTGTAGAACGACACATGAC
>DJIW01000056.1:18299-18486 GCA_002433805.1 Competibacteraceae bacterium UBA6584 | reverse complement strand
CCGTTCTGCACATCAATCCATTTGACTTTTGATTAGTAAGTCATGTGTCGTTCTACATTGGCGGCTTGAGTATTGGGATAGACCTGAACCAACTTCTGCAACACCTCGCGCGCGCGATCGGCGTCGCCTTCCGCCCCGTAAATATAACCCAGCTTCAACAAAGCATCCGGCAATCGCTCGCTTTGCG
>DJIW01000056.1:17703-18120 GCA_002433805.1 Competibacteraceae bacterium UBA6584 | reverse complement strand
ATCCGGCAATCGCTCGCTTTGCGGGTGATTGAGTCCCAGATTGATGAACGCCTCCTTGGCCGCGTCATAATTCCGGCTGAGGTAATAGGATTCTCCCAACCAATATTGGGCATCGCCCGCCAGTTTGCCGCCGGGGTAAGCGCTCAAATAACCCTGAAATCCCGTGATCGCTTCCGAATAACGGCCCTCGCGCAGTTCGCCCAAAGAGGCATCGAAGGCGCTCTGTTCGCTTTGTCCTGACGCTGGCGGCGCGGTGGCGGTGCGCTCGGAAGAAGCCGGCGGACGCGGGGCGCTAGCCGGTGATTGAGCCGGAACCGCTGGGTTCTCCGTTCCCGCAGGCCGCGTCGGAACCGGCGTGGCTTCCCTCAATGGCGGCGAGGGAGACGCGACCGGCGGGGGAGACGCGGCGGCCCGCTC
>DJIW01000056.1:0-17538 GCA_002433805.1 Competibacteraceae bacterium UBA6584 | reverse complement strand
GTCATGTGTCGTTCTACAGGGGGAGACGCGGCGGCCCGCTCCTGCCGGAATAAATCGAGCTGATGCCGTTGCAGTTCCAACTCGCCGCGAATATGTCGGATTTCCGCCTCCAACTGCTCGACCCGTTCCAGCAATTCCAAGGTCAGTTGGTAATCCGGCGCCGGGGGGCGTTGGGCCTGGCCGACACCAATCGGCATGGCCACGCCTCCCAGCACGGCGAACAGCAACCCAAGCGACCGCCAAGAGCTCATTGCGGCGCGTCCCTCAGTACACGATTTCCACGCGCCGGTTCAGCGCATAGCTCTGTTCGTCCTGGCCGGCGGCGGCCGGACGTTCCTCGCCGTAGCTGACCACCCGAATTTGCTGCGGCGAAACGCCCATGGCGGTCATGGCTTGACGCACGGCGTTGGCCCGGCGTTCCCCCAAGGCGATATTGTACTCGCGGCTGCCGCGCTCGTCGGTGTGGCCTTCCAGTTGGGTGACGCTGCGGCGGTTGTTGGTCAGGGCGCGCGCGTTGGCCGCGATGACCGGACGGCTTTCAGCCCGAATATTGGCGCTGTCGTACTCGAAATACACGATCCGATCCGCCGACACCACGTTACCGCCACCGCCACCGCCGCCACGGCCGGCCCTGCCGCCGGGCGCGCCGGCCAACTGCTCGCCTCCGCTGGTATCGTAGGCGTCGTAGCCGCTCGGCGCTTGTCCGTAGGGGTAGCTGTACGCTTCCTGGCCCGGCTGCCCGGTCGCATCCGGTTGCGTCGTGATCGTGCTATCCGTGGTTTCCTCGGTATTTTGCCCGGTCGAGGCGCAACCGGCTAAAAACGCCAACGAGGCGACGGCGATCAAGGTCTTGACAGCATATTGCATGGCAGATTCTCCCATCGACTGGAACTAAGAAAGCAAACGGTCAACGGCCGTAAGGGGCCCAAACTGGATCTCGAACCCGGCCGCGCAAGACGAAATCTTGTTTCACGCCGCCGTCCACGGACACCGCGTTCAACTGCCGGCCGTTGGAATAGATGATCATGCGGCCGTTGGGCGCGAAGCTGGGCGATTCATCCAGCCCACCGGAGGTCAACACCCGAAACTGGCGGGTTTTCATATCCAGCGCGGCGATGTAAAACTGCCCGCCGCGCCGGTGCACCATCGCGATGTAGCGGCCGTCCGGCGATGCGGTGGGGCTGGCGTTGTAGTCGCCCTCGAAGGTCAGGCGCTGGGCCGCGCCGCCGCCGGGTCCGATCCGGTATATCTGCGGTGAACCGCCGCGATCCGAGGTAAACACCAAACTGCCGTCCGACAACCAAACAGGCTCGGTGTCGATCGCGTTGGCGCTGGTCAGGCGCACCGGATTTTGGCTGCCCAAATCCAGGGCGTAAATTTCGGGATTGCCGTCCTTGGATAAGGTAAAAGCCAAGCGCTGGCCGTTGGGAGCCCAGGACGGCGCGCCGTTGATGCCGGGCGCGGCGGAAACTACTCGCCGGGCGCCGCTGTAAACCTCCTGCACCACGATCTGCGGCCTGCGACCCTCGAAGGACACGTAAGCTAGCCGCGAACCGTCCGGCGACCACGACGGCGACATGATCGGCTGGCCGGAGCGCAAAATGACGTTGGGATTTTGTCCGTCGGCGTCGGCGACCACCAGCAGCCAAAAGCCGCCGCCGGCGGTGACGAAGGCGATCTTGGTTCCCGCCAAGCCTTTTTCACCCGTCAGTTTTTCATAGATCAAATCGCTGATCCGATGGGCCACCGGCCGCAACTGATTGGACGGCACATCGAACGACATGCCCAACAACTGGCTGCCCTGCGCCCCCGCCAGCTTGAATTGCACCACATAGCCGCGCGCGCCGCCGGGGCTGGCTTGACCGGTCACGCTGTAGTCGGCTTGCGCGCCGGCGGATTGCGGCGCAAATTTGCCGGTCCGTTTTAAATCGGAGGCGATGACGCCGGCGACATTTTCGGGCGCGCCGCCCGCGAAAGGCGAAATGGCGATGGGAATGCCGCTTTCCCCGATGCCCTTGCTGACGTCGATAGTCAACTCAGCATGCGCGAGCGATCCAACGCCCAGCAGGAGCGCCAGCGCTCCGACAGTTTTCACAAACGATTTCAAGGATGGACCTCCTCCAACATAATCAATCTCAGCACGATGAGTGAAACTTAGCTTACTTCGGTCGGAATCTCAGAATAAAGGTGGGTCGCAACTCCTGCGCCACATCCGAATCGGCGGGCATCGGCAACGGCGAAGCCCGACGGGCCGCCGCCACCGCTGAATTGTCGAACAGGCTGTCTCCGCTCCCCTTTACGACTTGCACGTTGGTCACTTGTCCAGAAGGCGTCACCGTGATCCTGAGCAGGCAGAGCAGACCTCCGGGGCTGCTCGCCATGGGAGTCCAATGCCGTTCCACATAAGGGCCGATCACATTGCCGGCATGGGCTGAAGCGCTGGATTTAGCTCTTTCGCGCGCGGCCAGCTTTTGCGCGAGCTGGCGCGCCTCATCGGCTTTTCGCCGCGCTTCTTCCGCCGCCTGACGCCGCGCTTCTTCGGCGGCGGCGCGTTTCGCTTCTTCCGCCGCCGCGCGTTTCGCTTCCTCAGCCGCTCTACGGCGCGCTTCTTCCGCTGCCGCCCGTTTCGCTTCGTCAGCCGCCCTACGGCGCGCTTCCTCGGCGGCGGCGCGTTTTGCTTCTTCCGCCGCTTGCCGTCTTGCAGCTTCAGCGGCGGCTTGTCGGGCTTCAGCGGCCGCCGCGCGCCGCGCTTCCTCGGCGGCTTCGCGCTTGGCCTGCTGCGCCGCCTGACGCCTCGCTTCTTCCGCTGCTTCGCGCTTGGCCTGCTGCGCCGCCTCGCGTCGGGCTTCTTCCGCTGCTTCGCGCTTGGCCTGCTGCGCCGCTTCGCGTCGGGCTTCCTCGGCGGCCTCGCGCTTGGCCTGTTGCGCCGTCTGACGTCTCGCTTCTTCCGTGGCCTCACGCTTGGCCTGTTGCGCCGCCTCGCGCCGGGCTTGTTCCGCCGCTTGGCGTTTGGCCTCCTCGGCCGCTTCGCGTCTGGCCGCTTCAGCCACCTCGCGCTTGGCCTGTTGCGCCGCCTCGCGCCGGGCTTCCTCGGCCGCTTCGCGTTTGGCCTGTTGCGCGGCCTGGCGTCTCGCTTCTTCCGCCGCTTCGCGTTTGGCCTGTTGCGCGGCCTCGCGCCGGGCTTCCTCGGCCGCTTCGCGCTTGGCCTGTTGCGCGGCTTGCCGCTTTGACTCCTCGGCCGCTTCGCGTTTGGCTTCCTCAGCCGCCTCGCGCCGGGCTTCCTCGGCGGCCTCGCGCTTGGCCTGTTGCGCGGCCTGACGTCTCGCTTCTTCCGCCGCTTGGCGTTTGGCCTCCTCGGCCGCTTCGCGCCGGGTCTCTTCGACCGCCTCGCGTCGGGCTTGATCCGCCGCTTGGCGTTTGGCCTCCTCGGCCGCTTGTCTTTTAGCTTCCTCGGCGGCTTTAAGCCGGGCTTCCTCTTGCTGCTGACGGCGAAGTTCAGCTTGCCGGCGCTCTTCCGCCGCGCGCGCTTCCCGTTCGGCCCGAGCCAGTTGCGCTTGCCGCTCCGCTTCTTCGCGCTGGCGGCGACGTTCTTCTTCCGCCAAGCGCTTCTGCTCCTCCCGAATCGTCATCTCGTCCACGACTTGGGCTGGAATCGGCTCGGCTTTGAGCTGTTCGGGCTTCGGAGCGCTGGCGGTGCTCAGATTGAGCAATAAAAAACCCAGGAACACGCCATGGACAGCGACGGCAACGACCGTCGCCACAATATCCTGATAACGTCTTTGACGCTCTGTTTGCATCGGGCTGGGTTAAGGCCGAGCCGGCGGCGAATCGGGCGGCGCGGTGGACAGCCCGACTTTTTCAGCGCCCGCTTCTCGCAAGACCGCCATCGCCTTGATGACATCATCGTATTTCAACTCGCGATCCGCGCGGACCAGCACCGGCGGCTGCGGCTTGTGCGTCAAGCGCTCGCGGATGTCGGCAAGCCGGGGTTCCAGATCCGCGCAATTGATCTGCTGGGCTTTTTCCGAGCCGATGTTGAAATAACAGCTTCCTCCCTTCTGCACCGACAAGACCAACACTTGGGTGTCTTGCTCCTGAGTGTCGATCCTCTCGGCGGGAGCCTTGGGCAAATCGACCTCCACGCCTTGATTGAGCAAGGGCGCGGTCACCATGAAAATGACCAGCAACACCAGCATCACGTCGATGTAGGGAACGATGTTGATTTCCGCCTTCAGGCGGCTGTGCGAGCTGCGCCGGGCCATGATTCAACCTTGAGGCGACGCGGCGGCTCGGCCGGCGTCGACGTAATTTTTGCGCAGGTTGTAGGACTGGCGTTGCAAGATATTGGAAAACTCTTCCATGAACGTCTCGTAGCGGTTGGCCAGCCGATCCACCTCATGGGCGTAGCGGTTGTAGAAGATGACCGCCGGAATCGCCGCGAACAGGCCCATGGCGGTCGCGATCAGCGCCTCGGCGATGCCCGGCGCGACTTGCGCCAGCGTCGCCTGCTGCGTCAACCCGAGCGCCCGGAACGAATTCATGATGCCCCAGACCGTTCCGAACAGCCCGATATAGGGGCTGGTGGAACCGGTGGTCGCCAGCAGCGACAGGTACATTTCCAATTCGTCAAGCTCCCGCGAACCGGCCGCCCGCATCGCGCGTTGGGCTCCGCTGACGACCGATTCCGGGTCCATGGTCGGTTGTGAGCGCAAGCGCAGGAATTCCTGAAAACCCGCCAGAAAAATGGCCTCTATCCCCCACGTGACCTCCTTTTGGCGGTTGATGCGCGCGTACAGCACGGCCAGGTCGATCCCCGACCAAAAATCGTCCTCGAACTGATCGGCCGCCCGCTTGGCGGATTCCAACACCAAACCTTTCTTGACGATTACCCACCACGAGCCGAGCGAGACCACCACCAGCAGCAACATGATCAACTGCACGATCAGGCTGGCGTTGGTAATCAAGCTCCAAAACGATAAATCATGGGTCACCTAGAATCCCCCTCTATCTCCCTCAAGTGCCGGGGAATCCGGCGCGCCCGGAACGTCTCGGCATCAATACAAGCGACCTTCACCCGCGCGCTGCACAAGATGTCGGTGGAGACGTCGCGCTGGATGGTTTGCTCGAACAGGAAACTGGCGCCGCTCGCTTCGATGAGCCGGGCCGACACGGCCAACACATCATTGAAGCGGGCCGGACGACGGTAATCCACGCTCAGCGAGCGGACCGCAAACAGCAGCCGCTGCTCTTGAAGCAAGGCGTCCTGTTCGAAACCGCGCGCCCGCAACCACTCGGTGCGGGCGCGCTCCATGAATTTTAGATAATTGGCATAATAAACCACACCACCGCTGTCGGTGTCTTCGTAATAAACCCGAACCGGCCAGACAAACATAACCACCTTCCGTTAGAATCCGCCACCGATATTTAACCGATGCTGAATTATTGCACGCACCCGGAGAGGAGCATCTCGATGCGCACGTTCTTTTTGCCGGCCTTGTTGTTCGTGGCCTTTTCCGCTTTCGCCGCGGCGCCCTTGACCTTCGAGGAAGTCGATACCGACGGCGATGGCTTGATCAGCGCCGATGAAGCCGCCAGCGTCGAAGGTCTGGATTTTGACGCGGCCGACAGCGACAGCGATGGAACGCTCACGGTGGATGAATACGAGATCGCCGTGGAGAGTCTACCGCCTCCTTCCGAAAGCGAGATCACCGAGGACACCGAGGTCGAAGTTCCGGAATCGTCGGTCGAACCGGCGACTCCGCCTAAGGGTGGCGCGGCCCCGCCGGCCGTCCAACCGCCTCCGACCCCACCCGCGACGCCTCCGACCCCACCCGCGACGCCTACCCCGCCCAAGCCGTAATTCACGGCGGCGCGCCGAACAGATCGCCCGCAACCGCCGGATTATTGGCCGGTATCAAGCCAAAATGACGGTAGGCGTGCGCCGTTGCGACCCGTCCGCGCGGGGTGCGCATCAAAAAGCCTTGCTGGATCAAGTAAGGCTCCAGCACGTCCTCGATGGTGCCGCGCTCTTCGCCGAGCGCCGCCGCCAGGGTGTCCAAGCCGACCGGCCCGCCGCCGAATTTATCGATGATCAACCCCAACAACCGGCGGTCTTGTTCATCGAAGCCGCGTTGGTCCACTTTCAATAGATCGAGCGCCAGCTGCGCCACCGCCACGCTAATCCGTCCGTCCGCGCGCACCTGGGCGAAATCCCGCACCCGCCGCAGCAGGCGGTTGGCGATTCGGGGCGTGCCGCGCGAGCGCCGGCCGATTTCGGCCGCGCCGTCGGGATAATCGGTCTCGATGCCGAGGATCCGCGCCGAACGGGCCACGATCTCGGTCAGTTCCTCGGGCGTATAAAATTCCAAGCGGTGCACGATGCCGAAGCGGTCCCGCAGCGGCGAGGTCAGCAACCCGGCGCGGGTGGTGGCCCCGACCAGGGTAAACGGCGGCAAATCCAGTTTGATCGAGCGCGCCGCCGGGCCTTCGCCGATCATGATGTCGATTTGGTAATCCTCCATCGCCGGATACAGCACTTCCTCCACCACCGGACTGAGGCGGTGGATCTCGTCGATGAACAGCACGTCGCGCGGCTCCAGGTTGGTCAGCAGCGCGGCCAGATCGCCGGGCCGCTCGATCACCGGCCCCGAGGTCTGGCGCAGGTTGACCCCCATCTCGGCGGCGACGATGTGCGCCAGCGTGGTCTTGCCCAAACCCGGCGGCCCGAACAGCAGCACGTGATCCAAAGCCTCGCCGCGCGCCCGCGCGGCTTGGATAAAAATTTCCAACTGCTCGCGCATCGCCTGCTGGCCGATATATTCGGCCAACCGCTTGGGCCGGACGGCGCGATCGAGGGTGGCGTCCTCGCCGCTGGCGTCCGGTGAAATCAAACGATCCGATGAGTTCATGACGGGGGTGGCCGTTTGGAAAGGTTGCGGCGCAGAGTGTAAAACCAAACGGCGGCCGACGCCGCTCGATTGGGCCGTGGCGCGGTAGCGGGCATCAACGGCGCACGCTGGCTTGCAGGGCTTGCCGGATGATCGCCTCGCTGGTCAAGCCTTCGGCTTCGACGGCCTGCACCATGCGCGAAGCCTCGGGCAGCTTGTAGCCGAGCGCCACCAAGGCGCTGACCGCATCTTCGGTCGGGCTGGCCTCGACAACCGGCATCCGCCCACCGGCCGCCGGCGCGGGACCACGCGCCAGATCGCCGATGCGGTCGCGCATTTCGATGATCAGCCGCTCGGCGGTCTTCTTGCCGATGCCCGGCAAGCGGGTCAGCGCCAAGGCGTCGCCCTCGCGCACGCAGCGGATGAACAAATCGACGCTCATGCCCGAGAGGATCAATAGCGCCAAGCGCGGACCGATGCCGGCGACGCGGATCAGATTGCGAAACAGCGCGCGCTCGTCGGTGCTGGCGAAGCCGTATAGGGCGTGCGCGTCCTCCCGCACCGCCAGATGGGTGAACAGCACCACTTCCGCGCCCGTTTCCGGCAAGCTCTGAAAGGTGGTCAACGACGCTTCGAGTTCGTAGCCGACGCCGTGGGCGTCGATCAATAAATAGGGCGGCTGTTTCCAGGCCAGTACCCCGCGCAGGCGACCGATCACCGCCGCCGCCCGGCCAGCGCGGCCGCCGCGCCCAACCGCTGCCGGGTTTGACGGGTGTGCCCATGGCAGATCGCCGCCGCCAGAGCGTCGGCGGCGTCGGTCGGTGGCGCTTCGCTCAGATCGAGCAACAGCTTGACCATGTGTTGCACTTGCAGCTTGTCGGCCGCGCCGTTGCCGACCACCGCCTGCTTGATCGCGCGAGCGGCGTATTCGCTGACCGGCAACCCCGCCATGACCACCGCGCACAACGCCGCGCCGCGCGCCTGTCCGAGCTTGATCGCCGAATCGGGATTGCGGTGCATGAACACCTGTTCGACCGCCGCTTCGGTGGGATGATAGGTTTCGATGAGGGCGGCCACCGCTTCAAAGATGGTCTTCAACCGTTCCGGCGCCGGGCGGTCGCTGGCGGTCTGGATACAGCCGCTGGCGACATGGCGCGCGCGCGGCCCGTCCAAATCGATGATGCCGTAGCCGGTGATCCGCGAACCGGGATCGATGCCCATCAGCCGGATTGCGGTCACGCTCAGAGTTTCGCCAGAATATCGTCGGGAATGTCGGCGTTGGAATAGACGTTTTGGGTGTCGTCCAAATCCTCCAGCATCTCCAGCAGCTTGACCATCTTCTGCGCGTCCTCGAAACCCAAGGTGGTGCTGGAGGCGGCGCGCTGGGTGACTTCGGCTTCCTCCGCCGCCAGACCGGCGGCGCTCATCGCGTCCTTGACCCGAGCGAAAGCGGCCGGCGCGGTCAATACGTCCACCGAGCCGTCGTCGTAGCTCACCACATCGTCGGCCCCGGCCTCGATGGCGGCCTCCATGATCCGGTCTTCATCGCAGCCGGACGGATAGCTCAGCACGCCTTGCTCGCTGAATTGGAACGCCACCGAACCGCTGGTGCCGAGATTGCCGCCGCACTTACTGAAGGCGTGGCGGACTTCCGCCACCGTGCGGTTGCGGTTGTCGGTCATCGCGTCCACCATCACCGCGACGCCGCCCGGCCCGTAGCCTTCGTAGCGGATTTCCTCGTATTCGACGCCCTCCAGCGAACCGGTTCCGCGCTTGATGGCGCGGTCGATGGTGTCTCTCGGCATGTTGGCGATCAGGGCCTTATCCATCGCCAGCCGCAACCGCGGATTGGCTCCCGGATCGCCGCCGCTCATGCGCGAGGCCACGGTGATTTCGCGGATCAATCGGGTGAACAGTTTGCCGCGCTTGGCGTCCTGGGCGTTTTTTCGGTGTTGGATGTTCGCCCATTTACTGTGTCCTGCCATGAGAGCCTCTTGCCTGAAGACCTTGACTGAAGGAAGGTCAGTTTAGCATTTTGCGGCTCCCGCGCGCAGGAAGAAGGCTGACGGCGAGGGTCTGAGCACCGCGCGCCAGGGCGCTTTTTTGAAAACGGCGAGACGGTTGGCGGGTCTGGCCTCCTCCCGGTCGAGCGCTTTTCCCCTACAGCCCGAACTCCGCTTCCACCGCGCCGCGCCCGCCGTCGATGGCGATCGATTGGCCGCTGAAACAGCGGGCGTCGTCGCTGGCCAGGAAGGCCACCAGCGCGGCCAATTCTTCCGGCAAACCCCAACGCTCCAGCGGCGTCAGCAGATAGCTGGCCTCGATCGAATCCCGGCTTAACGTTTCGGACATCTCGGTTTTGAAAAAACCCGGCGCGACGTGCATGACGCGGATGCCTTTAGGCCCCACTTCCCGCGCCAGCGCCCGGGAAAAACCCACCATGCCCGCTTTCGCCGCGCTGTGGTTGACCTGACCGAGCTGGGCGATCAAGCCGGAACCGATGTTGACGATCACCCCGCAACGGCGGCCCGCCATGATGCGAACCGCTTCCTTGCTGCAATGGAAAACGCCGTTTAAGTCGACCTCCAGCACGTCCCGCCAATCGCTGGCGCTCATCAGCAGGAAATAAGCATCGCGGATAACGCCGGCGTTATTGACCAGAATATCCAGCCGCCGGCGCTGTTCGAACACCGCTTCAAACATCCGCCGCACTTGCTTGAGATCGGTCACATCGGCTTGATACACCGCGCCTTGGCCGCCTTCGGCTTGCAGTTGCTCCAAGGCGGCGCGCGCCTCGTGCTCGCGACTCCGGTAGTTGATCGCCACCCACGCGCCACGGCGCGCCAGCTCCAGCGCCACGGCGCGGCCGAGGCCCCGCGACCCGCCGGTCACCAGGGCAATCCGATCATCCAGCGCGGCCATCCCCCGCCTCCGCCCCTTCAAAATCCGTTGACGCCGCCGGTGAGGCCGCCGTCCATAATCAGCATCTGGCCGGTAATATAGCCGCTGTCCAACACCAGAAACGCGATGCTCTTGGCGACATCGACCGGCTCCGCCCACCGCCCCAGCGGCGGGGAGGCGGCCAAAACCCGCCCGCTGGCTATCGCCGTGATTTCCGGCGCATCCAGCAACCCCACCAACAGGCCGTTGACCCGCACTCCCAACCGTCCGTGCTGGATCGACAGGATTCGGGTAAAACTGGCGATCGCGCCGCGCGCGACCGCCATGCAGTCCGCAAAATCGGTATCGGCGAACGCGGACGCTAGGAAAAACTGGTTGACGATCATGCCGTTGTTGGTGTGGAGCGCGATGATGCTCGCGGTCGCCACGCTGCGGTGATAGAGATTGAAGACATAGGACTGGAGATCGACCGGGCCGGCGGTTCGATCCGGAACATACAGATTCACCAAGGCATCCAGGCGGCCGCAGCATTCGGCGATGGCGGCCAGATGGCTTTCGATATCGCCCCGCTCCAAGGGCATCGCGCTCACATCGAGAATCCGGCTCTCACCCGCCAACTCGCGGGCGATGGCCGCCGCAACTCGCGGGCGCTCGCAATCGTGCAGGGCCACGACCATTCCGCGACGGCTGAATTCGCGGGCGACCGCCCAACCGATGCTGGTTCCAGCCCCGTGAATCAAGATGGCCTGAATTTCCGTGGCGCCGTTCATCGTTTCGCCATGCTTACACGGTTTTCGGAACGTCCGGATGATCGCCCGCGAGCGCGAGCGCGCTTGACTAGAACGCGGCCACGCCGAACGTTCTCCCGCTCAAGCAATCGTTCTCCGGTAAGCCCGCCGGTCCTCAAAAAAAATGTTTTGATAGCGATGCGGGCGGCTGATAGCGGTTTTAACCGGGAGCATCCGCCCGCCATCCCACGTTCGCGCGCGCGCTTTTCGATCAAAGTAACTGTCTTGCCGGGGCCGAATGCGCAGGCTTTCACTGACGGTGAAAGGCGCGGAAACGGTCCTGACGCCACAGTCGCCGCGCCGGCCGCCGAGCTGGTAGCGCAAACCCACGTAGGCATAGTCCACGGCTAGAAAGGCCAAAATCAGCCAGCGCCTTAAGGCGAACGAGAAGGCGCAATGGGCGATGTCGCCCACGCGGACGCCGTCGGCATAAACCCCGTCGCCGGGTTCGATCAGCGGTTGCGCCGCGCGCTCATCCTCCACCATCATCCCGATCAGACGGCGCTTGATTCCGTCGCTCAGCGCTTTTTCAATCGCGCTCCGACCGCGGTAGTCGCTTCCATCGCGCCGGACCAGAACCCGCGTATTCAATTCCAGCACGTGGGCCGCCGAGCGCGCCTCGCGGTGGATGTTGGTCAAGCGGTTTTCCAGCTTGCACAGGTCCACGGCTTCGTAACCGACAGGCGCGATCTCAAAGCGTCGCCCGACCTCCAACAACTGCTGCCACAGCGCGAGCAGATAATCGTGGTCCACCTGTAATAGATACCCATATTCACCCGCCTTATCGACCCGGTGGACCGCGAACAGAATGCCGTCCACTTGATTGCCGGGCAGGGTTTCCAGAGCCCGCAGTCCGATGGCGCTAGGGCCGATTAAGCTTTTGAGCAACTCCCATGAGTAAGGTCCGTTGAGGCCGATGAACAATTGGGTTTGCGTCTCATCGACGATGGCGACATCCAGCCCTCCGCTTGCCGCCGTGGCATCGAGCAACGCGCGAACTCGGACTGGATCGGCTCCTTCGCTCACCAGCCGATAACCGTCGCCGGCGTCGGCCACGAGCACTTCACAAAACAAACCGCCGTCTTCATCAAGCACATAGGAGGGCAGCAAGCGACCGAGCGTCAGCCGATTCAAGCCGGCGAAGCTGATCCGGTCGAGCAAACGGAACGCATCCGGTCCTTCAAGGCGAAAATTGCCAACATACGAACAGTCGGTCAGGGTGATTCCCTTGCGAATTTTCCGATATTCGGCTTCCACGGTCTCATAGACCGAGGACACGGCGCGGCCATCCCGCCAACCGACGGTGGCGCGCTCGCCGTAAAATGTGGCGATCTGACTCAATCGACCCAGCATGACCCTTTCACTCAAGCGATTGCATCTTCCGTTTGTAAAAAATCCGCCAGCGCGTTAATCGTGCTCATCGCTAAAATTTTTTCTTCCGACAGCAGCACGCCAAACCGGAACTGCAAGCCCACGATGATATCGGCGGCGGCGATGGAATCGAGCGCGAGCCCGCCGCCGAACAGGAAGGTGTCATCGTCGATCTCCTCGGCGCGGCAATCCAACCGCAGCCGGTCGATCAGTTCTTCCTTGAGGCTATCCAGCAGCTTTTTGCGCTGTTCTATTTGCGCCCGCAACACCGGATTCATCGCCGACTCTCCAGCGCCGCCTCAATCCAACACGCGAAGAACAGCTGGCCGTCGATCACCGTCGGTGGACCGGCGCGATGGCATCGGAAACCGGCCCGTTTCAGCAAGCGTTCCACCCCGAGCGGCGAAATTGTGATCAAGCGTTTGGCGCCCCGCGCGGCCGCATGGCGCACAGTCGCTTCAAGCAATCCGACGGCCACCGCCGAAGACCCGGCCGCCGGCGCGGGCGGGCCGTCGAAATCCAGCGCCGCGAACCGCGACAACTCCCAGATCTCGGGCGAACAAGGCGGAGACATTCCCCTTAACAGGCGTGAGAACACATCGCCTAATAGATAGGGGCGCGTGGTGGGAAGCAGCCTGGCGCAGCCCAAAATAGCGCCGTTTTCAGCTTGCGCGACGACATACACGGTATCGGAACGATCGAATTGATCCCGTTCTTCACCGTTGCGCGTCTGGAGCTTCCAGCCCAGCCGCTCGACAAAGACCGCATGCCGGTAACGAGCGACTTTCAGCTGCAAGTCGTCCAGAATTTCCGTGGAAACGCCTGCCACGATTCGCATACTGCGTCCAAATAACATCCGGGTACCGGCATTGGAATTTAGCAGTGTTATTGTAAGCCGATAACTGTTATATGTTACAGGTTGTCACATATTACGAGTATTTATTGGGTTATGAATTTATTGCTGTTGTGCTAATATATTAGCTACTCTTTTTGGAGGTGAGGCGATCCAGATCGGACTCCATCCGCGCTCGCATCCGTACTTGTCGCAAGCTGGAAGGTTTCAGCGGCGAGACTCAAATCCGGGCTTAGAGCGATAGGATAACGATACACCCGACACGTCCGCGACGAGGGCGCGCGCCGCTTCCGCGCCGCGATCAGTCCAGACCGCCATCCGCGAGCTTCTCAAGGCTTGGCGCAAATAACAGACCCAACAGGCGGTGGTCTAAAGTTGAAAGCTTCGGAATTGATGTTGAGCGCGCCGGGATGCGGCCAATTTCCATTACCCTACGACGCGATCCCTTATCAGAGGCCCCTGGCCGCGCGCGCCTGGCAGGAGCAGCAATTGCAGGCCCTGCTCGGCACGCCTCACGAACAACAATTTTTTAAAGCGCTCGCCGACATGGGGCGCGAGTTGGGTTTCGATTATTGCGCTTACGGATTGCGTCTGCCGTTTCCCTGGGCCAAGCCCCGGATCGTGCTGTTCAACAATTATCCGACCGCGTGGCAAACGCGCTATCGCGACGCGGGTTATCTGGCCATCGACCCGACCGTGAAACACGGCATCCGGTCGGTCGCGCCGGTGGTGTGGTCGGATGCGCTATTCGCCTCGACGCCGGAGTTTTGGGAGGAGGCTCGCTCGTTCGGCCTGCGGTTCGGCTGGGCGGAATCCAGTCGAGACGCCAGCGGGATCGGCGGCATGCTGACGCTGGCGCGCTCGGGCGAACCGCTTTCCGAGGTCGAACTACAGGCGAAAGGCTATCAGATGGCCTGGCTCGCCCAGGTCGCGCATCTGGGGCTGGCGAAGCGGCTGCTGCCCAAGCTGGTGCCTGAAAGTCAGGCGCGTTTGTCCAAGCGCGAAACGGCCGTGCTGTGCTGGACCGCCGAAGGCAAAACCGCCGCTGAAATCTCAACGATCCTGCACATCTCCGAACGGACGGTCAATTTCCATATCGGCAATGCCACCATCAAGCTGGGAGCCGCCAACAAGACCGCCGCGGTGGCGCGGGCGGCGATGCTCGGAATCCTCTGTTAAGCCCGCCATCGAGCGAAGGCGGCGTCTGGCCAAACCGGCTAGGCGTCCAGCATGGAGTGGCGAAACCGTCCGGTGGCAAAGAAGGCGGTCGCTTGATTGACCGCCGTCGGATCGACCAGCATTTGCATGTGGGAAACCGGTAAACAGATGTGGTCGGCCATGCCGGTCAACTGGGTTTCGGCGACCGTGATCAAGCCGTCGGACGGTTCCGGCATTCCGGGAAACACCAAGCCGAAGCCGACGTTCGAGGTGCCGGCGATGGAACCCAGCTGATGGGACGCGGTCCATGACGGCCCATCGCCCAGCAAACCGCCTTCCAAACCCCGACCCACGCAGAACCCCAGCCCGACGCCGTCCATGATCTGCGCGGCATAGCTGCCTTGATGCGGCGTACCCAGCGTCACTACCCGGCCCGGTTTCCGATGCGGGTAATTATGGAATAAATGCCGCACCACCAATCCGCCCATGCTATGCGCTAAAAAATGGATGGTTGGAGCCTCCAATCGTTCGAGCAATTTTTCCAAATCTTCGGCGTTTTCCGCAGGAGACCGGGTCATGGTCGGGTAAGAATAATTGACCGTTTCATAGCCTGCTTGGTCGAGCCAGGATTCTAGAAGGCCCATCCACAAACCGTGAACGTACAAACCGTGCACCAAGACCACCAATTCCCGCCGCGCTGCATTCATCAACCGCTCCTGTACCTGATTGCCGTGTTTTAGTCTGAAAGCCATTCTAGCGAAATCCGCTAGCTTCGGTTTTCCTCAAATGGCGCGTTTTCACGGTTTTGAAAAATAGTTGTCATGGCCCCGCAATAGTGTAGAATCGACACTAATATAAGGTGTAATTTTTACACTTTATCGGAATCGAGGCGATGACCGGCTCCATTGCGCTGAACCTGAGGATTGAAGTCGCGCCGCTGGCCATCCGCGCCGAGCGCTTGGAGGCGCTGTTGGTGAGGGAGCCGACCGGCTGGCGACTGCCTGGGGGGCTGCTGGAAACGGGCGAGAATTTAGACGCCGCCGCCAGGCGGCATCTGACCGAGCAGACAGGCTTGGACGAAGCGTATCTGGAACAGCTTTACACCTTCAGCCCATCTGAATCCGCCGCCGGCAAGCTGGCCGTGACGGTCGCGTACTACGCTCTGTTGGCCCGGGACGCGTTTCCGGACGAGCCCGCAGCGGACGGGCGGGGGCAAATGGTCTGGTCGCCGGTGGCGGCGCTGCCGGATTCGCTGCGGGATCCGGTTGGAATCGTCACGCTGGCCCACCGGCGGCTGGCGTCCAAGCTGGCGTACTCCACCATCGCTCTGCAACTGATGCCGGAACGTTTTACCTTGACCGAATTACAGGCGGTCCACGAAATCGTCTCGGGCGAGACTTTGGACAAGCGCAATTTTCGCAAGCGCATTCTGGCGTTGGACTGCATCGAGGCGACCGGAGACGCGGCGCGGCGCGGGGGCCATCGGCCGGCCCGGCTCTACCGCGCCAAGCGTTCCGGCCAGGTTGATTTCATCAAGTGACGCGGCCGATCCGGTCGCTGGAGAACGCTCATGAATGCCGTTGTTGCCAACGTGGTGATGCAGGATCGCCGCCTGTCGCCCGCGCAGGTGCCGCCGACCGTGGTCGAAGCGCTGGACGCCGCCGAGCGCGAGCCGCTGACGGCGAAGATCAAGCGCTTGCTCATCGAGCAAGACGCGACCCTGGTCGCCCACTATTACACCTCGCCGGAGCTGCAAGAACTGGCCGACGCCACCGGC
The DNA here is from genome assembly GCA_002433805.1 of Competibacteraceae bacterium UBA6584. GTDB lineage: Bacteria > Pseudomonadota > Gammaproteobacteria > Competibacterales > Competibacteraceae > Competibacter_A. The sequence goes on along the minus strand of DJIW01000056.1, from coordinate 1,803 downwards.
GGCTACGTTTCGGATTCGCTGGATATGGCCCGCTTCGGAACGGAATGCAAATCCAGCACCCTAGTGGTGGCGGGCGTGCGCTTCATGGGTGAAACCGCCAAGATCCTCAATCCCGAAAAGCGGGTGCTGATGCCGGAGCTGAAGGCGGAATGCTCGCTGGATCTCGGCTGTCCGGCCGATGAATTCGCCGCCTTCTGCGACCAACATTCCGATAGAACCGTGGTGGTCTACGCCAACACCAGCGCGGCGGTGAAGGCGCGTTCCGATTGGGTGGCCACCTCCGGCATCGCGCTGGAATTGGTGCGCCATCTGGCCGAGCGCGGGGAAAAGCTGATCTGGGCTCCGGACCGGCATCTGGGGGCGTATATCCAGCACGAAACCGGCGCGGACATGCTGCTGTGGGGAGCCGCCTGCGTGGTGCATGAAGCCTTCAAGGCCGAAGGGTTGCGCAAGCTGCGCGCCGAACATCCGGACGCCAAGGTGCTGGTCCATCCGGAATCGCCCATGGAGGTCATCGCCCAAGCCGATTTTGTGGGTTCGACCACCGGCCTGATCGAGGCCGCCCGGAAATTGCCGGCCAGGAAATTTATCGTGGCCACTGACAACGGCCTGTTCCACAAGATGAAACAGGTCGCGCCCGACAAGGTGTTTCTGGAAGCGCCGGTCGCCGGCAAGGGCGCCACTTGCGTCAGTTGCGCGCACTGCCCCTGGATGGCGATGAACGGCCTGCGCAATCTCGCCCGCGCCTTGGAGACCGGCGCGAACGAAATCCATATCGACGAGGCGATCCGCGAGCGGGCGGCGCTGCCGATCCGCCGCTTGCTGGAGTTCGCCAAGCAGCGCAAGCGCGTGGTGCTGGGCAACAACGACGCTTGAGATCGAAAAATCGCCGTCGGGCAGCCGCTTCCGCCGACGGCGCGCCGAGCGACCCGACCGTTCGCTAGCGCCACTCCGGCGCTGGCGGCGGTTCGAGCAGTTCGGCAATCGGCCGGGCGCTGACCACGAAGGCTTGAAACGGGCTGCGCTCCAGATAGGCGGCGGTGAACCCGACCGAAATGGCCGAGGCGTAAATCAGCATCGCCGCCAACTGCGACCGCCAGTTATCCAAATGCACCAAACCCACCGACAATAAGGTCAGCGTGCCGAGACACGCGACCGCAAACCATTTCAGGGGATCGCCGCGCCGCTGGCTCAAGGCCAAGCGGTGATAGCGCGACGATTGGATTTTTTCCAAATTCTGGCTCAAGGCGTAATTGAGGCCCGGAATTCAACCGGCCCAGCAGCGTTTCTCCCAAAGCCAGCCGACTCAATTGGCGCAACAACTCCCGCGCTTGCGCGCTGCTTTCGCCGCGCGCCAACAACGGCCATTCGCGCACCGCCGCGTCGATGTAGGCGCGAACGTCGGCGGCGAGGGGCGCGCCGGCGTCGGCCGGCAAACTTTCGGCCACGTTAAGCAGGCCGCGCAGGCCGTCGGCCTCTTCCAAGATCATGGTCTGCGCCCGGTCGCGGATGCTCCAGATGTCGTTGGCGAAAAAGGCCATGTACAAACCGAACAACAGGCCGATGATCGCGACCAGTTGCGGCGAAACGTTGGTCAGATTTTGGAAAATGGCGCGGGTGCGCGGCGAATTGATCAACCAAAAAATCAGGCCGACCGTGGCGTAGGTGACGAGGATGCCGATGACCAACAAACCGACATAATGAAACTTTTGAAAGAAATTCATCGTCATTATAATTAATATTATCAATATATTATAAAATATGGCCCGCCGCAGGACCGGCCCGCCCGCCGGAATTCCCCAT
>DJIW01000113.1:8161-8338 GCA_002433805.1 Competibacteraceae bacterium UBA6584 | reverse complement strand
TCTTAGTACCCTATACTGGTGGCACGGCGGCTCCAGTAATTCTGCCTGTCGGCACTGCTGCGTTCACCCCGCCGACTGATGCCTTGTCGTGGCGTTGCCGGGCAGCGGGTAGTGTGTTTGCCCTTGGCGCCGCTGGCACCTTGCTGTCGAAGTATGCCCCATCTGAATGTCGTTAAT
>DJIW01000113.1:384-8004 GCA_002433805.1 Competibacteraceae bacterium UBA6584 | reverse complement strand
GGGCTCGGAGATGTGTATAAGAGACAGTGCCCCATCTGAATGTCGTTAATCTTCAGTTGATTTAAAAGCAACCCCCGGAAACGGGGGTTTTGCTTTACCGTTTACTCGTTCCGCAACAACTTCTGGCCGATAAACTCACACGGCCTAAGAAAACGCCATGCCCCGACCGCGAGCCTTTGCCATTCACCTGATCGTCAGCGCCACGATTTTTCTGATCTTTCTGGGAATCATGTTTTTTGTCTGGTATCCGTCGCCCTATTTTGAAATCAATGGCGGCTGGAACGTGCTGCGCATTCTGGCCGGGGTTGATGTCGTGCTCGGTCCATTACTTACTCTGATCGTATTCAAGCCCGACAAGCCCAGCCTCAAGTTTGACATGAGCATGATCGTGCTGGCGCAACTGGTCGCGCTGCTTTATGGCGCGACGATCATCTATCAACAACGTCCTGCTTTCACCGTGTTTGGCGTAGACCGTTTTAGCTCAGTTGCAGCCAAAGAAGTGGATTTCGAGAAATTGAAATTTCCGGAGTTGCAACGGATTGCTGGCATCGGACCTTTACTAGCGCAAGCCCGCCCGCCGGACGACCCAAAATTACGAAGGGACATCATGTTCGGCGTCCTGATGGAAGGCCAAAAAGATTTGGAATTTAGAGCGGAATTTTATGAGCCTTATCGACCCGAGCTAGAACACCTGCGCGCTCGCAGCGTGGATTTGGCAAAAATCGCTGCGCTCGACGCGCAGGCCAAACAGGCCATTGATGCCTTCCTCAAGCATCAAGGCGGGCGGCTTGAAGATTACTTCTACCTACCCCTGCGAGGAAAAAACAAGGACATCGTCATGGTGCTCTCCTCAAACGACGGAATGCCGGTAGGTTACATCAGTATCAATCCCTGGATTAGTGATTATACTGGCGCACGCTAGCGCTCTCATCGATCTTTGCCGGTAAATTCAAGCTTTCACAGCGATTGTACGTCAATCGAATCGCCATACACCTCAATCCCCAACTTTTTAGCCACCTCGCGCGCCCGCGCGTCCACCATCGGCGAGATTACTAGCAACCGGTTGGCTTTCTTGTCGTGCCGCCGCTCGTAAAATCGCGCCTTGCGCTCGAAAGCGTACATGCCCGCTTTGTCGATGGAGGATTTCAACTCACAGATCAGCAGCAATCCATTCATGACGATGATATCCAGTTCTACTTGATCCGGCCGACCGAAGACCTCGCCTTGATCATCGTATTCGTTGACGTTCAACACTTGAACCTCAAAGCTCTTCTCCAAAATTCCCGCCAGCGCGTCGCGGAACGCTTTCTCGGACTGCAAACCCCATCGCGCGCCCAAAGCCCCTACCGACCGTTCGTGCTTTTGAGCTACTGCCATGATTTCCTCATGCACCCGGTCGAATTCTTGTCGATTCCGCAGTTGTTGTTCATCCCATCTATGGCTCCACTCGTCCCACTTGCGGTTTTGCTCCTCCCATTTACGGTTTTGCTCCTCCCACTTGCGGTTTTGCTCCTCCCGGTCGCGGCGTAGCTCACCGAGCAGTTTGTGAAAGCGATCCTCCGTCTCGACTCGGCTCGGATACTCTTGCCGCGTCAGTTCCAACAAAAACTCGCGCAGGTTCGGATCGCTCCGCAACAAGCCGGGCAATTCCCGCCGGATGATCTCTTTCAACTCGCTGATATCCATGTCTTCACTCCAAATCACATCGTCCGAGACGGTGGCCGGTTTCCAACGGCAGCGTCATTCGCGTGGATCGTGTTGCAGTTTCCGCTCTAGCGCCTATGGTCTTGCCTCCATCCGTCACCGCACTCAAATTTAACACCGTTTTTTCAATGGGTTCAATGCTCGGTCTCACACCACCCACACCAACACCATCGGCAAGGTCACCAGCGCCAGCGCCGTCTCCACCGTGAGAATCGCGGCGATCAGCGCTCCATCGCCGCCCAGTTGTCGCGCCAGAATGTAAGCCGCCGAGGCGCTGGGCAGGGCTGCAAAAGTCACCAAGACCGCCGTTTCCAGCCGGCCGGGATTCACCAGCCAACAGAGTGCTCCCGCTAGTACTGGCATGATCAACAATTTCAAAGCGCTGGTTCCAACCAGCAAGCCCGGCCGCGCCAGCGCGTCCAAGCGCAGGCCAGCACCTACCGCCAAGAGTCCCAGCGGCAAGGCCGCCCGAGCCAAAATATCCAGCATCGCCGCCGAACCGAGCGGCAAGCCGATGCCCGTCATGTTCAAGCCGATCCCGACCAAACACGCCACGATCAGCGGATTGGTGATCAGTCCTCTCAAAACACCGCCGACGGTGACCCCGCCGCCCGCGTGCGCGGTCAGCACCAGCACGCACAGCACGTTGATCAAGGGAATCATGATCGCCATCACCAGCGCCGCCACCGTGCCGCCATCGGCGTGAAACACCGCCAGCACCACCGCCAGCCCGACGTAGGTATTGAAGCGGATCACCCCTTGATAGACCGAGGTAAACGCCGGTCCGTCCACCTTAAGCCACGGTCGGAGCGCATAGACCACCGCCGTCATCAACAGCAGCAAGGCGATGATCACCAGCGCCACCGGCTTCACGGCGTAATCCGTCAATCTTGCCAGCGCAAGCTGCCGCATTAACAATGCCGGAAATAGCAAAAAATAAGTAAACCGTTCCGCCGCTGGCCAAAAGCTATCGCCAGGAAATTTAAGCCACCGTAACCCCGCCCCCAACAGAATCATCGCGAAAATCGGACCTAGCGCTCCTAATATGAGTGACAGATTGTTCATGGAGCTCGCACGCAAAAACGCTCGATCAAACCGCGCAATAAAGCCAACGTCGGTTGCAGCGTCGCCAGCGGCAAAAATTCGTCCGGCTGATGCGCGCAAGCCACGCTACCAGGCCCCAGAATCACCGTCTCCATCCCCAAGGCGTTGAGATACGGCCCCTCGGTGCCAAACCCCACCGCCCCGGCCGGCGCGCCGGTCAAGTCCTCGGCCGCCCGCACGATGGCCGCCGCCGCCGGGGTTTCCAATGCCTCGATGCCGGAAAACAGCGGTTTGAAGCTCAACTTGAGCGCATCATCCGCCAACAATCGCTCCAGTCGTTCGCGCAGCGCGCCGCGCAACTCCGCCAGCGTCATGCCCGGCAGCGGCCGGATGTCGATGTGCAACTCGCAATCGGCGCAAATCCGGTTTGGGTTATCGCCGCCGTGGATATGGCCCAAATTCATTGTCGGAACGTCGACTTCAAATAACGGATTGCGATAGCGCGCCTGCAATTCCGCGCGCCAGCGCAGCAGTTCGCCGATCACCCGATGCATTCCCTCCAGCGCGTTCACCCCCAGCGCCGGATTGCTGGAATGACCGGAACGGCCTTCCAGCCGGATCGCTTCCATCAAAATGCCCTTGTGCATCCGCACCGGCTTCAAGTCGGTCGGCTCGCCGATCACCGCGTGCCGGCCCAGCGGCTGCCCCGCAGCCGCCAGCGCCCGCGCGCCGCTCATGCTGCTCTCCTCGTCCGCCGTCGCCAAAATCACCAGCGGCCGCCGCAAATCCCGCGCGGCGAACGCGCTCGCCGCTTCGATGGCCAGCGCCAGAAAGGCTTTCATATCCGCCGATCCAAGACCGTAAATCCGCTCGTCCGCGATCACGCCCTCGAAAGGATCGTAACGCCAGCGACCGGCATCATAGGGTACGGTATCGCTATGCCCTGACAGCACCAAACCGCCTGGCCCCTCACCCAAGGTCGCGATCAAATTGGCTTTGTCCGGCCGCTCCAGCAACGGCTCGATGCGCGCGTTAAAGCCGGCGTCTTCCAGCCAGCCGGCCAGCAGCTCGATCACCGCCCGGTTGCCCTGATCGAACCGAGGCGACACGCTGCTGACCGACGGCGTGGCGATCAGTTGGCGGATGCGCTCCAACAAACGGGGATGCGGGGTGGTCATGATGATTTTCACTAGCGATGGCGGCAAGGACTGCGTGATAATAGCAGTACAGTCAATGAAAGCGCCGTTCTCGATCCAGCGTTCGCGCCAGCCGTCAACTTCCGCCTGGCTTCAAGCACTCGGTTCGTCCCCTTTCGTTTCAACCATCCCCCGCGAGCCGTTTGAGCGTTACCGTTCGCGCTTCGCACCCACAGCCTACCGGTTCACACCGCCATGCTGCGCCACGCCACTCTGGACGATATTCCAGCCTTGCTGGTTATCGAACAGCAATGCTTTGCGACGGACCGCCTGTCCCGCCGCAGCTTCCGCCATTTGTTGACCCACGGCAATTCGATCACCGTATTGGACGAACAGGAAGGCCAGATTCGCGGCTATGTGCTGCTGCTGTTCTCGCGCGGTACCTCGATGGCCCGGCTCTATTCGATTGCCGTGAACCCCGAACACCGGCGCTGCCAGGTCGGCGACCGGTTGCTAGAGGCGGCCGAAGCCGCCGCGCTGGAACGGGATTGCGTGTCGATGCGCCTGGAAGTCCGCCGCGACAACGCCGCTTCCCTGGCCCTATTCCGCCGCCACGGATACCGCCAGTTCGAGGAAACGCCGGATTATTACGAAGATCACATGGACGCGCTGCGTTTCGAAAAGCGGTTGGTCCCGTATTTGCAGGTCGACTTGGTCAAAGTGCCGTATTACCAGCAGACCCTGGATTTTACTTGCGGGCCGGCGGCGCTGATGATGGCGATGAAGGCGCTGGACCCCGCCATGGAACTCAATCGCAAATTGGAACTGCGGCTGTGGCGCGAGGCCACCACCATTTTCATGACCTCCGGCCACGGCGGCTGCGGCCCTTACGGATTGGCGCTATCGGCGTACCGACGCGGTTTCGATTTGGAAATCCACGTCAACGAAAGCAACGTCTTTCTGATCGATTCGGTTCGAAGCGCGGAGAAAAAGGAAGTGATGCGGCTGGTTCAGGAAGACTGGATCGAGGAACTCAGCCAGTTGCCGGTGTTGTTGCGCTGCGGAAGCCTCGGCGTGGAAGAGCTGCGGCAAAAGTGCGAAGCCGGCGGCGTTCCGCTGGTGCTGATCAGCTCGTATCGAATTTACGGCGAACGCTTTCCGCATTGGGTGGTGGTGACCGGCTTCGACGATCACTACATCTACGTTCACGATCCCTTGGTCGATGTCGAGGAAGGCGAAACCGTCACCGATTCCATCAACATGCCGATCCCGCATCGAGAATTTCAACGCATGGCCCGCTACGGCAAAGTCGGACAGAAAGCCGTGCTGGTCCTTTACCGTTCCAACCGCCGGGGCGAGCCGCCGGCCTCCTCCACCGTCATCATTGGATAATCGCAGCGTCAGGAGCACCGCTTTACTTCGATGGCCGATCACATCATCCTGGTGGAAAACCCCACCGACTGGAAGCCCCACTTCCCCAAATTGCCCGTTGTCGCCGCCAAGGACTATCTGGCCAAACCCGAATACTCGTCCGCCGGCCGCAACCTGCGGGTGCTGAACCTCTGCCGCAGTTACCGCTATCTGAGCGTCGGCTATTACTGTTCGCTGCTGGCCGAAGCCCGCCGCCATCGGGTCATTCCCAGCGTGCGCACCTTAAACGACCTCAGCCGCAAATCCATCTACAGCCTGGATGTCGAGGATCTGGACGACCACGTCCAGCAGGTCTTGGGCAAGCCCCGGCCGGGCTTCACCGCCACCGCCTTCGAACTGGATATCTATTTCGGCCAATGTCCGGCCAAGGAATTACAGGAATTGGCGCGTCAATTATTTGGCGTCTTTCGCGCCCCGCTGCTGCGGGTGGAATTCCGGCTGCAAGGCCAATGGCGGATCGCGACTTTGAAGGCGCTGCATCTGCATTCCTTGTCCGCCGAACAGGAAGAAATGTTTTTGGGGGCGCTGACGACTTATCTCAGCCGGCGCTGGCGGCAACCCCGCGCCCGCAGCAACTACCGCTACGATCTGGCCATGCTGCACAACCCCAAGGAAGCGATGCCGCCCTCCAACCCCAAGGCTTTGCAGCAATTTGTCAAGATCGGCCGCGAATGCGGGGTCAACGTCGAGTTGATCGAGAAAAAAGACTACGGCCGGCTGGCGGAATTCGACGCCTTATTCATCCGGGAAACCACCGGCATCGATCATTACACCTACCAGTTTTCCAAGAAGGCCGAAAGCGAGGGGATGGTGGTGATCGACGACCCCGATTCCATCCTCAAATGCACCAACAAGGTGTATCTGGATGAACTGTTAAGAACCCACCGCATCCGCACCCCCAAGACCGTGATCGTGCGGCGCGACAATCTGGAACGGGTGGACAACGAGATCCCCTACCCCATCGTGTTAAAAATTCCCGATGGTTCGTTCTCGCGCGGGGTGTTCAAGGTCAACGACCGCCCGGAATTGCTGGAAGTGGCCGGCCGTTTGTTCAAATCATCCGATTTGGTCTTGGCGCAGGAATTTCTGTATACCGAATTCGACTGGCGGGTGGCGATCCTCAACCGGACGCCCCTGTTCGTCTGCCAGTATTTCATGTCCAAGGAACACTGGCAGATTTACAACCACGACCCCGGCCGCGAGCGCGAGGCGCGCGAGGGCGATTCCAAAACCTTTCAAGTGGCCGACGCCCCGGAAATCGTGGTCAAGACCGCGCTTAAGGCCGCCGGCCTGATCGGCAACGGCTTTTACGGGGTCGATTTGAAGCAGACGACCAAAGGCGTGGTGGTGATCGAAATCAACGATAATCCCAGCATCGATTACGGCGTTGAAGACGCCTTGCTGAAGGACCAACTCTACCGCACCATCATCGAGGATTTGGTCTGGCGGTTGGATCGCAAGCGGGGCAAATAAACCAGCGGGAGCGGGCGGTGGTTTTCTTGATTTTCGCCACCCGTCCCCGCGAACGGATCAGGACGCCTTCTTGACCCAAGCGGTGCACCAGCCGTTGGCGGTTACCAGCTTGTTCTGGAAAATCGCGCAAGGTCCGTTGGGATCGCCCGCCTTGCCGGTATACAGACCACAATTGGCGCAATTCGCCGTGGCGTCAGTGCGCTTTTCAGCCTTGGCGGCATCTTCCTTGTAACCCAACGCCGCCGCCTGCGGATCGGCTTCGGTGATCGCATCCGCCGCCCCGGCGGTCCCGCTCAACAGCGCGTTGGCGAACGGCGCGGCGGCCAAGCCGATGGCGGTCAGTTTGATGAAGCGACGGCGGCTGTTGTCAGGGGCGTGATTGCTCATAAATGGTTCCCTCGAAGTTATTGTGAAGGTTTGGGAAACCCGCGCGAACGCGGCTCACGCGAGCGCGGGAATTATAACATGGCCGCCCGCAAGCGGCTTGACGTTCCCTTGGATAGAACTCACCCGAGGACATTTTGTTCGCTGATCCATTCCGCTTTTCCCTCCGCCGGCGGCGCTGGCTGGTAGCCATCGGCGGCGGCTTGGTGCTGCTGCTGGCGGGCTGCGCTGGGGGGCTGTACGCCGCGCTGCGCGGCAGCCTGCCGCAGTTGGACGGGACCGCGACGCTGGCCGGACTCGGCGCGGCGGTCGAGGTCGAACGCGATGCTTCGGGCGTTCCAACGATCCGGGGTCGATCCCGGTTGGATGTGGCCCGCGCCACCGGCTTTATTCACGCCCAGGACCGATTTTTTCAAATGGATCTGTTGCGGCGGGGGGGGGCGGGGGG
>DJIW01000113.1:0-192 GCA_002433805.1 Competibacteraceae bacterium UBA6584 | reverse complement strand
GGATCTGTTGCGGCGGGCGGCGGCGGGCGAATTGGCGGCGCTGCTCGGGCCGTCAGCGCTGGACCTCGATCACGCTCATCGCACCCATCGGTTCCGGAATCGCGCCGGGCAGGCGCTGGCCGCCGCGCCTCCTGAAGACCGGGCCTTGATCGCGGCGTACGCGGCGGGCGTCAACGCCGGCGTTGAGGCGCT
>DJIW01000051.1 GCA_002433805.1 Competibacteraceae bacterium UBA6584 | reverse complement strand
GCCGGGAAGCGCTTGTCAGCCCAGTCGATCCGTATGCCAGATCAATGGATTTTAAATAGCCGCCGGACCGCCCACAACTCGCCGCGCCCCCGCCGCCCCCGCCCCGCACTTTTCCGCTCATTGGTTCGATAATTGCTTATGTCGTTAAGCTGCCGTTCAGAGTCATGAAAATCAACTTGTTGCATCCCTAAAAAACTTGACAAAAAAAAAGATACGTACTATGTATTAAATTCGTATATACAAAAAATTGGTCTTCTCATGGGAAAACGAAAAAAACATAAAAGCCAAAAGGAAGACGACGTAAAACTGGTGGTTCGAATCGAAGCGGAACTGCGCGATGCGTTTATCGAGACCTGTCAGGCCATGGACACCACGGCTTCGAGGGAAGTGCGGCGGTTCATTCGAGATTTTCTAGCCCGCTCGGGCGACGAAAGCTGACGCGCCGCTCGAACGTTCCACCATTTTTTAAAGCGGTCATTTGATTTTGATAAAATTTAAGCGAGGTGTGCGACCATGATTCAGTATTCCCCCATCACCAGCTCTCAAGAGCAGACCCGAGCCGCGATCAAGGCCATGAGCGCTTATTTCATCGCGACCGATCAAGCGCGACCCCGGCAGGAACGCCAGCAGTTGGCTCGCGAGTGGCTGGCCGCCGTGCGCCGCCTGCGCGCCCCTCGCTAACGACTCTCCAGCCGGCCCGCCCTTCCGCCGGCCGGATATTTATTCGGATTTCGCTTCTGGCTTCAGACCGCCGCGCGGGCGGTCCATCGCCATCATGAACGCCATCCGCCAGCGGCTGCTGCTGGGATTGTTGGCCGGTTTATCTCTCGTGCTGGCCGCCTCCGGCTTCACGGCTTACCGACAAGCCCGCTCCGAAACCAACGCCCTGTTCGACTATCAACTGCAACAAACCGCGCTGGCGCTGCGCAATCAGAATCTGCTCGCCTTGGCCATGGGAGGCGACAGCGACAGCGCCGGCGACCTTCTGGTGCAAATCTGGGATCGAAGCCGGGGCTTGCTGTACGTATCGCAGCGCGATCAAGAATTGCCGTTCTCTACCCGGAGCGGATTCACCGATCTGAGTTGGCGCGATCGGTCCTGGCGGCTGTTCGCCCTTCACGCCGGCGACCGAATCGTACAAGTCGCGCAGCCCTCGAACGTGCGCTTGCGGATGAGCGCCGACATCGCTTTCCGCAACCTCGCGCCGTTCCTGCTGCTGTTGCCGGGCACGGCTTTGGTGGTCTGGTTCGGCGTGGGCGCGGGTCTGCGGCCCTTGCACCGTCTGGCCGCCGCGATCCAGCGCCGGCATCCCACCGCGCTGGAGCCGGTCGGATCAGACCGGTTGCCGGCGGAACTTATACCGCTGGTCCATGCCCTCAACGATCTGTTGGCGCGGCTGGGGCAAGCGCTCGACAACCAGCGGCGCTTCGTCGCCGACGCCGCGCACGAGCTGCGCACACCGTTGACCGCCGTGCGGCTGCAAGCCGATCTGGCGCGGCGCGCCGGCGACGCCGAAAGCCGCAACAGCGCCTTGCGCGATTTGGACGCAGGCTTGCAACGCGCCGCTCATTCAGTCGAACAACTACTGGTGTTGGCCCGGCTGGACGCCGAACCGGCCGCACGGTTCGAACCGGTGGATTTGCTGGCGCTGGCCAAAGCCGCCGTGGCGGAGCAATCCGCCACCGCCGAAGCCAAGGGCCTGGATTTGGGTTTGTTGGCCGCCGAGCCCGCCAGTGTCGCAGGCGATCCTGGCGAAATGCGCGTGTTGCTCGATAATCTGGTGGACAACGCGCTGCGCTACACGCCGCGCGGCGGCCGGATCGATGTCGGCATCCAGCACGCCGCCGCCGAAATCCTACTGTGGGTCCGCGACACCGGACCGGGCATTCCAATGGCCGAACGCGAGCGGGTATTCGACCGTTTTTATCGCGGCGTCGACGCCGGGGTCTCGGGCAGCGGCTTAGGTCTGGCCATCGTCAAGCGCATCGCCCTGCGCCATAACGCGCGCATCGAGTTGAGCGACCCTGAAAGCGGCTCGGGCCTGCAGGTAACGGTGCGCTTCTCCCGGCCCGAAACCGTAAGTCGCCGGGGCTGAGGCAGCGGGCGCGAGACGCTCCAAAGTCGGTGGAACCGCCCGCGTGCAAGGGATGGACAGCGCGCGAGCCGATGATTTTGGAGTATAGTTCAGTCCGGCATAAGACCAATTATGAGAAATCCCCATGCCGTCCGTCGATCCATTTAAAGAAGCGGCGTCTGGAAAGCCGTCCGTCCCGCACGATCCGCCAAGCTCTCAAACGATTTCGCGGATGGCGTTTCTGGCCTGGATCGCGCTCGGAGCCGACGGTCTGTCGTCTGCTTGTTACGGACCGGAACAAGCGTTTTTGGCTCTGGGTCAGTACACCCATTTCGGCCTTTATCTGGCCGTCGCGACCTCGCTTACCGTCTTCATCATCGCCCTGTCCTACAACCAGGTGATCGAGCTGTTCCCGACCGGCGGGGGCGGCTACAAGGCCGCCACTCAATTATTGGGTCCGCGCGCCGGCTTGCTGTCGGGTTCGGCGCTGCTGGTGGATTACGCGCTGACCATCGCCATTTCCATCGCCGCCGGCGTGGACGCCCTGTTCAGCTTATTGCCTCCCGGCGCGCAACCTTACAAGCTCGGCGGCCAAGTCCTGCTGATTGTCCTGCTCATCGCTTCCAACCTGCGGGGCATCAAAGAACCCTTCAGAGTGTTGTTGCTGATTTTTTTAGGTTTTGTACTGAGCCACGCCTTTCTGATCATTTACGGCGTGGTCGCTCACGCCGAAGGTCTGCCGCGGTTGATCCCGGATACCCTCAGCGAAACCCAGCAACTGAGCGAACACATGGGCTGGGTCTTCGCCGTCGCGCTGTTCCTGCGCGCCTATTCGCTGGGCGGCGGCACCTACACCGGTCTGGAAGCGGTCTCCAATCATGTCAACCTGCTGAGCGAACCGCGCGTCAGAACCGGCAGATACACCATGCTCTACATGGCGGCCTCGCTCAGTTTCACCGCCGGCGGCATCATTCTGTTGTATCTGCTCTGGCAAGTGCAGTTCGTCCCCCATCAAACGTTGAATGCGGTCACCTTCGCGGCCATTATCGATAATCTCGGCTTCATCCCCGCGGTCGATTACGTGTTGTTGGCGGGGGTGTTGTTTTTGGAAGCCGGCTTGTTGTTCATCGCCGCCAACGCCGGTTTTCTCGGCGGGCCGAAGGTGTTGGCGAACATGGCGGTGGATTCCTGGGTGCCGCGCCAGTTCCGCAACTTGTCCGGCCGGCTGGTGACTCAAAACGGCATTATCTTGATGGGGGTGGGCGCGCTCGGCATCCTGTTGTGGACCGACGGCAACGTCTCGGTGCTGGTGGTGCTGTATAGCATCAACGTGTTCATCACCTTCTCGCTGTCCTTGCTGGGCTTGTGCAAGCACTGGTGGGCCAGCCGCTACGACGAAGATGACTGGAAGCCGCGCCTGTTGCTGTCCTTGGTCGGATTCGCGGTCACCGGCGGCATCCTGATCGTGACGATCGTGGAAAAATTCACCGAGGGCGGCTGGCTCACCATTCTGATTACCGGCCTGTTGGTTACGCTTTGCGCCTTGATCAAGCGCCACTACGAGCACGTCCGCCAGCAGTTGCGCATGGTGGACGCCTTATATGCGCCACGGCCCGATTGGAGCGAAGACCTGCCGGAACCGCCGTTGACCGCCGATCAGCCGACCGCCGTTTTCCTGGTCGGAAAAAATCGGGGTTTGGGCATGTACGCGCTCAAGTGGATCAATGAAGTCTTCGCCGGCCACTTCAAGAATTTTATTTTCCTCAGCGTCGGCGAGGTGGACGCGGAAAGCTACGGCGGCAAGGGCACGTTGCGGTCCTTGCAGTATCAAATCGAAAATTCCCTGCGTTATTACGTCAATTACTGCCACAATCAAGGGCTTGCAGCCACCTCCTACGCCGCCTACGGCACCGATGTGGAAACCGAGCTGGAAAAACTGGTGGTCCAGGTCGTTACCGACTACCCCAATGCGGTCTGTCTGGGCAGCAAGCTGATCTTCGACGATGAAAGCTGGTTGATTTCGTGGCTGCACAACCATACCGCGCTCGCCATGCAGCGCCGGTTGCATCTGCGGGAAATCCAGATGATCGTGATTCCGCTCAAGATCTGAACCGCGAGCGCCGGCGGCGTCAAGGTTCCGGCGGCGGCTCAAGCAAAGTTTCGACCAGCGCCGCCAGCTGGCTCAATCCGCTCGAAAAGAAATGATCGGCCTCCGGCAGCAGGTGCAACCGCGCCGTTTCTTGCCAGTGCGTCGCCCATTCTCGAAGGTGGTCCGGCGGGGCGAAATCGTCGCGCGCTCCGGCGATGACATGCAGCTGCGCCCGCGGTCGGGGAATGCCGATGAAATCCAACAAAGCCAGCGGAGGGGCCACCAACAGCTGCCGGCGGACAGCGGACAGCGGCGGATCGAGCTTCAGCACAATCCACGCGCCGAAGGAATAGCCGGCCAGATCGCTCGGGGGTTTGCCGAGTCCCGCCAGATAAGCGGCGGCGGCCCGCAAGTCTTCTTCCTGCTCGCCCCGACCGTCGGCGTAATGACCTTCACTGGCGCCGACCCCTCGAAAATTGAAGCGTAGAGTGTTGTAGCCTTGCCGCTGGTAAGCGGCGGCCAACGCCGCCACCACCGGATTGTCAAGATCGCCGCCGTACAAGGGATGAGGGTGGGCGATTACCACCGCCTGGGCTCCAGTCGCCTCGCACAGCCGACCTTCCAAGGCAATGGAGCCGGATTTAAAAAAAACGGTTTGTTCTGTTGCGGCCATTGCGGGCGCGCCCGAGGCTTCAAGCAAATTTATTTGGAATACACCGAATCCCAAATTTTGCCGATCCACGAACGCTTGGTCCACGTACCTTTCAAGCCTTTTTCCAAGAAAAAGCTGGTGTATTTCTTATCGGTTCCCATGATGTGCTCGCGCAACCATTTTCTCAGAAAATGGATCAGTTCGAGATTGATCGGTTTTTCGCCGGCTCTGAATTTCGCTTGAATGGCGATCACTTCGTTTTTAAGGTCTTCGTGCTGTTTCTTGTGCGCGTCGTAATAGGGAAAGTCGAAAATACGGAACAAACTTTCTTCAAGGGAAAAATGGATGATCGTGTATTGCACCAGTTCGTTCAAAATCCCGTCGACAACCGCGGTATTCGGTTGGGCCTTTATGGTTTCGTCGTATAGTTTATTAATCAGTTTCACTAATATTTTATGTTGTTCATCAATTTCCTCGATGCCCACCGAGAGCTCGTCCGCCCAAGGAATAAATTCTTTCATTTTCACACTCCAAAGTTGCCGTCCTATAAACGCGATCCAGATTCACGCCGCCGCCGCGCGCCGGCGATCCTGGGCGAGCAGATTCTCGAATTCAGCCAGCGGCAAGGGCCGGCCGAAGTAATAGCCTTGTCCTTGGTCGCAGCCGTGAGCGCGCAAGAACTCCACATGCTCGAAGGTTTCAATGCCCTCCGCCACTACTTCCAAGCCCAAACCGTGCGCCAGGGTCACGATGGCGTCGACGATGGCGGCGTTGCTGTCGCTGGTCGGCAAATCGGTGACAAACGAGCGATCGATTTTCAGCACATCCACCGGAAAGCGCTGCAAATAACTCAACGAAGAATAGCCGGTGCCGAAATCGTCGATGGCGATGCGAACGCCCATGGTTTTAAACGCCCTCAGCGCCGCGATATTGTCCTCGGTATGGTGCATCAGGATGCCTTCGGTCAATTCCAACTCCAGGCAGGTCGGATCGAAACCGGTTTCGATCAACAGCCCTTTGACTAGATCGGTCAAATTCGTTTGCCGGAATTGACGCGCTGATAAATTGACCGCGATCCGCAAGCCGGGCCAGCCGTTTTTATGCAGGTTGCCCACGGTCTTGACCGCCGCTCGCAGCACCCATTCGCCGACCGGCAACACCAAGCCGCTGTCCTCGGCGATCGGAATGAAGCGGGCCGGCGGCAACAATCCCAGTTCGGGATGGTTCCAGCGCACCAACGCCTCCGCGCCGGTCATCGCGCCGATATGAAAATCCCATTTGGGCTGGTAGTACAACTCCAATTCGTCCCGCTCCAGGGCGTGGCGCAAGCTGTTTTCCAGACTCAGCCGCTCGCGGGCGACGATCGTGGCGCCGGACAGGTAGAACTGATAGTTGTTTCGACCCAGATCCTTGGCCCGATACAGGGCGCTGTCGGCATTTTTGAGCAGATTTTCCGCGCTGCGACCATCGCGCGGGCACAAACTGATGCCGACGCTACAACTGACGTGCAGTTCGTGATCCTCGATTTGATAACGCTGGGCCACCGCCTCCAGAATCTGCTGCGCCATGCGGGCGGCTTCGTCGTTGACCTCCAAATCCGGCAACACGATGGCGAATTCGTCGCCTCCTTGCCGGGAGATCGTGTCGCCTTGCCGCGCGCAGCCCTTCAGCCGGTTGGCGACTTCCCGCAGCAGTTGATCGCCGACGGTATGGCCCAAGGTATCGTTGATCCGCTTGAAATGATCCAGATCCACCAGCAGCACGCCGACCTGAACCCGATCCCGCAAGGCGCGCAGCACGGCTTGTTCCAAGCGGTCGCCCAACAGCGCTCGGTTCGGCAAGCCGGTCAGCACGTCGAAGTGCGCCAGGTGCTGGATATGTTCTTCCGCCTGCTTGCGTTCGGTGATGTCCTGAACGACCGCCACGAAATAATCCACCACGCCGTTGGGCCGGCGCACGCAGCGGGTGGAGACGCTGGCGTACAGCAAGGTGCCGTCCTGGCGCAAGAAACGTTTATCCAGCGAGTAGCCGTCGATCCGCCGGTTCATCACCCGGTCGAATTGCGCCAGATCGGTGGCCAGATCGTCGGGATAGGTCAGTTCGGCCCAACTCAACCGCAGCAGTTGCGAGCGCCGGTAACCGAGCAAGTCGCACAGACGGTCGTTGACCTCCCACCACCGCTTGTCCGGTCCGATCAACGCGATGCCGACGAGCGGCAGTTCGAAATAACTGCGAAACCGGGCTTCGCTGGCCCGCAGCGTTTCCTCGGTGCGCTTGAGGTCGGCGATATCGGTGTTGGCGCCCAGGTAATAGGTCAAGCGCCCGGAGCGATCGCGCAGCGGCACGGCGCGGGTATCCAGCCAGGTCGTCCGCCCCGAACGGCTGCGAAACCGGTGGTCGAGCACGAACTCGCTACCCTCCCGGACGGCTTGCTGCCACGCCTTCAACACCTGCTCGCGCTCGTCGGGATGCACCGCCTGGGTCCAAGGGGTTCCCGCCGCTTGTTCGGCCGTAAGCCCGGTCATCTGACACCAGCGCTCGTTGACATAGCGGCAAGCGCCCTCGAGATCGGTCATGAAGATGCCTACCGGAAGCTGCTGGGTCAGGGTCCGATAGCGGTGCTCGTTCTCGCGCAAGGTTTCCAGATTTTTCCGCAGCCGTTGGATTTCGGTATCCTATTCGCCCCGGTCGGCGGCATCTCGCCGCAGCCGTTCGATTTCCGCCTCCAGCTCGCGCTGGCGGCTGGCGTCACCCTGCCGCGACCGCTCGATTTCCACCTCAAGCGCCCACTGTCGGTCGTGCAAGGCGGTAACCCGGTTCTTGAGTTCGTTCCGCTCCGCCATGAGATGGCGGTGCCGTCCGAACAAGACGACCAAGGGAATCCCCAGAAGCCCCAGCAACAACAAGCCGCCGCCGAGCCAAAAGCGCAATCGGTAGCTTTCCATCCGGCTTTCGGCCGCTCGGGCCGGGTCGGACGCCGCTTGCCCCCTGGCCGGCAAGGAGGCGCCTATCCAAAAAATGGCAAACAGCAACGGCGCGAACAGCCAAGACCGTCTGACGGTCGAACGCGAACCAACCGCGCGCGCGGGATCTTCCGCGCGCGGCAGGCGACGCCCTGCTTCCATGACCGGCCGACTCATCGGTTCCGTCTCCAGGTCGAGAACCTCAAAAAGAAGGTGCCTCCTCCAGCGATTCGCGAGCCTTTTGAGTGTGAAGGGCAACATACTCGGCGAATTCCGACGGATCGTCGGTGCCGACCAGTTGCGCGCGCGCGAATGCCCGAAAGTGGCTTTCCACGATTTTACTGCGTAGCCCGTTCTTGCGATACAAACCCAGAATGAGCCGCGCCTCGAAGCCGTCGCCCTGTTCCAGCCGGACCACGTAGTCGGCTTCCAACGCCTGGCGTTCGGCCTCGCTCAAACGGTCCAACGCCGCTTGCAGGCGGGCGGTCAAAAACTGGGTGCGCAAGCATTCCTGTCGCACTTCGGGCGCATCGTCCGGGTCGACCCGATCCGGCGCGGCGGCATCGGGAACGGCTGCGGGCGCCAACGCCTTGACCGCTCGATAATCCTCACGCAGCGCGGCCAGCAGATACGCCGGCAGATTATGCACCTTGCCGGCGGCCAAATCGCGCTCCGCCACCGCGATGTTGCCCTCCAGATAACCCGGATCGTGCGTGGCGAGCGCCGTGCGGATCTGGCGCGCGCTCAGCCCGAAGGTCGCCAATTTTTCGCGCGCCTGCTCCAGGCGCTCCAACCGCTCCTCGGGTTTGTCGATGGTCGCCGGCGGTTCCTCGGCGCTGGCGGCCGCGGCTTGATGTTGTGAAAACAGGAGCATCTGCGGGTTGTCGCTGACCCGGAACCGCACCGCCGTGATCTTGCGGTGGTCGCGTTGGTAATCGATCTCCAACACCAGATCCGAAGTGTCGTTCACCTGCCGCACCGCCGGTTTGATCACCTTGTCGTTGAACTTGCGGAAATCCTGATAGTAGCTGTCCGCGTCGCTGATCCCCAGCAAACGCTTGAGGATGTCCAACCCGATCCAGCCGGTGGTGCCGACCCGCCGGTAGCGCAGGCAGTTTTCGTAAAGCGCCAGGGCGTAGCTGCTGCTGAACTTGCGCTGGATGCTGAGGTTGAGCAGCGCGTAAATCTCAGGACGGTAGAGTTTTTCGCAAAGCTCGGGGCTGTAGGCGTACACGCAATAGCCGCCTTTGATAACCGCCTGAGCCAGCAAGGTGGTGGCGCCCCATTCTTCCTGCTGGCCGTCCTCGTCGAGGATGTTCCACTCCAGCACCGTCCGGGCTAGCGTTTTCAACGCTTCCTTGAGCGGATCCAGATTGTGGGTATTGAATCCGATCGCCTCGGCGAGATCCTTGACCCGGATTCGGTGCACCCGCGCGGTCAACAGACTTTCGTAGGCATTGTACAACAAGACATTCGAGGCCTTACGCTGGGTGAGCGTCAGCCTGTTGTTGATGTGGATAGCGGCGATATGTTTTTTAAGATTCTGATCGGCCAGATCGGCGACGACCATTCTCCGGCTCGCATCCACGCTGTTGTGCTTGTCCCTATTGCGCGCCATGTCTTGTAGTTTAGCAAAAATGTCCCCGGGTCAAGAAAATTTTATGGGGACATCATTTATCCCATAAACGGGGACATTAGCCGGCGATTCCCGACCTGTCTCTTATACACATCTCCGAGCC
>DJIW01000072.1:7574-8142 GCA_002433805.1 Competibacteraceae bacterium UBA6584 | reverse complement strand
GCGCCGCAGCATCCGCTCCGGCAAGGCGGTGGAGCCGGTCGAACTGGTCGGACTGCGCAGCAACGGCAAGAACATTCCGATCCTGCTTGAGTGCGCGCCGACCCGGATGAACGATGAACCCTGCACCCAAATCATCGTGCGCGACGCCACCCCGGAAAGCAACACCGTCAACCAGCAACAGCTTGAGGATTTGCTCAAGCATGACGAGTCGACCGGCCTCTACAGCCGCCGGTTTTTCATGGAAACCCTGGAAATCGATCACGAAGGCAGCGTGCTATACGTCTTGCTGAGTGATTACGCCCCCATCCGGCACGCCATGGGGTTTGAAGCGGTCGAGCAGTTCGTCCACGAAGCCGCGCTGTTGATCAAAAATCTGTTGTCGCACGGCGATATCGCCGCACACTTCGCCAGCGGCGTGATCACGATTTTCCTGCCCGCCGGGTCGCCGAGCGACGCGGTGGCGCTCGCCGGGCGGATTTGCTCGGTCATCGCCGAGCACAGCTTTCAGATCGGCAGCAAGATGTTCACGACCACCTGTTGCATCGGCCTTTGCCGGGCCAAGGACAGT